>JBJMLZ010000164.1:0-15573 GCA_045805035.1 Bacteriovoracaceae bacterium
GTGTGATTTTGAAAGGTGATTCGCAGTGGCTCGGCCCTGGTCACAACTCGATTGTGACTGATGAGAAAGGACAGGACTGGATTGTGTTTCACGCGATTCCTGCCGGTGATAAGAAACTTCCGGTGAATGAAAAAGAGTCTGAGGTGAATCGCCTGATGCTGATTGAGAAGCTCATTTACAATAAGCAGATGTGGCCAGAGGTAAGCGACCTGTCTAAAAACTAGTCAGATTTTCCATCTATAAATGAATATAGCTCATCTGGGCCGGCATTCCGTTTGCTTTTTACACTCCAAATTCTCAAGGAGTATCTATGAAGCTTGTCCTATCCATGCTCGTGTTCGTTTCGTTTTCTTCTTTCGCCGAGAGTACCCAAAGCTTGTATTGCAAGCTGTATAAGTCCGAGGCCCGGGATGAATTCAATAAAAGACTTAGTGAAGTTAAAAACAGAGTCATAAAAGACGCAGACAAGCTTTATAACTCAAAACTCGTTCAGGACAATTTGAAAAATCCTTATCATCAAGATGGAACTCCGATTACCTGGATCGGCGCTGGCTGGGAAATTAATGGAAATTCTAAGACCTATTTGAATCTTTATTTGAATGGATTTGGCGCGGGCAATGGAACGATGGATCTTGTTTCGAGTGGGCAAAAAGTATGGGAAGAAGATATTTCTCCTGAAGCTCTCATCCTCAAAGGTTTTCTTAATTACCTTGAAGACAATCGTGTTAAACATTCCCACCCAGAAATTAAAATCTTCGAAGTGAGTTTCAGCCAGGATGTGAAAAGAGAATCTGCAGTCCAGTTTAAAGAAATTGAAATCGAAATTGGCCCCAATTTAATTCGTACGTTTTCTTCTGTTGATGAAGTCATCGATTATTTCAAGCCTAAAGAGTGTAAAGGAAAAGAAGACGATTCTGAGATCAATGATTCATCCAGAGCATTGATTGAAGAAAAGGGTTCTTCTTCACGATCAGAACCACTTTCTTCATCCTCAACTACCAACCAATAACAAATAAAAAGGCCCGCGCAAGCGGGCCTTTCTTTTTCATCTATCTTTATTCTTAAAAATCCAGAGAAATTTTTCCGGAAGCTCGCTTCACCGTGTTCGTCTGTGAGAACTCAAATCCAAGCTTCAAGAATGCGAACTGGAGGTTTGCGCCGAGGGCGAGATAACCGCCATCGGTGGAAACTTTTTCACTTTGTTTCCCTGAGTACGTGAACACAGTTACCGTCCCGTTGGCATCGACATCGGCTTTCGATTCTGTGTGGGCCACGCCGATCTTGGCGTACGGGGTGAAGAACATAAAGGTCTTACTCACACCGGTCCAGAGGACGCGCGTTTTTGAATCAACGGAAATCTTCGCGGCACCGCTACCAGTGCTGTTACTGATGTCCTGCTTGAAGGAAACTTCGTCGCTCGAGAAGTTGGCCCCGACCGCGAGGTCAAAGGGAAGCTTGGTGAATTCGCCGAGGTTCCAGCCGAGACCCAGTGAGCGCGAGGCCACGTCGACGTCGCTGATCTTTCTCTGCGGAAGTGCAGTGACCTCGACAAAGAAACCGAGAGGGAAGTGAGCACGCGCCATCATCGCCGCGTGATAGGTGCTCTTAAAATCAGAGCCGTCTCCGCCGGCTTCGTTCACGAGGTCTTTCAACTTCGGTGTTCCGGTCGAGCCACCCACGACGCCGACTTCAATACCCCAGAGACCATCGGTTTCCGGGGCCGCAACTGCAGTATGAGAAAAATTCACTGCGAACTCGTTGGACACTTGTTCAATTTGTTTTTTGGAAGTGATGTCACCGATGTCGATGTCGGCACCGAATGCAGGAACTGCAAGCATAGCGAGAAGCGGGAAGAGAAACTTCTTCATAGTCATCCTTGATAAAAGTGAATGACTTATTCTCGCACGCTTTAAATTTTCTTAAAGTAGGAAAGACTAACCGGACAATCGCACTCGGATTACCTGGTCATCCAGCTTTTCCAGTAATCCTTGTTCTCGAGGCGCTTAAATTCTTCCGAAACTTCGAGTGGATTTCTCGCATCGATCATCACCGCAAACTCATCCGTGAATTCATTCTTGTTAGCGTTGGCGAAGGCCTTGGGATGCGGCCCATGGTGAATTCCCTGCGGATGATAAGTGATGGCACCCGCATCGATGTTATCGCGCGAGAAGAAATTTCCCTGGTGATAGAAAAGAATCTCATCGTAGTCGATGTTACTGTGGAAAAAGGGAACTTTTAAAACGCCCTCGGAAGTGTGCTCAAGCGGTCTCGCGACAAATGAACACACCACAAAGTTCTGCGCCACAAACGTCGTATGTCCCGATGGCGGAATGTGATAGCGATGAGAAGTGATCGGGCAGTAATCGTAGATCGAAAGTTTCCAGGGATAGAGCGATCCTTTCCAGCCGACCGCATCCAGAGGATTAAACGGATAAGTCACCTTGGTGATCTTTCCGCGATGACGAACTTCAATAGTATATTCTTTCGCCTGCTCCGTTCCCTTCGCAGCTTCCGGAACAAATTTCGCAGTCTGATCATAGAGCGCGTTCGGGCCGAGGATCCCGCGCGTCGGTTCCTCAAATTCTGATTTCGATTCGACTTTCAGAATCTTCAGAGGCTTCGTGAAATACGTTTTATAAGTCGTGCCTCTCGGCATGATGATGTAATCACCTTTGGTGAACGGAATATGACCGAAGGTCGTTTCCATTCTTCCTTCGCCGTCGTGGATGAAATACATCTCATCCATGTCTGCGTTCCGGAAAAACGTATCGAATTGTTTGGTGAGTGTGCCGAGATAAACTTCCACATCATTGTTGAAGAGCATCTTCACGAGATTGTCTTTCAGCTCCGGGCGATCAAACAGCGGCGGAAGATTGTGCGGCTTCATTTCGCCTTCAATCTTCGTCCAACCCGTTGGCATGTTCTGGCGATAGAGATGAGAAACGCGCCCGAAGAAACCTTTTCTTCCGTGCTCTTCCTCGTAGGTTCCCTCAGGAATTTTTACGTGCGCTTGTTTGGTGTAAACGCCGGAAGCCTTGAAGTTCTCTGCCATAAACTAGTCCTTCTTGTTGGGAGCACCGATTTTGTTTCTCAGCGTCCCGATTTTATCGATGGAAAGTTCCACCACGTCACCCGGCTTGATCCATTTATCGAGCTCAAGTCCGCAACCCGTGCCGACTGTTCCCGAGCCGATGAAATCCGTGGCGCGAATCCATTCTTCCATGCCCATGTGCTCGATCATCTGGCCCCAGGAATAATTCGAATCTCCACTCATGCCTTCTGACCAGAGTTCTCCATTCACCTTTGCCGTCATTTTGAGATTCGGCTCCTCATAGTTGAACTCATCGAAGGTCACAATCACGGGGCCCATGATGGAGCACCAGTCTTTGCCTTTAGCGGGCCCGAGACGAATCGACATTTCTTTTTTCTGGATATCGCGCGCGGAAATGTCATTCAGGATGGTGAAACCGAAAATATGTTTCTTGATATCTTTTGCTTTGACGTTTTTTCCGTCACGGCCGATCACCACTCCGAGCTCGAGCTCGTAATCCAGCTGCTGCGAATAGTACGGCCACGGCACAACATCGTCTTGACCGATGAAGCCAGTGTTACCGCCCTTGTAATAAGCAGGGATCTCATACCACGCCGGAGGAACCGGCTCGTTTCTTTTCTCAAAGCCCTTCTTCACGTGCTTCTCGTGAGCGTAGAAATCGCGATACATGGCGATTTCATCGAGTGGTGCCGCAAATCCCACGTCCTTCATCTCGACGCCACCTTTGCCGAGCTTTTTAAATAGCTCAAGCGTGTCGTGAAGCATCGGGATTGCTGCGTCCTGATGAACGCGCAAAAATTGCGCAAGCGATTTCGGCGCGAAAAGTTCAGCGCGCTTTTCCGGATCGTAAAAACCCTCGCGCGCAAATTGTGTCTGCCACAGGAGGTTCACATCGATGATGGTCTTATCATCGGCAAAGAGTCCGAGGCGTTTCATCTCCCCGAGAGGGCCGGTGCGTTTGTAGGTACAGACTTTCATTTCGCTCTCCTGAACTTCTCGTTGTAGCGGGGAAGAACGTCTTTCATCGCCGAATAAAAATGCGCCATCTCATCTTTGGTTCCGAGAGAAATTCTCACGTGATCCGGCATGAGGTTCGCGCGAAGCGGACGTATGATCACTCCGTGATTCAATAGTTCGTTGAAAAGAAAAAGACTCGCTTCTTCCGAACCCGTTTTGATCGTGATGAAATTCGTCACCGATGGAATCGGAGTAAAGCCTTCCTTACGAAGGTAATTGAAGAGCTCGTCGTAGCGCTCGCGATTGTTTTCAAGTGTGCGCTGAAGGTGGGGCACATCACTGAGCGCACCGAACGCACCTTTCTGAGCAATGAGTGACGGCTCAAACGGAAGCTTCACCTTGTGAAGATTCGAGATGAGATAGTCGTGACCAAAACCATAACCGCAACGAATCCCCGAAAGGCCATAGGCCTTCGAGAACGTGCGAAGAGTGATCACGTTGTCATAGCGGTAGTTCATTGAGTCCGGATAATCCGGAGTTCCTTGCGCGAATTCAAAATAAGCTTCATCGAGGATCACGATGGTGTGGGAAGGCACGTGCTTCATGAGGAAATCGAACTCTTCCTTCGTGATATAAGTGCCGGTGGGATTATCCGGGTTAGCGACGTAAACGATCTTGGTGTTGTCGTTGATCTTTTTTGCCATCGCTTCGACGTCGTATTTGTAATCGGCCTTTCTCGGCACCTGGATCAACTTCGCGCCCACGGATTTGGCGAGGATCAAAAATCCAATAAACGTATTCTCACTCGTCACCACTTCTTCATTCGGCTGGAGGAACGCACGCACGATGTAGCCCATGATGCCTTCGGAGCCATTACCGAGAATAATATTTTGCGGTTTCAGTTTATAAAGATCTGACAGCGCTGCCTTCAACTGATGCGCGTGCATATCCGGATAGCGGTGCACGTCCCACAAAGCGTTGGTCATTTCGCGAATCGCAAACGGCGAAGGCCCGAGCGGATTTTCATTACTCGCAATTTTCGTGATCTTCGTGAGATTTTTCTCGCGCGCGAGCTCATCGATGGGTTTCCCCGCCTGGTAAACTTCGAGCTTTTCAATGTAATCGGGAACGAGTTTCTTTTGCATGCGCAAACGCTATCATAATTTCCCCGCAGGCCCAAACTTTACAATACGCATTATTCCCTAAAGCCCGATAGACTCCGTCCCATGAACAAAATCATTTTTTTACTCTTCATTCTGGTCTCCTGTTCAACCACCACAGATAAAACGCTTACGATCAGCACCGGTCATCGGGTGGTGAAGCGAACCTATTACATGGTGGAAGGTGCGGGAGATGTGCTCCGGAAAACCGGTCAGGCGACACTCGCGATCTGGATGAGGCCGCATGATTTCTCAGAGGACAATCAGGATCTGTTTGATTTCTCCGTCGGCGGCGATAGTCTGCCATGGAAATCGCGCGCGAGTATGACTCTGGCAAAAAATGGTGTCCTTATGTCCACTGCGCGTGCGGGTGACAAAGAAGAGTTAAGTCGGATCACGACGGTAGAAAATGCGATCAGGCCCCATCAATGGCAGCACGTCGCTCTCACCATTGATTACACCAATAAGAAAATGAAGTTCTATGTGAATGGAAATCCCGTTCCATCCGCTCACGAGGTATACCACTTCACTCAGCCCGTAACTGCGGACACGATTTCCAATCGCGTGTCGATTGGCTCGGAAGACGATGGCTCAGAGGCGATCTTCAAGGGTGATCTCGCCGACGCTCACGTTGAACCGCGAATCATGACGGAAGGTGAAATTCGGGAGTTGGTGAAGAAAACAAAACCGTAAAAAACGAAGCGGCCGCTGTAGAAACAAGCGGCCGGTCTTCAATGGTTAGATGTGAGTGATAAGAAACATAAAAAGGCCTGGGGAGAAGTTCTCTAGCTCCACCATGTATCTCAGCACATCTGAGTTACCGGTTGTCTGCATACGTCCTACCTCCTGAAGTGAGTTGATGGGCTTGAGAGGAGTATATGAGAGCGGAAATCGTTAACGGAAATCTCACAGGTTAAGAATCGTCCGTATCAATAAAATAAGCGAAAAATACTTAAAACTGACGCTTCTTTGTGGCAGCGGTCACGAGGAACCATAGAATTCCTATGGCAGCTCCGCCTAAGTGAGCGCCGTGGCCGATGAGAGTTCCTCCACCGCGCGTTTGTTCGAGAAGTCCCCATACGTCCACGCCGACGAGAATCACAGCTCCCCACATCGCGCGTACGGGAATGATCCCGAGAAGAAGAATTTTTTCTTCCGGAAAAACGAGACTGAAATAAAGAATGATGCCGGCGATAGCTCCTGAAGCTCCGAGTGCGGGCAGCTCCGGTTGATTCATCCAGAAGTTACTCACGAGTGAGTGAGTGAGAGCGCCACTGATTCCGGCGAGAAGATAAAAGATCACAAATTTTTTCACGCCCATCTCGATACTCATGATCGTTCCGAATCCGCGGAGGACGAACATGTTGATGAAGATGTGAAGGATCATGTTGTGTGAGAACGCAGAAGTCACAAGCGTCCACCATCTCCCGTCGATAAGCGATTCCCAGCTAACAAGGAAGTTCGCCATCATGAATTCCGGGCCACCTTTTACGTAGACGCAGCCGAACCACATCAGGAAGACGAGGATATTGATATAGGTGATAATTCTTACGATTGGAGTGACACGCATGCGAAAACAATCTCAACATAGTTGAGAGTTCTTGTCACCGGTCAGGGCACCTTAGTTTCCTGCTGTTTACGCCGATGAGAGGGCAATGACAGTCTGGATTTTTGTGGTTTTAATTTCGGCGAATCTCTTTGCGAAGGATCAACCTGCTCCTCTCGCGGAAACTTTATCCGGATACAGTGAGGCACTGAATAGTCCGGCGCCCGCAGTTCGATGCGATCATGCGGAAAATTTTTGTCGTGATCCCTATACTACAATTTGCAGTGACCTATCGACTCATCGTGATCATCAGCTCGCTCGCGCCGAAGAATTGGGAAAAAAGAAAACCGGAAGTTTTTATACCTCACCAAGGACTTCAGAAATTGGCGCCCACACACAAACCGTCATTGCCAATCTTCGTCAGGCGATCGGCGCTTCGACTTTGCCTGAAGACTCAAAAGCGGAATTTAACGTTTTGCTCGATCGCACCCGCATTGTCACCGCTTCTCAGATTAAAAAGGAACTCTTCACTTCCAAATTTAGTGCAACGACTTCAGATACTATTGAAAAAGAAATCTACAGTGCTTGTGGAGGTGATCTCACATCGCCAAAGGCTTTCGTTAATCAAACGGATGACAATGACAAGCGCACCCTCAATCCCATCGTCGTCATTTGTGATGGCCTTCTGGATACATTCCCGAATACTCCCGAGTACGATCTCACCACCCGGATCTCGATGGTGGTTGGTCACGAGCTCTCACACGTGATGTCGTATGAATGGCGTCCTCAGCTTTATGAGAAGATCACCAGTTGCATGGTGGGCCGAAGTGAAGGATTGGTTAAAGAATATGTCACTGAACTGAAAAAGCGCGATGACTGGATGGATGGGGACACGGAACCGACTACTCAGCAACTCGTTGGCGCAGAAATGGAAGAACTGAGCGCGGACTATTGGGCACGAAAAGCTTTCGTGAACCTTCTCAAAAGTCAGTCCGATCGTTCGCAGGAATCTCTTCTTCAGAAAATGCGCCAGGCCTATGCCTATTTCTGTGGACACCCTTATGGTGGCACTCATCCTTCCGGTCGCGTACGGATTGAATTCATGGCCAATGACAAGACGGTGCGCGAGCTCATGGGCTGCGCACCCTCTGCCCCTTCAACTTTATCCTGCGATCTGTAAAATTTTTGCTCTTGTCACCGGAAAGCGCACATCGACTAGAATAGGCCCGATGAAGACTTTATTGCTTTCATTATTTCTGACGTTACCTGCATTCGCACTTGATTGCGGAACCTATAAGATCACCGCTCCTGCCAAAATATCTTCATTCGATCACATGTTTTTTCGCATGCAGATCGCAATGAACAAAGAGCACCTCGATCTCACCTGGCAATCACAGCAAAAATTCCCATTCATGCCATCAAGCTGGATCAGTGGAATTATTTTTCTGAGAAAGCGCACGAGTAGTTCCAACCTCGAAGGAATTTTTGAATACCCACCGCAAACTCTGGGGCCCGCCTCGGAGAAAGGTCATCGCGAGTCGATCGAACTCATCGAGGCCCGACCGTGTTCAGAACCTAAGTAGGTTCCAGCACACCTGAGATTTCCAGGTGTGCTGAATTGTTAAAAATTACAAGTATGAAATAATTCTCAGGTGTGTTGGAACCAGTCCTAGAGTGAAGTCACTCCGGTGTCTGAGCGCGAAGGATTGAGGAATCCTTCCATGAGATCCACCGTCTGCTTCATCGTATCCTCATGATCATAGAAATCGTAAAGCGCAGCACTGAGTTCGTGCGCTTCCGGTTTCATCCGCATGCGCTCGGTGAATTCTTTCAAACCCTCCTGATAATTGCGGCCGTTGTGAACAATGAGCGTAGGCACGCGAACACGTGATGCCGCCGAGGTCGATTCAAAGTTCAGCCAGGAGATCCATCCCATCGTCGCAAAGCGATTGCGCCACTGCGGAAGATTCCCGCGGTCAGGGTTGGTGTAGTAATCAATCTCGGAAGGTTTATTCGAAGTGAGAACGGCATTTCGATCCGCAAAACTTGCGACCGGAATATAACTGATGACTCCGTCCTGCTGGAAGCGATGATTCGCCTCACGCGCCATTTTGAGTTTATCGAGATACTTTTCTTCCTGGGCCTGGACTAGATCCGGATTCTGAAACCACGGCGCAATTAAAAGCAATCTATCCACTCGCGGATCATTCACCGCCTCGGCAGCTGCGTATCCCGCACTCGCGCCAATTCCGCTCAGGGAAATCCGCGCAGCCGCAAACTCTTTACGATGGGAAATGTAATCCACGATCCCGCGATAATCTTCGATCTTCTGGCCCGGGTCCTCGAGGTTTCTCACGTTCCCGTCACTCTCACCGAAGTTCACGAAGTCAAAAACCATCGCTGCAATTCCTCTGGCGGCGAGTAGTCGCGCGTACTGATAAGGCCCCTGTTCTTTGATGTTGGCGATATTGCCATTGATGATCACCACATCATGAACCGCTTTTTTCGGGAGGAAAAGCCACGCCTTCATGCTCTTCTTGTTTTGCGAAGGCACTTCGAGGATCTGGGTTTCATAATTCAGGTCGAGAGAAATTTTCGTTTGCGCTGATTTAATCTGCTGTTTATTTCCTTCGACATGATCGCGGATAAAACGCATCCGCATGATCTTGTATTGATCGCCTTCCGGCACAAACTCAAACTCGTATTTCCCGACGAGAGTCACATAATCATTCGCGATGTCTCCGCGTTTCCAGTACACGCTCGAAACTTTCGCGGTCCCCACCGTGTGCTCGTTTTTTTCTTCGAGCTTGAAGTCCGTCATTTCGTGCTTGGTGCTTTCAAAATATTCATAAAGAGGGCGCACCTGGGCGGACATCTCATTTGGTTTTAACAAGCGCGGCTCTTCCAGATACAAAACCGTTCTCGTCGCAAAAGATTTTTCGTAAGACTTCCAGTCGCGTTTATCAATGGCGCTGAACATATCCGTCACCACTTTCTGCGCGTTTTCTGTTTTCTGAATTTTCACTGCCTCTTCACGATTCTTAGGATCGTGCTTGTGGTTACTGGAGCAGGCACCCACAAGGAGAAGGGAAATAAAAATCGCTGTGCTGAAACTCATAGGTCCTCCAATAAAGTTTAGAGAAGCCTACTGTGAAATCACGGTGGTTGCGCTACCCACGGGGCCGGCACGCTCTGGCTTGAGGGAAGATTTGGGTTAAAGAAGTTTTCAAATTTCCCCAATGGACTTAATCTTTGCGCATGTTGAAGTACCTCATTCCGGTGATTCTCTTCCTCGCTGTTGGCCACGGCTGCACTGACCCTCAAATGAAGAGAAAATCATCTTTCCAAACCCCCGAAATCAAGACCTCGGCAATCAATTCCCATTAAGGAAACTGCGTACGGCGACGATAATAAACGCATATATCTTAAGGGGATTAGTATGATCTCGACCTTCCATTTTTACGTCGTCTTCAACCCACTGATTAAACCAGTCAGTGATTATCCTACGCAGGCGCATGAGTTTTATCACGTGTTGAAAAACAACATGTCGCACTTGTGGTGGGGCAAAATCAAAAAGACGATGTCACTTGATTCGCTCAACGTGGGAAACTTCAAGGAAGTCATCGAGCAAAATAAAAAAGACAATAACGAAACCGTGCTCTTCATTTCAGACTTCACTCATCTCTGGATCGCAAAAGTTGAAGAGGTTACCACGGATCGTCCGCCGAGAAATGAAACGCTTTCGGTTTACGATAACGAAGAAGTGGAGATCTGGTTCAAGGTCACGGACATGGATCTTATCTGTGCCGACTCGCAGTCAACGAAAATTAAAATCGCCGAACTCGGAATCAAGAATCATTTCTATCCGGGCACGGACGTGAAGGTTCTTTCTCCGCAGACCGGCGCCATCCGCTTCCCGCTTATTGTGGAAGACCGCGCGACCGAGCAATACTTCACCAAGTACAAAAACAAGAAGCGCATGGTGACGGGGAATGCTTACCTTGTCGATAAATCAACGGAAGGCTGGGAAAATCGCGAGAGAGTCACTTACACGATCCCCCACAAAAACTTCAAAAAGCTTCCCGCTCTCATTCAGAAACAAATCATGTGGGCAGAAGGCGTGTTCGCTCAGGACATGAACAAGACTGCTTCAAGCTACCTCCGTATTCTTGAAAACGTCCTCAATGTCACTCTCATGCGCGAGATTCACGCGCGAGTGAACGCGGGCAACGAATATCTTCCGCTTCCGGAAATCTACCATGTTTTGAACTACGGAAAATACAACGGCCAGAATGTGGATGAGCTTCTTCGGAACTCAGTTCACGCCAAATTCTGGGAGTTCTGTAAGATCGATCTCCGTAACTTCCTCCACATGCCGGTGAACGGAAAGAAAATCTGCATGCTCGAACCGGGCGAACAGATGAAAACCGAAGCCGCTCTTTTTGTCCGCAACTCCATGCTCGGCGTGGGGTGCAAGGGCATCATCAACGAGATCATCGAGCGCTACGAAGAAATCGCCAAGCTCACGATCGAAGAAGACCAGGTCGCAAGCTAAGGCGATGGCCCGGCTCCTCGTTCTTCTTTTTCTCGTCTCCTGTGCCACTGTCCCCAGGAAGCACGGAAAACTCGTCGACCTTAATCACACGTGGTTCACCGTTCATTACGATCCCGAACTCCGCCTTCCTCGCTACGTCGAGTATACCCTCGAGAAAAAAAATCTCATGACGAAACTCGGGAAACGCAAAGACCACTTCCATCCCGATCCGATTCTCGTGAAATCCGGTCTTCCGTACGCCACCTCCGATGAATATAAAAAAACCGGCTACGATCGCGGGCATCTCGCTCCCGCGCGGGATTTTTCCTTTTCTCAGGAGGCCAATGACGAAACCTTCGTCATGTCCAACATCGCCCCGCAGACCAAACTCCTGAACCGCGGCGCCTGGCTTGTTCTCGAGGGCATGGTCCGCCAGTGGGCGTGCGGGGAAGAGCGCCTCACGATTATCACCGGCCCCATTTTCACCAAGAACGATCCGACCCTGAAATCGGGCCTCACCATTCCCCAGCAGTTTTTTAAAGTCATCATCGACGAAACCCCGCCCCGGAAGACCCGCGCCTATGTCTTTCACCAGCGCGACCCGAAAAACTCCACTCCCGAGCGGGAAGTCGACCCTTCCGAGATCGAGCTCATGACCGGGATCACTTTCCCCATGGGTTTCCCCCGCGGCACCAGCGAGTGGAAATCCGAGAATTGCCTTCCTGCCTCTCTAAGGTGACAATTTCCTTCATGGAAACTTTCAAACGTGTCGCCGCTGTCCTGGGTCTCATCGTCTTCATTATTTTCGTCATGGCCGCCATGAAACTCCCGGACGTCGAGGTGAAAAAATACAAGCTCGATTACGAGGTCCAGAATCCGGAGGAAAAAATCCTCAAATACCAGGATAAATTTCTCGCGGACCGCGCGCTTCTGAAGGACATTTCTTTTTTCAGAGGTTCCAAGGGCACTGCGGACGCCGGCCCTTACTTGAATCCACTTCTCACGACCCTCGCCATTTCGAAGGACCTTCAGCGCGAACTCCAGAATCGCAATTGGGTGGCCTTTGAACCTGACTTCAAAAAACTGGCACTCGATTTCTCATGGATGAAGGAACTCCATAAGTATGATTACTGGGCACCGGACTTCAACAATCCTGCGATCGATCCCAAAAAACATCCGAACATCTCTTCGCTCCCACTGCCGGAGTATTCTCACTTGATCAGCTGGGCGCGCCTGCGCCTCATGCACGGACGCCAAACCCGTGACATGAAAAATGCGCTGGCAGATGTCCGCCAGCTCGCGAGACTTATTTATACGAACGATTATCTCGTTTCTTCGATGGTCGCGATCACCATCCTCGGATCCGAGGGAAAGTACCTCCAGAACTACAATCCGAAGATCTGGGAGGGGTGGAAAATTATCCCGCAGGAGACCCTCGAGGCCGCCCGTAGATACCACTGGGGGATCGCGGAAGTGGTCGACCCTCGCATCTCCGACGAGACCTATGAGCGCCTCACAGGGGGAAATGTTGGAAAATGTCAGATGATATCAGAGGGGATGCTGAAAAATTTAATCGTCCGTGATGAGCTCGCAAAAGTGTACCCGAGAGAGGTGCAGAGGTTCGGTGAGACGGTGAAAAATTCACTCGAAATCTGCCGCAAATCCATCGTTCATCTCATGTGGGAAGACCCTACGTGGAAGGTCCTCGGTGAGCACATCGACTATGCGGAAAGCTTCGTAAAACCTGAAAATGATAACAATTGGAAGTGGAAATTTCTTATGATTCTCCCTCGGATGAGAGAGATCTACGCCTACTGGACACTCTCGGTGGCGACCCCGGACTACTTTAGACAATATGAAGAGAAGGGACGTGAGAAGAAGGAAGAGTAGAGTGTGCTTCGAGGGTGGGGGGTACCCCCTCTCGAGTGGGCCTCGAGGGAGATTTGACTTCCCCACGAAAATTATGATTGATAATGTGAGAACGAATTACTTATCCTAGTAAGTATTAAACCAAGTAGAGACTGCAATCTCTCGAAACCAACGTCTGTGGAGGACAACATGGCAAAAGCCAAGAAAGCTACTAAGAAAGCCGCTCCTAAAAAAGCAACTGCTAAGAAAGCAACAGCTAAAAAAGCTACTGCTAAAACAGCAGCTCCAAAAAAAGCTACAGCTAAGAAAGCTGCTGCTCCAAAGAAAGCTAAGACTGCTCGCAAGCCAAACGCTGCGTTCATGAAAGCTCTCACTCCATCTGCTGACCTTGCTGCTGTTATCGGCGCAGGCGCTGCTGCTCGTACTGAAGTTGTGAAGAAACTTTGGGCTTATATCCGTAAGCACAACCTTCAGAACCCTAAGAACAAGCGCAACATCCTCGCTGACGAAAAACTCAAAAAAGTTTTCGGCAAGAACGAAGTTTCTATGTTCGAACTCGCTTCACTCATCGGGAAGCACCTCAAGTAATTTCTAATCGTAAGATTTGAATTATAAAAAGAACCCTCGCTTCGGCGGGGGTTTTTTATTTCAGGCCGATTTTCTTTCTGCGAGGAGAGAGTTTTGGTTCCAGAGTTTCCTCGAGAGAATCGAGCCTGTCGAAAACAACTTTGAACATTCTGTTTGTATCGTCTTTTAATTCTGAAAGCTCGTCCCTTTGGCTGACGTCTTTTAGGAGATGGGCCCGCAAACGCGTAAATGTCCTCATAATAGCAATATTGACCTGGATCGCTTGCGGAGACCTGAGAACACTCGAAAGCATAGCTACGCCGTTCTCCGTGAATGCATAGGGGAGAGTTGTTCTTCCGCCATGTGAATTCTTCAGAAGACCGAGAGACTTCACTTCATCTTCACTAAGTTGAAACATAAAATCAGGAGGGAATCGTTCGAGATTACGCTGCACACTTTTGTTAAATTGTTTCGTAGGCACACAGTAAAGTGTGGCTAAATCAAAATCCAACATTACATTGTGACCCCGAATAGTGAAGATGACTTTTAGGATATCCATGGGAATCATCTATTTCAAATCGTATTAAACGGGAATAAAAGCGCTAAAAGATTTGATTAGAATTCTTTTTTGAAAGCTTTTGGGCCTAGAGCTTCTTCGATCGCGAACCGTATCCACTTCTGATAATCAAGGCCATCCTCTTCTGCTTTTTCTTTTATCACGTCTAGAAGTTCAGAACTTAATCGGAGAGAGATTGATTTATCTTTTGGCATTCTCTCAAATGGAATTTTTTTTAGTCCTGCAAAGCCATACATAAATGAAAGGTCAGGTAGAGGTTTTCTAATTTGATTTTGCTTCTTCTTTTTTTTCATAGATTTATAATATGTATATACAAAAAGATATGCAATCTTGCTGTATGTGCATGAAATTAATGACAAGAAAGATCTTGAGGTGCCAATTTGGAACCTCAAGATTTGTCGAAGTTTTCTACAGGCGTGAATTCTTTACCCCTTCTCCCCAGTGAAAACCTTCCGGGCGATATAATTCCCGCAAACCGGAGGCCCCCATGAAATTCATCCTTTTTGCGATCGCATTCTCCTTCATCAACTCAGCTTTCGCGGACGAATCGAAGATCATCGCCAAGTGCGGGGACTACGCGCTTTCTCAAGGGGTGCAGACAACTTATTTTGCGGGGATCAAGCATACCCAGAACATTTACTCCTTGCTCGATGAAACCGGCGCGGAAGAGCCAATGGAGATCACCGTGAACTCTGAGGGCGCGGTTCTGAAATCCATGGACCTTTCCCTGGGCTACAAAATAAATGCCATGTGGAACACCTTCGAGCTTTCCATCAACGATCAGAAAATTAAGTGCGAGAAGTTAAATTAAATGAGCGATAGATGCATCGTAATCGACTTTGAAACCACCGGACTGTCTCCGGGTTCTGATCGCGCGATCGAAGTCGCTGCCGTGCTTATTGAGAAGGGCCGGATCAGGGATCGCTTTCAGACGCTCATGAATCCGGGAAAGAAAATCCCCTCCTTTATTGAATCCTATACGGGCATCACCAACGACATGCTCACGGACGCGCCTACAAATACCAAAGCGATGAAGGACCTCGCGTCGTTTATCGCAAATGTTCCGCTCGTCGCGCACAATGCGAGTTTCGATAAACGCTTCCTTGATTTTGAGCTCCAGAAAGCGGGGAAGACGGCGCCCGAGCGCATGGCCTGCTCCTTACTCGTTTCCCGGCGCATCTACGATAAGGTGGCCAATTACAAGCTCCAGACGCTGGTGGAATTCAAGAAGCTCAACGTGAACGGAGCTTATCACCGGGCGCTGGCGGATGCGGAAGTGACCGCACTCCTCTGGCTGCAGCTTCAGGCCGA
>JBJMLZ010000165.1:0-5754 GCA_045805035.1 Bacteriovoracaceae bacterium
ACTTTGGTGTGATTGAGGCGCTGGAAGAGGCTCACAATAAGACTCTCATCGTTCGCGCCGACAACAATTACCACGCCGAACAATACGAAATTTACGCTCCGGAGAATTGATTTCTCCGGACAATCTCTACGTCAGCATCAAAGCTCGTCCCTGCGACGTACTTAATCGTACGTCTCAGTCCTTGCTTCTCGCTTCCTTGACCTTGTCTCGGATAATTCAATTCTCCCAATGTCCATTCAGGAACCCGAAATAAAAAAGGCCACCTTGCGGTGGCCTTTTTGTTTGTGATGTCTTTTGTGATTAGTTCAACAATTCTTCGATCTGCTTGGCGATATTTTCAAGCTTACGATCGCTTTCCGCCTGAACCTTCATACTCTTGTACGCCGATCTCAGAGTTTTATTCAGTTTCTTTTCGACTTTGATCTCGTTGTTCAGGAAGCGCTTCGCTTTGAGTGCACCCTCGAGAGCGTCGATAGCAGTCTGTTTAGTCGCATCGTTAGCATCATTGATGGTAAGTGGAAGATCAATCGCTCCGTAATGACCAAGGCTCGCCTTGAAAGTGAGTGCTTTAAGGAATTGAGAAAGTTCCATCTCGCGCTGATCAGTCATGAATTTCAATGCAATCGCTGAAAGCATATCCACACGGGCCTTAATGAGCTCAATACAAATTTCTTTTCTCACACCCGAAACGAGAATCTGTTCCCATGAAGTGTATTTGACTTCCTGGCGGGATCCCTTTGCTCTCGCGTCCATCTCGAGTTTGTCTTTCCGGAGAGCATTTTTGATGAGGTCGTACATCGAAACTGTAGCGACGTGATGTTTTTCTGCCAGTTCCTCTTGATAGTGATGGTTGAGGTGCATCGCTGTAGCAAATGCGATGAAGGCAGCTTCCGTATTATTTTTTTCAAGGTTTTTCGTCGGATCTACGTTCTTCAACTTGATCTTGTCGTAGAGATCTCCCGCTACGCGGATAAAGTCATTGGCAGCATCTTCTTTCATTGAGCGCATGGAATCTGCATCATTGAATACTTCATATTCCGTCGCAAGCTGGTATTCCATCGCCTTGAAATAGACTCCGGCGGATGTAATCTTCGTCTCAATGAGCGTCTCTTCCTTCATCACGTTTTCGATTTCTTGAATACGTGTTGAGCGCGCTTCTTTCGCGCGAAGCTGCTTATACATCGTGTCCGTGTTGCCGGTGTTTCTGGCCATCTGATCAGTCGTTGACTGCATCTTCGCGGTACTGTCATGCATTTCAGTGAGATTATCATCGAGCTTCTTCACTTTTGAGCAGGCGAGAAGACAGAATGGGATGACGGCCAAGGCCAGAGACTTATTAGTCATAAAAAACTCCTGGAGGTAAGGCCATGATAGGGGATTTCGGGAGGCCGTAGGGGACCGTATAAACTTTTTACACGGTCGAAACGGCAAAACTAAACTTAGGGCCATAACTGACCGAAACGGGTGCCATGAAAACCCTCCTCGTTTTACCTCTTATCTTCGCGCTCTCTTGTTCCCACCTCGCTCCGGAGAAAAAACCGGTCGAAGGCCTTGAGGCCATGCTGAGTCCGGAGGATCTGAAGGTCCATCAATGTCTTCATTCCCAGAAAGACCTGACCCTTCAATTGAAGCAGGAATGTTTGAAAGGAACTTCATATGAGGCCCTGGTCACGCGGGTACCCTC
The DNA here is from genome assembly GCA_045805035.1 of Bacteriovoracaceae bacterium. Lineage (GTDB taxonomy): Bacteria > Bdellovibrionota > Bacteriovoracia > Bacteriovoracales > Bacteriovoracaceae > Peredibacter. The sequence continues at coordinate 1,685 of JBJMLZ010000165.1, forward strand.
AGACGATGAGAATGAAATCATCATGAAAAATAACTGGTTCTTCGGAGACCAGAGTAAGCTCAATCAGTTTTACGAGATCTCCCGCGGTTTTGTGAAGGCCAGCTCGAAAATGGCAAAGAAAGTTATCAACGAGCGAGGTATTGCGGTCGAAGGTTCTGCCTTCTTCGGTTTCGGTTCCGGTTGGCTTGCGGAATTCATCAATCACGAGTCGAAGTTCGGCCTCTTCTGCGCGCCTTTCATCACTGCCAAGACGGATGCGGGAATTGAAGCTGCGGTAGCACTTCTTCAATCCGTATCTTGTACTTCTAATGAGGCCTATCAGGGTGGGTTCCTCAATATCAATGCGGGCCTCAGTGGTGAACTCATCGGCCTTCCCGTGGACTTATCTATGGGATACAGTTTCGGTCTTGATCTTCCGGGGTTTGCGCAGAAAATCCGCGCGGCCAGAAATCAGAAACATCTGAATGTCGCGCAACTCGCGTCTGAAGTTGTCCGTCTCAGTGAAAAAAGAATCCAACGTGAAATCGCGAGTAACAGTAACTACAATGCGGCGGTGATTAACCTTGTACTCAAGCCACTCATTCTCGTCGGCGTTCATGCTCCGGGAATTTCTTCACTTTCTCAGATGAACAATGTCGTTCGTCAGGTCATGGCCCATAACCGCTCTCTCGGAAGTCAGTTCAAGGGATACTTTCAGAAAAAACTTTCTCCGTATCTCGTGCAAAACAAATTCCCTCAGCTGAATCAATTCCTCTCGATTCTCACTTCATCGATGACTGGATGTGATTCTATCGGTGGTGCAGCTGCTTTCAGTCTCACACTTTCTCCGGCGTCGGTCGGTGTGACTTATGAAAATTACCATCTCCTCTTTGAGATGGCGTTCTCCGACGTCCGTGCACTCAAGGTGGTAACGCCGATGATGCTCCTGAACCCGTTCCTGCTTTCACCGGAAGACCTTCGTGCTACCGCGAGAGTTGCCCGCGGAATTCTCGCGATCCCGGCGAAAGTCGATCGTCAGTGTAATCAGCTTTTCCCGAAGATCTGATTGGATAAAAAAGAACTTCTCCAGTTTCTCAATCGCGAGATCCCGCTCACTCAATCACTGGGCCTGGACATCGTTCGTATCGATGACAAGGGAGCTTTTATCCGCGCTCCGCTTGGCCCTAATCACAATCACATGGGAAGTGCGTTTGGCGGAAGTCTTTCCACAATGATGATTCTCTCCGGTTACATCTGGCTTTACGATGCTCTCTTAAAGCACAATCTCCAGGCGCACGTGATTCTTTCAAAAGAAGAAGCTGAATATCTCTTGCCGGTAACCGCAGACATTGAGGTTCTCGCAAAGTCTCCTTCGAATGAAGAATGGAAAAAATTTGAAGAAAGTTTCCTTCGAAAAGCTCTCGGTAGAATTGTCATTCACTCGGAGATTGTTTCGAAAACTGGGGCGCTTGCCGCCAGATTCACTGGAGAATTCGTCGCCCGTAAGGCCTAACCGCCTGATAATCCGAAGCCGGCAGACCTGATCTCAGGCACTTTCGCTGGACGCTTCCCCCCTCATCTGTTAATTTCCTTCGGACATTCATTTCAAACATATTTTTATCTCGCTCACAGAAATGGTTCTGTGGGCTGTTTAATCCAGGAGGAAATATGATCTACGAAACGGCTTTCGTCGTGCGTCCTGACGCATCTGAAGAAGCAGTCAACTCGATCAAGACCGGTCTCACAGAAGCCATGAAGCAATTCGGGGCTGAAGTTCTCGTTAACGATTCATGGGGAGTAAAAACTTTCGCTCAGCCTACTGAATCAGGTCTCAAGAAAGGTGCCTACCACTACTTCATGTACCAGGGTGCAGGTGACCTCAACGCTGAGATCGAGCGTCGTTACAGAATTAACGAAAACCTCGTTCGTCACATCATCGTTAAGCTCGGTGAAGACAAGCACAAGGACGAGATCGTTAAGAACTACAAGAATCCTAACCACACTAAAGAAGCAAGTGCAGAAATGGATGAGGAAGGCGGATTCGGTGGAGACGACAAAGACAAGAAGATGCACTCTAAGCGCAAGTCTTGTTGGTTCTCTGCTAAGAAAACTTCACCAGACTGGAAAGACCCTAAGTCTTACGCCTGGCTTGTTAACGAGTTCGGAAAAATTTCTCCAGCTCGTATCACTGGTCTCACACCGACGTTCCAACGTCGTGCGAACGAGTCGATCAAGCGCGGTCGTAACATGCTTCTTATCAGCTACCAGTCTAACGAGACTGCTCGCTAATTGAAGTAAGAGACCGGTATGAACACAACTGTGATGCAGACTCCGCAATTGTCGAAAGGAAGATTGGTCCTTCTGGGATCATCGTCCGTCGTCCTTTGCCTGTCTTTCATCATGTCCGTGTTTGCCCCGTTCCCTCTGGCCCTGGCCTACATCCTTTACGGACGTACCCTCGGTTTTGTCACTGGTCTGGCAGGAATCGCAGCTTCTTATCTTTTTGCGACATTTGTTTTCCAGGAACCTGTTCTCTTCTGGTTTTACGTTGGTGTGTTCGTCCTCGGGACGGCCATCTCGGAAATCGTGACGAGAAACATGGCCCCGGTGAAAGGTGTCGTGATGATCGGGCTTGGTTTCATTCTCACCGTTTTCGCGGCAGGTGCCATCTATCTGCATAGTCGCCACATGACACTTGAGAATTATGTCATCGATCAGATGAACAAGAGTAAGGCAGTTATTGAAGAGAAGAAAAAAGTCATTGAACAAAGTCCGGACAAAGACGCTATCCAGGTTCTTCAGCTTTTAGATCGACCTGATCTTCTTGCGAAGGATTTCAAGGATTCGGTTCCCGGATATTTTTTCATGGGTGTTTTCATCCTTCTCTGGTTCAACACGTTTCTTGCGCTGAAAAGCAGAAGACTCCTGTTGAGTGCTCAGGACTATCCTTATTCAGAGAGAAATCTCCTGAACTTCAAGGTTCCTTTCGTGTTTGTGTTTGTTCTGATTGCGGGCCTCGTGCTTGCGATCTGGGGAAACCAGATGGGATATGGTGATCTTGAACCGGTAGGCTTCACTCTCATCCGCTGCATTGGAATTTTTTATTTCTTCCAGGGCTTCGGTGTGATGAGCGACCTTCTGAATTTTCTGGGGATCATGGGACTGTTCCGTTCGATCCTGGTGATGATCGTCATTCTTATGGCGAACTACCTGATCGCGGCAGCCGGCCTCTTCGACAACTGGTTTGATTTCAGAAAGTATTTTGTAAAACGTAACACTGATTTGGAATAATTTAGGAGAATATTATGAAAGTCATCCTTACTGAAAAAGTGAAGGCTCTCGGAACGATCGGCGAAATCGTCAACGTATCTGCTGGCTTCGCACGTAACTTCCTCTTCCCAAGAAAGCTCGCTCTTCTTGCTGACTCTAAGAATTCAAACATTCTTAAAGACAAGCAGAAGGCACTCGGCAAAAAAATCGCCGCTGAAAGAGACGTGGCTCTTGCTACGAAGAAAAAACTTGAAGGTCTTACTGTTGAACTCATCAAGAAAGTCGGCGCTAACGGCCGTCTCTTCGGTGCAGTTACTTCTAACGAGATCTCTAAAGAACTCGAGAAGCATGGAATCCACGTTGAGCGTCGTCTTCTCACAGTTGACGGCTCAATCAAGTCTCTCGGCACTTACGATGTTAAAGCGAAACTCTTTAACGACGTAACTGCTACATTCAAGCTCAAAATCGCAATTGATGCTGCTATGGCCGCTCAGTTGAAGAAAGAGCAGGAAGAAGCTCAGAAGAGAAACGCTGATAAGAAAGCAAAAGCAGAAGCTGCGAAGGCCGCTGCCGCTGCTGAAGCTGCTGCCGCTGCTGAAGGCACAGAAGCTTAATTCTGTTTATTTAGTAAACATCCGGAGGGCTTTAGTCCCTCCGGATTTTTCCCTCTGACTAATCTTTACATCCCCCGAAATTAACTTTTTAGACTTTCCGCACATGGGTTAAATTGTTCCCATATGGCACAAGAAAATAAGAACGAACTTCCGCACGATCTCGCTGCGGAAAAGGCACTCCTCGGGTGTCTCCTCATCGATAACACC
>JBJMLZ010000166.1:0-21699 GCA_045805035.1 Bacteriovoracaceae bacterium
CGACCTTATCATGAATGCCGTCGAGAACCTCGAAGTGTTCATTGTGGCGCTTGTAAGTGTCAGCGTATCTCTTCTCAAAGAATAGTTCCTGCTGCTGCAGATCTTCGCGCTGGAGAACATCTTTCTTCTTATAAAGCTTCTCGTGATCGTGGGTCATCTTGTTGATGTCGCCCTCGTGCTTCTTGTGCGTGGTCATGCGCTCTTTTTCGAATGATTTTTTCATGTCATTCTTCGTGCGCAGATTGTCTTCGGTGGTTTTCTTGAAGACAGTGGTCTTCTCTTTATGTTGGGCATCGAGGCGTTTCTGGTGGAAGCTCGCGCGGTCATTGTAGAGATCGCGTTGCTGTTCGTTCATGAGATCAACGCGTTCCTGGCCTTCCGTATTGATCCGGCGAACCGCCTGGTTGTACTTGTCGTTCATGAGAGTGAGGTGCTCTTCATGCTCGCCGGAAATACGCATGCGATCGTTGGCGTTCTTCGCCTGGAGGTCCATCGCTTCTTTATTCTGATATTCGCCGAGGTTCTTCAGTTCTTTGTCGGTGAGGCGTTTCTGTTCATCAAGATTCGCCTTCATCTGCATAAGGATGCGTTCTTTTCTGTCATTCTCATCCGTGATGTGGCGATCGTTCTGATCCTGAAGATTCACGACGTCCAGGTGCTGGCCCTGCCTGATCTGGGCGACGTTCTCGTCGTGGGCCTCGTTCATCTGCTTCACTTTGCGCTCGTGTTTTCGATTGAGAGTTTCAATGAGGCGCTGGTGAGATTTATCGACTTCCTTGATCACGCTCATGGAGTCTCCTTATCGTAAGGATGCTCACAAGGTTGGGTGCCTCTTCCGGTGTAGCCAGGACAAATCCAGGTGCGGAGAAGGTCGACGGTCACAAAAGATCCGCCGTGAAAGCGCTTATAGTTTGAGGGATTCATCGTTGATACGATGTAACGGGCGTCGGCCTTTGTAGCAGTGGCAAAGGGATCAGATGACTTCACAAGATACTGGTAGGCGCGGTACTCAGCATGAGCACTTACGGATACAAGCATGATGGTGAAGAGCAATCCCTTCATCGTTAGTGGAGCTCCCGTAATTTATCGAGTGTGCGGTATTCGACCATTTTCATGAACGAAAGCACAAAGTCATTGCGGTCTTCATTCTTCAACGCCTGGATGGCGGTCTTTTTTCTTTCAATAGAGGAGTGACGTTCAATCTGCTTGTAGTAGCGATGAACGGTTTCAGCTGCGCGGGAGAATGACATCTTCTGCGCAATAGATTTGTCAGCAAAGGATTCGTGAATCCAGTCCTGATAAAAGAGTGGGAAATAACCGGAACTTCCTGCTTCAATCAACTGGTCCAATCCGGAGGCTTCAACTAACTTACGCATCGGGGGAGATCTCCTTTTCTCCCTCCTATCTTACTAGGAAGTGATAAGATGCCTGAGAGGGTAGCTTTTGCCTCGGAGGACGAGTGAGCGAAGAGGAAAAATATTCAATTCCCGATGAAGTCGAAGAATGGATCGGCCTGAAAAAGTCGGAATACCTGTCTAAACTGATCGAAAATGTCAAAGAAGGTGACTTCGGATTTGAGGAATATCACCTGTTTGATCACAAGATCCAGGAAACCGTTGAACATCCTGATCGATCTTTTGAAGAGAACGATGATTCCTATGTCATTCAAACCTTCGTCCGGACTTATTCCGACGAAAAGATGTTTCATCACGTAGTAGTCGGGTCAACGTATGTGGATAAGAAAAATGAAGTCGAAGTTTTTCTGCTGATTCTTTCTTTTGTCACGCGATCTGAGAATGTGGTGGGAATTTTCAGCGTGGGGGCACCCAGGGCACGGCCCACGCTGAACTGATTATCTGAGATAAAGATCGAGATAGCTGTTGGGATACTTTTGCTTGAAGTAGTTACAAAGTGAATCCCGGCTTTGAGATGCACCAGTCACACATGGTGGATAGGTGGGAGCTGCCGGACAGTAGTAATTGATGTAGGAAATGTAAGCATCCATACATTTAAAGTAATCAACAAGCAGAGTCTCTTTCATGATCATCACACCGGTGACCGGATATGAAGACGTGCCCTGACGATTCTTATAGAGGCGACCGGTATAAACTTTTTCCGCATCAGTGAACGTACACTGTGGATCACCAAGGTAAGTGGTGTTGCCCGATTGATCTTTATAGGTAGGAATGAGACAAGTGCGAGTCGTCGTGTTCGCCATTGAGGTCACAAATCTCACCAGCGTTTCATCCTGGCTACTCTTACAAACGCCCACTGAACCAAGATCAGCAGTTGTGCTTCTGGTAGTGAGGTTACAGTTTTCAAAACCAGTTTGAGTTGTTCCACCCGTCGTCGTTCCTGTCGTGGTTCCGGATTTCGACGGATCAAGTGGTGTGAGTCCACCATCTGTCGGGGCCGCGAGTCCGTTTCCGGTAGCAGTAGGAAAACGTGAGCGGGTAGGCGTATCACAGCCAACCGCAATCAAGAGTAATGAGAAAATAAGTATCTTCATAAGCAGTCCTTTCAACTGACTAAGTCATACGACTTTTCGGCATTTGGGAAAAAATCATGAGTTTTCCTGAACCTGCCGATGAAAGAGCAAATGTTCACTCGTTTTTTTGAAGGCTTAGCATGCGCTGGATAGCGGCCCTCATTCTTATATCGGGAGTGGCCCTGGGAATTTCCGCCTGGGGGCTTTGGCATTATCCAACGTCTTTGTACATGAAGTGGATGAAGGGCGAGGGATGGAATAAGTACTACGAGATTGAAAACTTCCGTCCGCTTCTCATGAGTCCTGTCGCCCTCGAAGCGATTCCTGAATACAAGGAAGCTTATCCTGAGCTCTGGAAAGATTTCCCTCTCCGAAGCACCATGCTGCCACTTCCGGTGAGACATCCTTTTTTTGTGACCGTTCCTATTCTTGATTTTGACAAGAAAGCGAAGACTCTTCATCTGGGAATGTCTTTTCTCGGGCCGAACGGACGCGAGAACTCCCGCATCTATGCACTTCCCTCTGGTGTGCAGAAAGATTATTCCACCGGACTCGATCTCTTTAAACTTCCGTACGTGCGCAATCGCATCGTCAGTCACGACACTGATGAGCTCTGGAAAGATATCTTCAGTAAGGAGCTGGTCGCAAAAGAGAAGCCGGCAAATGAGATGATCTACGATCTTTATCTTATGTACATCCGCTCGAAGATCCTTCCTCCGGAAACGATTCGATACGGTCTCATCCCGGGGACCCCGAAAGCAATTATAGAACTTGCTTCCAAAGATAAAGACTACATCGTGGAGCTCGTTCACATTCAGGACCGCGGGAGTATTTATTCCTACGTACTGCGCACGGAAAAAAACAACGAAGAATCAAGAAAACTTCGCGCGAAATTTCTCACTACGATTACGTTCTCTCCTCCGGATACCGACATGGCGCGGATCCTTTACACCGAATTTAAGCAGCTGAATTTCTCCCGCCAGGTGGACCAGGAAGGGATGCTGTATCTTTTCAGCGCGTGGTCGCAGGATACGAACAACGTTGATCTCTTTAAAGAAATGATTTTTTATCTTGAGCGTGGAAGCAAGTACCACAAGCATCTTTCGACTTTCTACAAATACGCTTACATCAAATACGGCAGAACTTTTACTACCCGTGATGTGTTTACGGATGAAGATGAACCAGAGATTGCGCTCCAGCGAAAAATTGAACTGGAGGCGATCGCCAAGGGCCAGGTCCTAAAGGATCGCTCAAATGACCCGGGGCCGGAACTTTCACCGGATGATCGCATGAACATGTATTTGAAGAAGGCGAAAGAAGCGCCCGCTCAGAAAAAAGATGAGATGACGATTCACTAACTAGGAATCGAACTTCGTGAATCCATCCACAAGAACTTGCGTGAGTAGCGGTCGCAGCGACTGAACTTTCGAAGTCACCAGCTCTTTTTTCGATTCATCCATGTAGATCGAACGATTGATTTCAATCTGGATGTTATTGGTGCGGTAGCGGTCCACATACTCTGTAACGAATCCTCCGATGTACGGATCATTCATGCTTGCGGAGTGATTGAGGATCGTGAAGATATCACGGAAGTACTGGATGAAATCCGGATCACATGTTTTTCCCCGACGATCGGAGAGACAGAAATCCGGACGCCACGTGCTTTGATTCGGGTTTTGCTTCATGTGATACGCAGTCGGACGCGACGGCATCGAATGAAGATCGATCATCGAAACTTTGCCTTCTTTTCTTTTTTCCAGTTCAAGCAGGGCGGTTTTCAGGATCTCGTAATAGGGGCGGTGATAATCTTCGATGAATTTTTTTACGGCTTCCGGTGTCGGCTCTTTCACCACAAGCTTTTTCCCCATGGTATTTTCTTTCCAGAAGAGGACACAGTTTTCTTCCGCGCGATTGAGATCCACGCAGATTCGGTGAATGTTTGAAACAACAACCGCGATACCATTTTTCTGGAGAGTCGGAATGTCGACGAGCTCATTGACTTTGAAGTCCACGTCTTCGCGATACGCACTTTCGTCTCCGGAAAGATACTCACGAAACTCTGGCGGGACATTCTCGCCCGAATGAGGAATCGATAATAAACCGCGATAGTGAGGCCCGAGCGGCGAGTAGAAATCAAAAAGAGCGTTCTTTTGGGGGTGTTCTGAGCTAAACATGTGAAAGTTTTACCATGCCGGCGCCTTCGAAGTCCATGACACTCTTTCCGAACTGCCTTCGTCAGGAGTATAAACTGGCCCATTCTCCAGAGGTAAGTCATGAAGTTTCCCGGCCGGCGCAACACCAAGCACTATTTCCCTGTTGAAGACAAACAACGTATGTCTTTTGACGACGAAATTTTCCGTCCCGGAAATGTCTATGTGGTGGGCATTGATCAGCTTCTCGTCGACATCGAAATTCCGGTCGAAGATGAATTCCTTACCCGTCACAAGTTCTCCAAGTCTGAGTCCTTCATCATCGATGACAAACTCGCGGATGATATTTATTGGGACATGAAAAACCGCGGCCTCATCACCGGTGAGTTTCCAGGTGGTGCAGTAGGAAACACGCTTCATAATTTTTCGATTCTCTCTGACAGCCCATCGGTGGCCCTCGGTACGATCAACAAAAATATCGAGCTGGGTGACTACGCCTTCAAATACATCTGTAACACAAGCTCCAAGGTGAACCTCTCTTATCTTCAGCCGTGTCCGCGTCCGATGGGACGTGCGCTTTGCTTTGTTTCTCCGGATCGCGAAAGAACATTCGCTATCTCCAAGGGCTGCATGAATGATCTTTCTCCGGAATACATTCCGCAGGAAGTGATTGAAAAATCCGCCGCGCTTCTGATTTCTGCTTATACTCTACGTGATAAGAAATCGCCCATTTTCCAATCCACAATGAGGGCGATGGATATTGCCCGCGCAGCGGGAGTTCCCGTGGTCCTTTCGCTAGGAACATCGGGCCTTGTACAAGAGAACAAAGAACTTCTTCTTGAAATTCTTCCGAAGTACGTTTCCATCGTTGCGATGAATGAGGCCGAAGCTCTCGCTCTCACCGGCATCTCGGATCCGCTTCTTGCTGCCGAAAAAATTCTCGATCTCTGTGACATGGTTCTTCTCACTGTCGGGGCGCGCGGTCTCTACATCGGCGCACTCACGGACAGTGCACACGCGCGTGAAACCGAAGATCCTCTTCACACAAAATCCATCGTTGAATACAACAAGTGGGAATACTCGCGCGCGATGAAACGCTCCGAGTGTAAAGACGTTGTGAAGTTCTACACTCACATTAATCCGTTCCGCGGCGGACCAATGATGATCAAGAACACCAACGGTGCTGGAGACGCTGCTCTTGCTGCCGTTCTTCACGACATTTCTGCCAACTCTTATCACAAATTGAAAGTACCGAACTCTCCAAAGCACGTGGCAGAGTTCCTCACGTACTCGTCGATCTCGCAGATCAGTAAGTATGCCAACCGCGTTTCCTTTGAAGTTCTCTCGCAGAATTCGCCGCGACTTCTCCGCGGACTTCCGGAGAAGGAAGACGGACTTGAGAACGCCTACTGGGCCAAGTAAATGGCACAAGGCGATTCCAAGAAAGAAGCACTCTTTAATGAAGTGAAGGGCTCGCTCTTTGAGTATCTCGTGGGCCTTGAGATCGCTAAGCGCTCTGGTGATGAACTCACTTTTCAAAAATCTCTGGATCCCAATTACCTTACCGTTCTCGCGCAACAGGACCGCATGGTCCGCCAGTTTTATCCGGAGATGTCGGGCTTTCTTTCGCAGGTTTCAAAGCTCACGACCGACGGTCTTCAATCTCATTTAGGTAAAAATCTCACGCGTCCGCGGCTCCTTGGAAAATTCATCAATTCCTCTCTGGGTAGTGTCATCCGCGAGGCAGATCTCGCGGTGGATTCCGATGGCAAAGAACGACTGGTGAGCCTCAAGCTCAATAAGAAAAATGCTTACGTGAACACCAAGAGCGGTGGGATCAAAAGTTTTTTCACGCAATATTTCCCTTTCGTCGATCCCAAGGTTCAGGAAGAATTCAATGTCCTGGTCGAAATGGAATTTGAAACGATGGCGCGCGAGCTTCACTCGTTCCATGACATCAGCTGGCCCGGAAATTTTTCAGCGTGGGTGAAAAAAGGTCTCTCGGAACTTCCGGGCGAGCTCAGTGAAGGTGAGCGTGCGATTCTCAAGAAATACTACGCCCGCATCGCGCGCGACATGCACCGGATTTTGACCCTTCTGGAAAAATCCAACCCGATGGAGTTCAGGTCCAATCTCGCAGCACTCATGGGCTTCGGACAAGAGGTCGTTCAGGTTATTTGTTTTCATGACATGAAGGCCGACGGTGAACCTTATCTCCACATTCATGAACTCTCTTCACACGAGCTTGGGTCCGCAAAACTTCTGCCGTTTGAAAACGTTTCTTCGGTGGAACTCGACGTGGGAGGAGATTACCTTCAGATCAGAGTGAAGCCGATGAACAAGTTCACCACCACCGCGATCAAAATCAATTGTTCGGTAAAGTTTAAGCGGCCCAGTGGCGGCGAATAGATTCTGCGTCCATCTTTTCAAACACAAATTCATAGCCTGATTTTTTCACCACGTGATGGGCGCAATCCAGCCACAGTGAAGAAGCGATGGTCGAAAGATAAATCGTCTTTTGATGAGAAATCTTCATGAGAGTCGTCTTAACGGTCTTCGTGAGAAACGGCGTGAGCATTTCCTCGTCCATATCAACGAGGAGATTTGAAGTCGGTTCAAGAATCCCTTTCATGAGACTCACGAGGAAACACTCCCACGGTGAACACAGGGCCGCTTTCTTGTACGGTTCCTTGATCAGGGGAATGAGGCCGACGAGAGCAGGATGGTTTTCCTTCACGAAATCGTCCCACAGTTCTTGCGGGGCCGAGAGCTGAAGATTTTCCCAGAGAGTGAGATGCGGAATGAGGGAGGAGCTGCCGTGGACAAACGAAAAGCCGGCAGTTTTACTGCCAACGGTCTTTGAAAGCTGAAGAAGCTCTTTCAAAACCGGAGACGACGAAGGTGTCGTTCGCTCGAATAGATAAAGGCCGGGTTGCTGAAGTCTGTCCATCTCAAGATTTCTCGGATCATTCACCATGGAACCTTAAAGGAAACTGCCATATAATTATGGTCATGGCGGGTTCAAACAAGTTAACGGATGCTTACTTACCCGACAAGGGAGCTCGGAAAGAACGAGTCGTTGTCGGACTCTCTGGCGGAATCGATTCGCTGGTGACTGCCTATCTTCTGAAGATCCAGCGCTATGAACTGATCGCAGTGACGATTGCTCCATCCTGGGAAGAGCTCGGGAAGAACACGAGCTCACTCATCTCATGCGGTCTTTCTGAAAAACGAATCGAAGAACTCCAGGCCTTTTGTCATCAGCTGGGTATCCCTCATTATGTCGTGAAAATTCCCCAGGAGTTTCGCGAGACCGTGGTGGAAAACTGGATCTCAGCGAAAGCGAGTGGTGAGTTTCCGTCTCAGTGCTGGAGCTGTCATGACCTTCGCATGAAGTTTCTTCACGAAAAAATGAAAGAGCTCAACGCCGCGACACTGGCGACCGGACACTTCGCGAAGATCTTTAAGAATGAAGCTGACGGTAACGTTTACGTGCAGAGTTCCAACGACGAACTCTATGACCAGTCCGCATTTCTCGCGAGACTTCCGCAGGAAATTCTGAAGAATCTGATGCTTCCGTTATCTGATCTTCAGAAAAAAGAAGTGCTGAAGCTTGCGGAAAACTTCGGCGTCGATCACTCAGCAAAAACCCTCCAGGTGTTCCAGTGTTTCCCGGACACCGAAGAGACGAAAAATTTTCTTCTGAGTCGACTTCCTGCGCGCTTCCGGAAAGAAGGTCAGGTGGCCGACGAGGATGACAACGGTCTCCTTGAACACCAAGGCGTCTATCAATTTAATAAAGGTGCAGTGATCACTCAGACTGCGGACCGGAAAGATCTGATCTTTGCTAAATATGTTCCCAATGAACGAAAGATTCTCGTGCGACCTGCTTCATGGTTTCAGCGGAATAAAATTCTCCTCCGCTCGTGTGTTGTTCACTCGGACACTCCCTGGGACAAACCGTTCCGTGGCGTTCTCTTGAAAAGCGGAAAGAGTCTCGAGGGATGGTTTTATCCCAAGGCACTGAGCTCGTGTCTGGTGGAACTTGATGAACCGGCAGCACTGATGGAAGGTGAGACTCTCTGTGTATTCCGGAAAAAAGGTAAAAACTCACGTGTCCTTCTCACCGGCACGGTTAATTTTGTAGAAGAAGAAAAAAAGGCGGAAGATGAGGCCCATGTTCAAGTGGATTATAGTCGCGAGTTTTAGCATCAGCGCCTTCGCGCGCGCTCCCGGAAGTTTTACCAGTGTCAGGACTGAGCTGGAGAAGGTCTCACAGAAAGATCTTATCTCAACTCTCAATAGTTTTATTCAACCGACACTTCCTTCGCGCATGGTGGGAAAACCCGGCCACGACTCCGCAGTGAAGTATATTGAGTTTGCTCTTCGCCAGAACGATGACAAAAATTCCGGCTCAGTTTCCACATTTTCCTTTAGGCCGGATCTCGAAGAAGGAAAGAATTTTTACCAGCGTGACTTTGATACGAAAGTCGAAGGGAAAATTCCGAAGAGCAGTCCTGAGTATCAGAAGTGGCTTCACGTCACGAGCTACTTAAAGCGCCAGCTCGATCAGCTCCAGAATACTGAGGCCCACAATATTGTGTGGGAAAAGAAAGGTCTCTCTCCGAAAAAAATTCTCGTTATCACTGCCCACTACGACACGATCGTGGTGGATCCCGCGACGATGACGATCAATGCGAACGCGCAGATGCCCGGAGCAAATTACAACGGCACCGGTGTCGCGATGGCATTGTCACTCGTAAAAGTCCTTTCGCAGATCGATCTCAACTACACGGTTCGGGTTGTCTTTCTTGACTGGCAGGCGATCGGTTATCTCGGTTCTTATCACTACGCCAAAGCTCTCGCGGATGATAAGAAATCAGGCAATGAAATCCTCGGAGTCATGAATCTTGAAATGCTCGGGCAGGACACGAGTTACTTTGATAAGACCAAGAAGACCGGCAACATGGTTTGCTACGGACGAAATCTTCCCGGTGACAAGCGCTGGGCGAATCAGTTGATTGAGAAGGGGACAAAGATGGGGACGAAGGTGAACTTCGAACTCAAGGCCAATGACTTTGACCAGTCCGATACGTTCCGTTTCTGGGATCAGGGATTTCAGGCGGTCACGTTTTCGCAGAACTGGGAGGACGATTTCAATCCGAAGTTTTACCAGACTCCTCAGGATACGGCGGAAACTCTCAATCACGAAACATTCTACGGGGCCTATAAGTTTATTGGTGGGGCGGTTCTTTCCACGCTCTTAGACATCACACGCTGAGTTTGCTATACAGCTCCCATGCAAAAAACTGTCGTCGTCGGCATGTCCGGCGGAGTGGATTCATCGGTCGCGGCCCTCTTGTTAAAAGAGCAGGGATATCGTGTTATCGGTCTTTTCATGAAGAACTGGGACGAGACAGATGAGAACGGCAATTGTCCCGCCGATGCTGACTATCAGGACGTCATCCGCGTTTGCGAAAAGCTCGACATTCCTTACTACTCGGTGAACTTCGTCAAAGAATACTGGGATTCCGTATTCCAGGAATTTCTGAACGACTACCGGAAAGGCTTCACGCCGAATCCGGACATTCTTTGTAACCGTGAAATTAAATTCAAAGTTTTCTACGAGAAGGCAAAACTGCTCGGTGCCGATTATCTCGCGACCGGACACTACTGCCAGATCGAAGACGGCAAACTCAAAAAAGGTGCTGACCTCAATAAAGATCAGACGTACTTTTTGTACGCGATCAACAAAGACGTTCTCACTGATGTGCTTTTTCCCATCGGGCATTTGCCGAAACCGGAAGTGCGCGCACTCGCGCTGAAGCACGGACTTGCGACGGCAACGAAAAAAGATTCCACCGGGATTTGCTTTATCGGCGAGAGAAACTTCAAAGATTTTCTCTCTCAGTACATCCAGTCTCAGCAGGGGAATTTCGTTGATACGAGCGGAAAAGTTCTCGGCAAACACGACGGCACCTGCTTCTATACTCTCGGTCAACGGAAAGGGATGGGCATCGGTGGCCCGGGAGCTGCGTGGTTTGTGGTCGGAAAAAATTTCGAGAAGAACGAAGTGATTCTCGCTCAAGGTGATGATCATCCTGCGCTCTATGCGGATGAGTTGATTGCTTCTGAGATAAATTGGTTAGTAAAAAATGTTCCGGATGATTTTGAATGCAAGGCCAAAGTCCGCTATCGCCAGGTAGAGCAACCTTGCAAAGTCATTCGTCAGGGGACCACCCTTCGGGTGATTTTCCACCAACCCCAACGTGCGATGACTCCACGTCAGTCAGTGGTTTTCTACGACGGAGATATTTGTCTGGGTGGGGGAATTATTTCTGAGATCGGGCCGAACTATTTTGAAAGGGGATTGCCCTTACCAAAGGTCCTTCCGGTTGAGGTCTAGACCAGTTTTTCCGGCCTCAGGGCGCTTCTTTGCTTCATATCCCTGACATTCTCCGAGTCCTGCCTGACGGACGACTTCCGTGGGCTGACCCTTGCACTGGATGCCGAAACGACGGCAACCATGAGGCGTTTTCTGGTCCCAGGTGATGTAGAAATGCTTGCATTGCGAGCAGTTAGGCTTTTCCATAGGACCATTCTAGAGAAACTCTGTTTACCCCGCCATCCGGGTAGGAATTACCCTGTTTTTAGGGACCTCTTTGGCCAACATTGAGACGGTCTGAAAGCTTTACATGCACCACCGCTTTTTCCGGATACGCTTTCTGATTCTAAGGCTTAATCATGTTGTGACGCTCTTGGTCGGTAGCATAGTGGCACCGAACTCGTGGCATAACTGATGCAACAGCAGACGCAGGTCCAAGTTGGTTGGACAGAAAGGGAAGTATGAACGTTGGTTTGGAAAATGCTGAGAAGAATGTGGTTTCGCTCTTCGGAGGGGCGGTCGCGGAGACGAACATCCCCGATCCTCTGGAAACTCTTCTTCAGGAAACAGAGTTGATCCTCAAAGAGGAAGTGAAGCTCGAACGTCGTGATCTCCCTATGGTGAGTGAATCGCAGTTTCCGGATCAGTCGATGTTTGTACTCGATCAACAGCTAGGCATGCTCAAAGAAAGTATCGGTCGTATCAAATTCTATTTACTGGACCTCGACGATTTACTTCCGAAGTAAAAAAGTCGTGGACAATCAGGCCCTTGGTCCATTATTTTAAATCCCAATTCCTTTTGTGCCCGGGTGGTGAAATTGGTAGACACACCATCTTGAGGTGGTGGCTCCGCGAGGAATGCTGGTTCGAGTCCAGTCCCGGGCACCATTCAAAATTTAAAGAAGGCATCCGAAAGGGTGCCTTTTTTATTTCCCCATTAGCGAAGATAGGCCATCGGTAATTCAATCACAAATCGGGTGTTAGGATAGGCCCGATCGTAATACAAAATTCCTCCGTGCTTCTGCACGATATTCTGAGAAATGCTGAGGCCAAGGCCGGTTCCCACTTGTGGACCTTTGGTGGTGAAAAACGGAAGCATGATTTTTTCCGCGATCTTTTCATCGATCCCGGTTCCTGAATCTGTCACCATGAGCTGGACTGAATTTACTGTTTCCCGGACTTCAATCTCAACCCATTTTTCCGGATGGTCTTTCACGGCGTGGATGGAATTATTGAGAAGATTGATGAGAACCTGAGACATCTGAATGAGATGACCAGAAATCACCTGGTCCGACTGGCCCTTGAAATTAACAACGACGCCTTTACGGTCAAATCGTTCCGATGAAATGTTCATCACCGAATCGATCATGTCCTGAGTGGTGAAGTTTTCGATTGGGTCAGCGGCATCTTTACGGGAAAGATGCTTCAGGCCCTTGATGAGTTTTCCCATTCGGTCGAGCGTCTTTTCCATCTTGGTCATCTGTGTCTGGATTTCTTCTTTGTCCTTCATTTCTTTTAAGACGGTCAGTTGAAGCGAAAGCGCCTGCAGAGGATTATTAATTTCGTGAGCAATACCCGCCGCCATCTCACCAAGTGCTACGAGACTTGAAGAATGGATCAACTCCTGTTGCTGATGAGCGAGTTCTCTCTGAGTAGCACGTACCTGCCAGCGGCCAACAGTAAAAATCAGGAAGAAATAGGAAATCACGAAGAGAATTGCCACGATTCTTTCTTCCGGACCTGTCTCTGCAACTTTGAGGAATAGTCCTGTTCCCCATATTTCCTGGATGATGAACATACTTGCCGAGAACAAAGTCAGGAGCGCGCCCTTCCATCTTTCGTCGTAGGTAAAAATGATGAAAGGGACCGCAATCGCAGTGAGGTAGTAGAATTCATAACCAACGTTTGGTCTTGCAGCATCGGCGGTGAGGAAGATCTCTGTCGTGCCGACTATGTTGACGAGGAATCGCGCCAGATCGTAACGGCGGCGGGAGAATGAATAGATGCCGGTCGCGACAAGAAGAAGGGCAGCGACATGAATCAGGTAAAGTGGATAATGATCTTCACGGACGGTGAAGATGAAATAGGCGAAGATCGTGAGGAAGGTCCAGTAGGCATCGAGAGTCGAAAGTTGAACGGCGAGCTTTCTTTCTTCGTTTAACAGCGGATGAACGCCGATGGAAATCGCACGAACAAAATAGGATTTAAGAGCACGCATGCCCAAAGATTATCCCATTTGTCGGGTTAGGTGATCTTTATTTTACGATGACGGTGATATCGCACTTCGAAACGATCTCGCTTTCCCAAGGGCGCTTCAGAATGAAGTGATAGGTCTTCTTCTTTGAGTTCTGTTCCTTGGTGTCGATCACAAATTCAACAGTGTTCAATCCGCCAATCTGTGCAGGTTCAGTGATCACGCCTTCGAGGTGGTCAATTGAGCTCCAGACATGGCCGGAAATAAATGCGTGGGTTTCCACTTTCACTAGTTCATCCGGAAAAACACTTAGTGAGTAAGCCGCATGCGGATTTTCCGGATGACATTCGACAGTCGCTTCGGTCGCGAAGGCGTCTAGTTGAAAAGCGATGAGGGTTAAGACGAAATAAGTTTTCATAGTTGTTCCGTGGAAAATCGGGGAAAGAAATATCATAATCAGGCAGCTGACTTGCGGAGAATAAAAAGGAGAAGAATCTTTTTATTTAGCACAGATTAATCAAGTAACATTCTGAAGTAACGTGATTGGTTTTTTTTGTTCAATCCCTGCTCCTACTCGCCGATAAGTTCCTGTCCATCCATTTCATAGGAGTCCCGATGTCATCTTTCCTGAAGTCCATCATTCCCATGGGTATTTTACTCACGGTAATTTCCTGCGGAAACAACGTGAACCCCAGTCACTCACCAACCGCTTATGACAAGCTTGGCGCCGCTCAGGGCAACCTGCGATTGATAGTCACCGATGCACCTTTCAGCTACGCCAAAGTGGCCTCCGCGAAAGTCGTGATTAACAACGTTGAAGTGAAGTCTACCGCGGATGTTCCCAGCTCTCTCCTTGGCCAGCCGGTTTCAGTGGATCTCGTGAAGCTTCAGAATGGACTTGTCTCTGTCGTGGTGGATCTCAATCTTCCCGCCGGACAATACAAGGAACTGAATCTCATCAGTGATTCAGGTTCCATCGATCTCGTCTCCGGAGCTCACTACAATCTCAAAATTCCCAGTGGTACATCTTCCGGTCTCAAAGTGAAGATCGATCCTCCGATCACGATCACCACTCAGGCGAGTACGGACATTCTCCTCGACATCGATCTCTCGCGGTCATTCGTACCTCAGGGAGACTCGAAGGACGAATCAACTATCACTGGCTTTACCTTCAAACCAGTCGCGAGAGCGGCGAACATGACCACGGCAGGAACTCTCGCCGGAAAAGTTTCCAGTGACAACGGCACTGCTGACACAAGCGATGACATGAAGCTTGCCGGGGCGGTCATTTCTGTATCACAGAGTGGGATGGTGTTTTCCACTGCGGTCGCTGACGAAAACGGAAATTACAAGTTGATCGGTCTTCCAGCGGGAACATATTCGCTGGTGATCTCTTCGGAAGGTTACACTTCATCCACAGCAGTGGACGTTTCCATCACAGCAGGGAACGTGACCACCGCGGATGACGTACTTCTGGCGAAGATGCCGACCCCTTGAAAAAACTTTTTGTCTTGATCTTTATCCTGGGCGCCGGTTGTGGAAAAATGGAAAAGGCGATTCAAGGTCTTTCCAGTTTTACTCCATCGGCACCAGCATTGACTCCGGCAGTGACCGGAGCGCCCCTTATGATCGCTCCGGGATCCTTTTTTAAAGTCACGACTGACGTGGGGGATAAAAAGGACACACGGGTCTACGAGATCCAGTACCTTTCAAGCGGAAAATTTATTGTAACCGTCACTTCTTTTCCCGGCGGAAATCTTTCGTCGTCCTACTTCCACAAAAAGACCGGTACCTATAAAGAAGAGTCGTACTCAGTGGCCCACTATCCGGAGTCAGATACGTGCGGGAACGTGGCGCCGTTTTCAGTGGTGAAGATGGGAGGGAATAAAGCAGAGACAATCACTCTTTTGATCAACTCTATGAATGTTTTGTTCTACAGCTATTTAAATTATGCTTTGCCCGCTGATGTCAGCTCACACATTCCGGACGCGGTTGAAGACGTTGGCTGCGTGAAGTTCAAAGACGACTCAGTTTAAATTCAGATCTTACAAGTTTGATCTTGAACCGACGCGTGTTTCCAGAGGAAACTGTCGGCGCGAAAATTTTCTCATGAAGACGCTCGATCTTCGCGACCACCTGAGTGCCCTCGTCAACGATGGCAGGGAACTCAGGGAAGTTCTTATTCAACACATGTCTATCAAGGATGTTCATAAACTCCGGGTTTGTGTGCGACGTTTGCGGACGGATCTGGCCCTCCTGAAATCACCACTCAGTGATCATGATAAAAAGCACCTGAAAAAAATCTGGAAGAAACTAGGACGGGTGCGTGACCTGGATATCGCGAAGGATCTTTCGGAAAAATTTTCGATCAAACCCAAAGAAGTTCTGAAAGAAAGACACGAGGCCAGGAAAAAACTCGAGCACATTCTGAAAGACAAAGACACGGAAAAACTTTTTGATGATATTGAGAAGTTTTCGTTCCGGATGGACACAGCTCATGTGGATCCGGTTCCTCACATCAATGATCTTCGTCGCGACCTGATCCAAACACCAAGGACTGAAGATGATCTTCATGGTTTGCGGATCGTGCTGAAAAAAATCCGGTATCTCGCGGAGGCATTGGGCCTGGGAGTAGAGGCCTTTAAAGAGTTCCAGGACGTCCTGGGAGAGTTTCAGGATCTCGAGATATTCCATAAGCGCTATCCGGGGTCTCTGGAGGTAAGGAGGGAGAGAAAGAATTCCCGGGATCGCGCGCTTTCCTTTGCCCGTCCGGCACTATCTCTCGGATTTCGCGCTCTTCTGGATATGGAAACCAGCCGGGGAAAAAAACTCACTGCCTAGTCATCTCATATTACTTCATGGACAATTGAGGTATATGTTTGATTTAAGAATTTCCCCAGATGAGAGACTCCGCCGGGAATTTTCCGATCGAAAGATTGTTGTCGTAAAAAATTTCCTTCCTCCTGAACTCATTTCTGCCATCCACTCTGTCATTCCCAGCATGACGTTTGAATATCAAAAGTATAACTACGATGCTAATCAGGAGTCTGGTACCTACGAGGCCCTTGCCAAGCATTCGAAGATTTACGGTTATATTTCTCAGACGTTAAATAATCCACGTATCCTTCATGAAGTGATGGAACTCACAGGTGAGAAAGACTTGATAGGTTTTTGGGGGAGACTGTACCGTTTGGAACCCGACGGAAATCAGCGCTTCGATTGGCATAAGGATATTGATACCGGGAAACGAATTGCAGTGAGTATCAACATCAGCCCGAAACCTTTTACTGGTGGCGAATTAATTTTTCGCCTTGAGGGGCGGCCGGAGTCTGAAATTAAAATCCATAACGTCGGTGAGGGAGACGCAGTTTTTTTTCTTATAGATCGGGCGTATGAACATAAAGTCCTTCCTTTGTCAGGGGAAGCTTCGAAGTATGCCATCACTGGCTGGTTTCAGACCATGGCGCCGCCGCCGTTCTCTGTCGTTTATGCGTAAACTTCTCAATCTCATTCTGATTCTTCTCGTCCAAATACCCATTTTAGATGAAAGCGGAATGAAATCCCTCAATGAAGAAATCGTTCAATCCACCTGCTCGGCAGAAGAACTTTCCGACCAGATAAAAAAGCAGCGTTCAGTAGTACCTGGACATCTTTATCACATTGGGCGGACCGATCACTTATATAAGAACATCGCCGCGGGAAATGTACCCCAGGAAGATTGGGATAATTTCATCATGAATGGGAAGGGCAGATACAACCTTACGAGCGCACGTCGGGGACTTTATGGAACCGTTGGGCTGGACACGAATACAGTGGGGAGAGGCAGATATAACTGGATCATGCGGATTGCCCTGAGACCCGAATGCCGGAAACCGGAAAGAGTGGCGACTCTGGATAAGCTTCATCTTGATCAACGGTTTATTGACTGGTTCCCCAAAGCAAAAAGAAAGATGACTTTCGAGGAATTTAAAAGCAATTGTGAGATTCCCGTCCATAACCCTGATGGGTACGTCAAATCAGAGTGTGATGAAATAGCGGTGACATTTTTTCATGATCTGAAGATTTTCGTCATTCAGGATCATGTGATGGAAAAATCATTCTACATACGTAATCGTGATTGTATCGAACGGATCACCGGCACACCTGATGAATGGGTCAAATGGCTTGCGGACGTTCCTGAAATGTGGAGCTTTCACTGTCAAACTTATCATGAACGGTTACTTCCGGGTTTTTTGATTAAAACCCTCATCAAAATGGACAACGAAATCACTCCCCACCAGGCGCATAAACTCAGCGCAAATGTGAGAATCATCAGTGGGATCAAGGGCGTTCAAAGAAGCCAGCGTATTGCCATCGCCACCATCGAGGCCAAGCTGAGATGTGGCCGGGGATTGAAAACTCAATTCCAGAAAGTTTTCCATTCCCCAGGTGAGTCCTTTGAATTTTATCTGTCACTTGCCCCCGAGCTCATGGATAGTCTTTGCCGGTAACCGCACTGTCAAAAATTTAGACGGCCCGGGTAAAAAGCTCTCTGCTTAGGCATCGAACTCACTATTTAGAAGAAAATAGGCCCATGAAAAAATTAATCTTCGTGGCCCTTTCGCTCATGTCTTTTTCTGTTCTCGCGGGTGAAAAAGAGAATTTCACCAACATGATTAATAACGAGATCAGTCGCCTGAAAATCGTGAACCTGACCAGCACTCGCTACTCAGATCGCGATGCCTCTCCTGCGTGTAAGCGCCGCTATCGTAGCATTTATAATAAGCGCAAGATCCGCATAGCTTTCGCCCTCGGGTACAGCGATGCCGGAAGTGACGGGCAAGTGGCGCTTGATTATTATTCTTCACGCGCATTGAAAGAAGCTCTTACCAAGCGTTGTACTCCGGACACTTACTTCTGTGGGTTCCGCGCTGATAGAAATGATCCTGACCTCCTTCGCAAGGCGGAGGTGGATTCTACCGGAGAAAACAATTTCCTGATTGAGATCAAGCTCATCTCTGGTTCGCTTTCTGGAGATGACTATTTCAACATCTCTCCGGAAAACATCGATCAGCAGCTTAAAGTTTGTCAGGCAGCAACGAATAACTTCCTGAACGAGATTGCCAGTGGCACTGACTTCGTCATCTATTACGGGCACTCACGCGATGGCGGTGGTCCTGACTTCTGTCCACCGACCAGAAAAGAAAATCGTCACGTGAACTATGACTGGTACAAAAAAAATCGCCCAGGCCTCAATGGTATGCTCGGGGCGATGAAGACAGCTGTGACCAATGGCACTCCCAATAAAGTCATTGGTATGTTCTCCTGCTCAAGCCAGAGTCACTTCCTCAAAAAATTCAAGGCAGTGAATTCTACCGCTGGTTACGCTCTTACTAAGCGCCTGTCGAATTTTGAAGAGATGATGCGCGATTCGTACGCGGCACTTGATAGTTTGATTGCTCAACGGTGCGAAGAAGGATTTAAAAAATCTTTCGACGTGAGAGGAACTTCGGCCTGGTTCAATATGTTTGAGTAGGCCCGATGACTTTTTTGAGAACAAACCACGCACAAACGTAAGTGATACCACACATGATGAAGACGGGAGCGTAATTGTTCCCGCTCCACTCAAGATAAAATCCGGTGGCGACCTGAAAGAGCATGCTCGCCATCGAACCCAGAAATCCCGCAAAGCCCACAAGGCTCCCCACTGAATTTGACGGAAACATATCTGACGGTAAAGCGTAGACGTTCGCGGACCATCCCTGGTGAGCGGCGGCGGCGAGACTCACGAGTGCCACTGCCTGCCACACACTCGTGACGAGGGGGAGAAGCGCAGTCGGAAGAACGCAAAGAGCGCACACAAGCATCGCAAGACGCCGGGCCTCAGCGTGAGACTTTCCTTTGTTCACAAAAAAGCGCGAGAGCCATCCGCCGGCAATCGAGCCAAGGTCGGCGACAACATAAATGATGATGAGAGGAAGCGCGAGAGTGCCGAGGGTAATCCCATGCTCGGCCTGAAGATATTTCGGCAGCCAGTAAAGGTAGAACCACCACACCGGATCCGTCATCATCTTTCCGACCGCACAGGCCCAGGCGCGTTTTTCACCCAGAAGTTTTTTGAGCGGCGTGAGCTCTTTGGTTTCTTCGGCCTTGTCACTCTGAATGAGAGCAAGTTCAACTTTCGTGATCGACGGATGCTCAGTCGGAGTTTTGTATTTCATCCAGAAGAGAAGCCAGATAAAACCAATTCCACCCTGAACGATGAAGGCCATTCGCCAGCCGTAATGAAGCGTAAGATACGGAGCAAGGATCGCGGCAGCGACGACGCCAACGTTGGAACCTGAGTTAAAAATTCCGTTGGCGAGAGATCTTTCTTTTTTCGGGAACCACTCCGAAACAGTTTTCACTGCACCCGGAAACATTCCACCTTCGGTACTACCGAGAAAAACGCGTGCGATACCGAATCCGACAGGAGTTGAAGCAAGGGCGTGGCCCATGGCCGCGAGTGACCAGCCACCGACCGACCACGCGAAACCTTTTTTCACGCCGATCCAGTCAATGAATCTTCCCGCGAAGAGATAACCGAAGGCGTACGCAAAGGTGAAGCAGGCGACGATGATACCGTACTGACTTTCGGTCCAGCCGATTTCTTCCTGGAGAGTAGGACCGAGGATGCCGAAGATCTGGCGATCCATGTAATTAATGGTCGTCGCAAAAAACAATAAAGCGCAAATTCTCCAGCGGATTCCCATACTCAAATTTTAGAGTATGGGACCACTGGAAGAAAGGCAGTTTGCGTTATTTAAGCTTGTCGATTACGGGTTGAACGAAGATCTTCGCCCACTCAGAACCACTGGCCTCGTCTCCACGGAAGAGAAGAGTGTTTTGTCCGTTCTTGTCCTGAGAAATTTTCAGGATACCACTCGGGTTGATCTCGTGATCATCATCGTAGTGAAGTCCCAGTGGTGCTTTCGCCCAACCGCGGGTGTCGACCGCGGGACCAAACGAATACTGAGTGCCGTAAAGTCCGTTTCGAAGAGCGCGCGCGTACTCCATCATCACCTGATCGTGAAGAAGAGGAGCGAAGATATAAAACGGTGTGCCTGATTCACCCACGCCGACAGTATAGAGACGGAGCTTTTTCACATAGTCCATGAAGAACTTATAAAAACCAAAGCGAATGCCGGCGCGGATCTGGCGCGAGTAGTGCTGAGGTTCAAAGCCGAGCTGAAGCACACGATTCACACCAATGATTTCGTGGAAGAGTTTTCTTCCATCGCGATCAAGCTCATCCCGCGAATAATTTTTTCCGGTGAACTCCACCAGAAGTTTTCCATCATCAGCGAGGAGCTTATCCATCGCGAAGTCGAGGCGATAAATCTGGGAAGTGATATCGCGGATGCCGAGGCGTTTCTGGCGCGAGAGGAACGGTTCTTCATTACTGAATTTATAATCCCGGCGAAGGCCAATGAGTCTTTCGATCAGAACATAGTCATCGCGGGTGAGAATCTGGTTCCAGTCCGGATTTTCGGAAACTTCAAAGGTCACGCCCTTCGGTCCTTCGGGTGGAAGGTCACCGGCATTTGTCGAGGCCGCGCGTTTCACGAAAGGAAGGAGATTGTCTTTGGAGACACCGATAACTTCGGCAAGCTTCTCGCCACCATTGGCAGCGAGCTCAATGGCGAGTTTATCAATGGATTTCGTCGGAACAAACTCCGTTTGATAATAGTAATCCAGATGAAGCATGTTATCCGTCTTCATGGTCTTCCCGAATTCACGCAGAGAAAGATGAAGATCGCGCAGTTCCCGGAGAGCAGTGATAATTTCCGTTCTTGCCTTCACGCGTTTTTCTTCGGAGTCATTCCATTTGCCGTAGATAAATTCTTTCAGCATCCAGGTTAGCTCATTCACCATCAACGGTTTTTCGAGGGATGAAGAGTTGTCCGAGAGAAGAGAATCGTAATCGGCATTCATGAACTGATCATCGCCAAGCATAAGTTTGGAAACGGCAAAGCGGCCGCCGCCCACGTGGCTCGGATAATAATCCGGAGTCATCGCTTCGTTATGCATGAAGAGCACGCGCTCTTTGGAAGTGAGCTCCACTGCGCGACGGATTTCGACGTTGGCCTTCGCGATCTGAATAATCGATGGGATGTAGTAGCGAAGTTTCTCCGGGCTTCCCCAGTTGGCGTAGGCCCCGTGCCAGAAGTGACGGTTGAATCCGGCCAGAGTTTCCGGTTCGTTGATCGGGTTGATGGCGACAGTGACGTGACGGCCGTCTTTTTCAAATTTCTTTGCGCGCTCGTGGATTTTTTCCATGAGAACGAAAGTGATCTGTCCCATGTCACGGGGCCAGTTTTTGTGAAGGAGATAGCTCTTCTGATAATCAACGGAACCATCTTCATTTTTCACCTGCCACTTTTTAAGTGAAGGGAAGAAGGCCACTGAAATGATAGGTACCGCATTGTAGGACCAGATAGTTTCGAGTTTATCGACGAACGAA
>JBJMLZ010000167.1:0-12795 GCA_045805035.1 Bacteriovoracaceae bacterium
ATCCGCGTGCCTTTTACGAAACTTCTTCTCATCGCTGCCTGGCAGTCTCTTGGTCTCATATCCATACCTGCACTTCTTTCGCATTATCGACAGAAATTTTTTGGCGATATCGGCCGCATGTGGAAAATGCTCTACGTTCTGAACTCCTTGAGTAAGGTCCCACTGGCCCGCTCGGAAACGTTGAATCTGGCGGGCGTACGCGAGCTCGGCGAGATCAAACAAAAATCTCTGCTTCACATCGTGGAAAAACTCCGATCTACCTGTGAACGCATCCTCAAAGTCGGAGGAAGTTATGAAGGGGAGGTGAAAAGCCTGATGGAAGAGCTTCGCTTCCAGGAAAAATGGCATTTCGAGCTGTTTGAAAAGCGACTCACAGTGATAAAACTGGGAATTTTGTCGCTGTTTCTTCTGCCTTCATATCTCGTTTTCGTCTTCCTTCTTTTAGGCGATCTCATGGACCTCCTGTAGAAAATCTGCTTAAATGGGACTTCCAAAAAATTCAAAGGAAGTTCCATGGCCGTCGTTGATGATAAGAAGATCATTTTTGGTATGCATAAGGTGGGGAAAATCTATCCGCCGAAAAGACAAGTCCTCAAAGATATTTCTCTTTCATTCTACCTCGGAGCAAAGATCGGAGTTCTCGGTCTGAACGGTTCCGGTAAATCATCACTTTTGAAAATCATTGCTGGTGTCGATAAAGACTTCCTTGGCACTGTCACCGCCAATAAAGGGATCACCTTCGGTTATCTCGAACAGGACCCACAGCTTGATCCGAAAAAAACGGTGAAGGAAGTTGTGCAGGAAGGACTCGCGGAACTCGTTGCGGTTACTAAGCGCTACGAAGAAGTGAACATGAAACTTGGCGAAGAGATGACTGACGATGAGATGAATAAGCTTCTCGAAGAACAGGCAGTTCTTCAGGACAAGATGGACGCGCAGAATTTGTGGGATCTTGATTCCCGCCTCGAGCTTGCGATGGAGGCCCTTCGTTGTCCGCCGTCTGATCAGGTTTGCGGAGTTCTCTCCGGTGGTGAAAAACGCCGCGTGGCCCTTTGTCGTCTACTTCTTTCTGAACCTGACGTTCTTCTCCTTGATGAGCCTACCAACCACCTTGATGCCGAAACCGTTCTGTGGCTTGAGCGCCATCTTCAGGCGTACAAGGGAACTGTCATTGCGATCACCCACGATCGTTACTTCCTTGATCACGTTGCCGGCTGGATTCTTGAACTTGACCGCGGTCACGGAATTCCATGGCAGGGTAACTATTCTTCGTGGCTTGAGCAGAAAACAAATCGCTTAGCACAGGAAGAAAAAACGGAATCCAAGCGCGCGAAAAAAATGAAAGAAGAGCTCGAGTGGATTCGCATGTCGCCGAAGGCCCGTCAGGCAAAATCGAAAGCGCGTATTTCTAACTACGAACAGATGCTGAATGAATCAACCGCTGAGGCGAGAAACGAAACCAATGATCTCTTCATTCCACCGGGACCGCGTCTCGGGAATGTGGTGATCGACGCCAACGATATCGCGAAATCCTTTGGAGATAAGGTTCTCTATGAACACCTTACTTTCAAACTTCCTCCGGGAGGAATCGTTGGTATCATCGGACCGAACGGTGCCGGTAAGACGACACTTTTCAAAATGATTACTAAGCAAATTGCGCCGGACGCCGGGACATTCAAAGTCGGGGAGACAGTGAAACTTGCTTACATCGATCAATCCCGTGAGATGAATGGCGATGCAACTGTCATGCAGGAAATTGCCAGCGGACTCGATCTTCTGAAACTTGGTGGCAAAGAAATCAACTCTCGCGCTTATATCTCGCGCTTTAATTTCTCTGGTGAAGATCAGAGTAAGCGGATTAAAGAACTTTCCGGTGGTGAGAAAAACCGCGTTCATTTAGCGAAAATGCTGAAGGAAGAAGGTAATGTTCTTCTTCTTGATGAGCCGACCAACGATCTTGATGTGAATACACTTCAGGCGCTCGAACGGGCGCTGCTGGATTTCGCCGGCTGTGCCGTAGTGATTTCCCACGATCGCTACTTCCTGGACCGTATCTGCACTCACATTCTCGCTTTCGAAGGCGATTCCAAGGTCACCTGGTTTGAAGGTAACTTCGAAGATTACCACGAGGATCTCAAGCGCCGCCTCGGGGATAAGGCAGACATTCCTCAGCGGATCACGTATAAGAAGCTGAAAAGAGATTAAAAGAGGGGGATTCAGTTCCCCCTTTTTCGTTTACGGTTATCATTGAGGGATGAAAATTCTCTTTTTCATTCTCTTCGCTTTTCCTGTCTTTGCCTGTGAAGAAAGCAACGTGGCCCCGGTCATGAAGAAGAAGCTCGCGGACTATGACCGCTTTGTGGTTTCACTTCAGAGTGATAAAGAACCGTTCAAATCGATCAATAAGCGCATTAAGACTCACGGCCTTCTTCTGGATGCTTACATCCGGGAAGATCTCGTTAAAAAATATCCCAGTCGGATCAGTAATGATTCGATTACGGAGGCCCATAGTATTTTTCTGAGAAACCTGAAGTTACCTCCTGGTCTCACTAATGATCTCGTTTACGAGATCACCAATAAAAACTCAGTAAAGATTGTGCGAACCTGGCAACTCCCCGCCAACAGCACCTTTCTTGGGATCAGAGGAAATGAGATCCTTCATCGCACGTTTCTTGGTTCACCCTGCGGACAGATTCATCGGGACGTTACCCTTGGCATTTCTCCCAACGGAAAATTCCGCGCCCTTCCGGACATGAAGCTTCCTCGGCCAAAACTTCATCTGAATTGCCCGGCAGTGAAGGCGATATATAAGAATTCAGGATTTGGGGATTGCATGGAATTGGTTGATATCAAAACGCGGAAGAAGCGGATCATCGTCTATCAGTCACCAATGACCTGAGGTTTTTTCATCGGTGGCCGCCGCCGAGGCGAAGCCCTGTGTTGTCTCAAAGAAAGGCGTGCCGTTTTCTGAGCCCAGAACCTTGATCACTTCTTTCACTTTTTTATTTTCCATGAACACTACGTACTCAAGGTTCCGGCACAAAAGTTCCATGACCTTGTCAAAATTCAGCTGAGCGTCTCCGCCATAAAGTGAAAATAAGAGTGCCGCCCGATGAAGAGCATCGGGCGCACTCGAAGCATGAATGGTGCCCATGAGACCGCGGTGGCCGGTGTTCATTGCCATGAGAAACGGAACAACTTCGTGGGAGCGCATTTCACCCAGAAGAATCCGGTCCGGACTCAAGCGAAGTGAATAGGATAAATAAGACTTGAGACTTGTTTGCGGCGAAGGGCCCGATAAGAATCGGGTTTGATGAGGATGCTCGGAGAGTATTTCGTAAGTGTCTTCAAGAATCACCAGGTGTTCATCCGGGCATACGAGCGACAAGAGACTCGTGAGGAGTGATGTTTTCCCTGAGCCAGTGGAACCTGCAATGAGTACATTCCTCTTGTCTTTTACAAATTGCTTAAGCTCATGGGTCTCTCCGAAAGATTCAAGAGGATGGGGTCTGGGTGAGAGACAACGAAGGACTAGCTTTGAGCGACCTTGCGGAGAGCTTGAACCGTGAATGAGAGTGAGACGGAAATTTTTCCCAAAGAGATCACCGTAAAAACTCACGAAAGGATGTTCCACGTTCCAGTTCTGGTGAAACTTCAGAGAAATTGTTTCAAGCCATAACTGCCATTCTTCTTCATTGAGAGGAACGGATATTCCGAACTTTTCTCCGGAAAGAGACATTCTTTGCGAGTGGGTAGGCGAGTGAAAGAAAAACTCTGTGCCCTCTTCAGTCAGGATTTCTTCGAGAAAGGGCCAGGTGGTGAGCTTAGCGAAATTCTCCTTGATCTCTTCGAGCTCGCTTGCGGAATCGAGTACCGGGAGCTCGTGAAAAAATTCCTCCCACGCAGGTACTACCCCTTTATTGAGCCATCCGATGAGGAGCTCGCGTGATCTGGTGAGGGAGTCGGTCTCTCTCAGTGGAGAAGCCGCATCCTTGAAAAGAGAAAGCATTACTCGATTGCCTCCAGAACTGCATAACCGTAGAGCTGCTTATAAGTCGCTTGATCTGATTTTGATTCAAAGAGGTGCTTCAGAATAGGGATCTCAGAAAGAATGGGGAGACCTTTGCGATCCTTGGCAGTGGTCTGGTACCCGATCTGGAAGATCTTCATGGGAACACCGACTTCCAGAAGCGCAGAGGAGATTTCCTTATTCCCATTAATAGACTGGCCAATGGGGCGGGTGAATTCAGTTTCGTATTCAAGAAGGAGTTTTCCGAAGGACTCAGTAATCTTGGTTTTGATCTTGAGGCCTGCGAATCTCCAGCTGATCGGAGCAATAACTGTCGCTCCCTGAGTAGAGACGTTTTGATAAGGAATCTGAGAGCCAATTTCAATCAGCTGAGGCGTCGAAAGATTCACCACGAGCTCGGGCTCAGCTAGTGTCGAGAGGTCGAGATTACTTTTCTGAAGAAAGACGATGTTGTTATCAATCAAGCTTCTGATTCCGTGATCATAAAGATCTTTCACACTCGCCTGCAGGGTATCGAGGCCAAAATGAATTTCTTTGCCATCCATTCGCTCAACCTGGATAAGCTTCAGTTTTAACCGATAGTTTTTATGTTTTAAGCGAGAGTCCTGCTGGATAAAGGTCACACGATAAAAACCGGACAGTTGTTTCAGGAGATTTTCATTCTGGGTTCCTTCGTAGAAACAAAGAATATCGAGCCAGTCTACCTGGCAAGAAACAGAGGAGAAGCCATTGGCATAAAGCTTTTTATAAATCTGGCCCACAATATGGTTTCTGAGTTTCGGATCCAGTGAAATCTTAAAGAACACCTGATCCTGAAACTGACCTTTGATTTTCTGGAGATAAAGGTAATCGGAGAACTCTGAAAGAATTCCTGAAGCAGTCATGACCGGGCCCTTGATGTCGATTTCGAGATTCAGATTTTTCAGGGCATCGGCGAGCTGGAAAGTTTTGAGGAATTTCTGCTTGGAAAGTACATAGAGGCCGAATGTCTCTTTTCCGTTTTCCGTCCAGACGATGACGTCGGTAAACCCGACCTTTTTTCCCTTCATCAGGAGCTTACCCTTCAGAAGCTTGTAGGAAATAACATCGGGATTTCCCACGGAGAAATTCTTCAGACCCTTCAGCTCAATTTCCTTCTGTTCACCCTTGGCGAGAACGATGTCCTTAGGGGATTCTGCTGCGAATGACGCAAGAGGTAAAAAGAGGAAGATTTTGACAAAGAGGAGGCATGCCGTTACATTGAGGAGCTTCAAATTACTAATAAGTCTCAAATTATCTCGGGAGATCCATATGGCATCAAGAACTGCAGTTACTGAAAACCGTCGTAAAGCTAAGCACAGAGCAGCTGGCGCTAAAAGAAAAGCTGCCAACAGAAACAAGGGCACTACGCCTAAGTTCGCTGTCCACCAGAAGTAATTCATAAAACGGGTCTCCTTACGGGGCCTGAAAAATTTTGAGGGATTCGTTAATGAATCCTCTATCAACGGAGACCACTAAAAGGTCTCCGTTGTTTTTTAAGCACAGATCTAATTTCCCGCGCCCTTTCAATTCCTCACAATTCTGCACCTCAGTCATAGCAATCAGCTCTTCCGGAATCGAGTACTGCTGTAGAAAAATCTCCCGCACGACCTGCGCATGTTCTTCTTTTTTCTCGTGGAAAATCCGGATAGGGGAAGCCTCAGCGGCAAAGGTCAGCAGACAAAGAAAACTAATAGCGAATTTCATGGCTCTCTCTTTTCGTAAGCGTTTGAAAGTGAATGTTCTGAATCAGAGGAAGGATTTCCCAGTTGTCGTGCTGGAAAAGAAGAGCGGCCTCTTCTTCCTTTACGAGAACCGTGATCCGCTGATCAAGTTCACTTCCGCTCTTGTTTAACATCCCGCTGATCTTTTTCCTTCCTGTTCTGGTCATCAAGAGGACCTTTTTTCCATTCTGAAAAGGGGTATGGAGACGTGCCTCAAGCTGGACTTCAACCCACCCTTTCGGAAGTGAAAAAGTCTCAGCGGAGGACTGGTTATTGCCTCCAAAGAGAAGGAAGAAAAAGACGTTGGATAGGACGATGGCGCCACCAAGCTTTATCCACCACACCTTAGTCTTTGTATTTTTGTTCGAGATGATTCCAGCGAGTTTCGAAATCATAAAGATGCTCCTTCGTTCTCATTTCAAATGTTTTGTTCAGCCAGAAAAGTCCGCCGTAAAGAAGGCTCGCGGACGTTAATAGGAGGACAAGATCGAGGACAATCTCGCCACGTTCTCCCGCGAGTTGCGAGTGAAAGAAGGACGAATCGATTCGAATCCGGAAGCGTCCCAATCGACCGCTAAGGCGTAGGGGAAATCGATATACTGGTAGGTCCATTTTTCATTCCTCAATTGAGCGGTGCCGTCGATCGCCCTTCTGTAACCCATTCCGGCGAGCTGAAACGGAGTTTGCAGCATGCGGGGATCAAGTGGACAGCCCCGGCCACTTAGCGCTGCCACTTTTTTCAGATACGGAACGAGGGCGAGGTTTTGCAAAGAGATAAGAAGTCTTTTGATCTCTTCACCTTCAAGTGCGGCCCCCTGAAGGCCGGGAATAAAAAGCGCCACCAGGCGCGCCTTCTGAAGATTTTTGAGTGCCCAGTTCGTGCGACCCATGAACGTCAAATAGCGTTTCATTTCGCCCTCGGTTTCTTTCACGCAAAGAAAGAGGTGGGTGCGCTTCTCGAGGAACTTAAAGGAACGCTGGAGTCTCATGGAACAAAGGACGAGAATACCCGTCATCGCGGCCACAATGAACACAAACAGGAGATTCATTTCACCCCGTTGGTTCATAATTTTCCAATAAGAGAGAGTTCTACTGAATGCTTGCGAGGGGATTTGAGGCGAAGCCAGGAAACTTCTTTTTCATTTCTGGAAACGAGGATCCGACATCGGAGTAAGACGTCTTTATCTGAAGAAGTGGCAGTTGAGAGAAGGGAGCGAGTGTGAAGAGTCACGGAAGAGCGCCAGGCCTCCTGGCGGCAGACGGTGAGCTTATGCAGCTCCACCGCCTCGCCTGCCAGGAGGACCATGAGTCCGAGGCATAAAAATACGCAGAGGATTTTCATTTATTCTGGCTACGAAGAGTGAGTTCTTCCGTGATTTCGCCTTTCATGTTGTCGATGCGCTTTTTCACGACATCACCGAACTGTTTCACAGCGACGAGGCAGCAGATGCCGACGAGGCTTGAGATAATCACGTACTCCATGATTCCTTGCCCCTTCTGATTGCGAATAAATTTTTTCATGAGACCCCCTTAAAGGAGGCCAGAATAGTGAGTGATCCCGGGAGAGTCGATGGCAGGAAGAGTTTCCTGAGCATTTTGTTCGGGTTTGAAAAATGTCTTTGAGCTTATGGGTCAGGCCCTTAAAATGTAAGGCATGGAAGAAAACAATAAAGTCATCATTTTTGAAAAAAAAGAGATCGTTCTCATTTCCCTCCTTGTGGTGATTCTGATCGTCACAAGCTTCACCATCGGCGTGAAAATGGGGAAGAGAATCTCGCTCGACACTTCCGGAGTCACCAAAGAAGACAAGAAAACGGTTCAGCTCAAATCAACGGTTGAAGAAGATGCGGAAAAAACTTTGTCCGCGGATGCTCAACTGACAGATGAAGAAAAACTCCACAAGCTCATGGATGAATCCAAGAATAAACTCTCGGATGAACTCCAGAAGTTTTCTTCCGAAGAAAATAAAGCTGCACCTGCAACAACTTCAGCCGAAGCTCCTGCTCAGCCGGCGAATCCGATGGCAGGAAAATACACTATCCAGCTTGGTTCCTACAATACAGTGGAAGAAGCAAAGCAATTTGCAGAAGGCTTCACGGTGCGTGGATACAGCCCGATCATCAATGAAGTAAAAATTGAAGGGAAGGGAACGTGGTATCGCGTGAGCCTCGGTGCTTTCGATACGGTTGAGGCCGCAAAGAAATATATCCGCGATGAAAAATCACTTTTCGCCGGACAAGATCACGTCATCACTGAGATTAAATAAGACTGACTTTCTTTTTAATGTCCGGGGCGACGAAACTTTTCTCGAGTGCCCACTGATTCATCTTCCTGAAATTTTCCGCGGTCATTCCCAGTTTCTCTGCCACTCCGTACTCGTGAACGAGATCGATTCCCATGATGTGCGGATCATCTGAGTTGAGTGTGACTTTCACACCCTGATCATAGAGAAATTTCAAAGGATGCTCTTCGATGGTCTTCACACATTGAGTGAGCCAGTTAGATGTAGGGCAAACTTCAAGCACGACATTTTTTTCTTTCACGAGCTTCATCACTTCCGGGTCTTTGGCGATCTGGATGCCATGGCCGATACGTTCAGCGTGGAAAATCTCGATGGATTTTCTCACGTGATCGGCAGAGGAATCTTCGCCTGAGTGAATGGTGATGCCCATGCCTTCTTTTCTGGCCTTCGCAATCGATGGAGCATAATCCGTGAAGGACTCAGGTGTTTCAAGATCAGCAAGATCAATCCCGAAGAGGCGGTCAGCATTTTTATGCGAAGACTTTCTGTAACGAAGAATGTCGTCGGTAGATTGAATGTTTTGCTTAAGATCAAGCGAGCGGGGCATGATGTGAATGAGGCCCACCTGGATGTCGTATTTCTCCATCCCCTCAGTGATTCCGTCGATGACGCCTTCAATGATCTCATCAAAGCCAAGTTTTTTTCCCTTGGCGATGTAGACGGGAGCAAAGCGCAGTTCGACGAGCTTCGTGCCTTCGCGGAAGCAATCTTCCACATTCTCGAAAGCGACACGCTTGATGCCTTCGTAGGAGAGAAGAACTTTTTGCGTGGTCCAGAAAGCGTTGAGAACATCATCGAGGTTCTTCATCGGTTTTCTGATTGTATACTTGTGATCGACTTCCGCAGCGGAAACTGCCTTGATATCGACGTTGTGTTTTTGAGCAAGATCAAAAATCGTCTGCGGTCTCAAACTTGCGTCGAGATGGCGGTGAAGCTCAACCTTGGGAAGTTTCTTCCAGTCTTTCAATAGAAGAACCCGACTTCGAACGCCATGGAAAGCCAGCCAAGAGGAAGAGTGCGATCACTCTTTGATTCGTGACCTTCGCCGGGACGAACGACGCTGGCAGCGTTGTACGCGATTTTCCCGCCGTAGAAGAAGTTCGTGCTCGAGCGCTTGTGAATGCCGTAGGCGGCGGTGAGGCCGTAACCTTTGTAGGTTTCGTCGACGTAGTTTTCTTTGAAAGAAAGATAATTCACAAACACGTCGATGTTTTCAAACACGTCTTCGGTCGGGAAGAAATCGAGGAGAAGCTTAAAGCGGTAACTGAGACCCAGGCCTACGCCCATGATGGTGTTCTTGGCGTTACTCGGACGATGAGTCTTCGCCTCATTCCCGACGGTGGCATTATCCGAAACCGTACCGAAGCGGCCGAAGTGGTTAAAAAACTGGCCGCCCCACCACACGCGATTGTAGCGCTTCGTCCGATGCATGTAAGTCGCTTCAATACCGTAAAGGTTTTGCGGATGTTCGTAAGACGCATTCACGTGGCCGGCGACGGAGAATCGATTGAAGTCATTTCCGGTGTAGCGCCGCTGATCCTTGATCCCAAGATCGGTATTCAAATCGTAGATCATGCTTTCGTTGCGCAGAAATTTCTCAGGCTTTTTGATGAGAATGTCTTCGGTCGGCGGATCGATTTCTTCTTCCGGAAGGTCGAAGAGATCCATCTGAGCAAAGGCGTTGAAAGAAAAAAGAAGAAGTAAAAGATAAAGTTTCATCGCTTACCTCGCCGCCAGTGTTTCGAAGTTTTCGCCCGGGAAATCCTCAAGGCCCATAAAGTCGGCGAGCTCAAGTTTTCTCTGAAGGTGCTCGTACTTCACGTTCTCTTCATTGATCGAGGAGAGGACGAGGTTATCGACCGCAAATTTAAAGTCAGAGTACTCACCACGGCCACCCATGTAGTTATCCAGAACGGAGTCGTAGTTCTTCTGCGCATTCTTTCTCTGGAAAGTCGCGACTTCCACTTTCTTCTCGAGATAGCGGAGAGTCTTGTAGATCGTGCGAACCTTCACTTCGAGCTGACGTTTAATATTGAAGTAGCTGATCTCGTAGATGCGCTTATTGAGGAAGGCGATCTGCTGAGTTCGTGAGTTGAAGAAGCCGCCGTCACCGAAGATGGTCCAGGTAGCGTTGATACTTGCGGAGAGATCAATGTTTCTGTAACCCGGGCTTGAGGTGTAGTAGTTCCACTGCGAGCCGCCGAGCCCCCCGGTGTTCACTGACTGCTGCCAGGTTCCGAGGTCGACGGTGAATTTCGGCAGCGGAAGATTGTCCTTCAACGTTCTATCGTAGGTCCGGGAAGCGTTGTCGTACTGGAGCTTGGCATTTCGATAATCCACCGACTGCTCGAGAGCGAGCTTCAGCGCCTCTTCCATCGTCGCGTTCACTGGAACATATTTTAGCTGCTCCACTGAGCGGTATGAACCACGGTATTCATCACCGAGAGTGTTCGCCATTTTTTCTTCTTCAAGCCCGACGTTGTACATCGACTCATTATATTCAGTCTGCGAGCGGAGGAATTCAGAGCGCGTCTGATAATATTCCTGCGCGCGGATTTTCCGGAGCTGCAGGCGCTCGCGGGCGAAGCGGTGAACGAATGAAGTCTGGCGGAGCTGCTCTTCTTTCACGCGAAGGATTTCTTTCACGCGAATCATATTGAAGTACTGGCTGATGAGATTGAACTTCAGGCGGCGGCGTTCTTCGAGAAGCGCAATCTGTGCCCGGTTCAGTGTCTGTTTGTTTGTCTGGTAATCCAGATAGTCGCGGCCCCAGTTGAAGACCGTGTATTGGGCAAATCCCAGAGTGACCGCACCACCCGGAGCGACGGTCGGTCCGCCGATATTGGAACCCGTATCCTGCGAAGAAGTTCTCCAGCGGTCAATGCGTTCCGGACCGGTGTTGAGACTCAAAGATAATTTCGGAAGCCAGAAGCTCTGCCAGAGATTCGTTTTTTGAAGTTCGATGATTTCTTTCTGCTGGCCACGCACTTGCTGGAAGGGGTTCCGGCGAAAACCTTCCTCGAGAACTGAACGCAGATCGAGATTGCGTGATTCTTCGCCTTTCTGGTCGCGTTTTTTGGTGCTCCAGCGGCTGTTCTGCTCATTGAAAACGGAGGTATCAAGGTTTTCCGGATCTTCCTGGATGGTGGTCTCGAGAACCGAGAGTTCTTCATCCTGGGCAAAGACAGGCGTAATCAACAAGATAAGCAGCAGGTATCGAATCATGTGTGAGAAAAGTCTTACACATGAAATCTGAGAAGTAAAATCAGTTATTGAAGGGCGATGCCCGGACAACCCGAACGAATAATGTTTTCTTCCTGAGTCTGAATCTGAAGTTCAGTCAAATGAAGTTCATTGCGAACGCGAAGTTGGTGGGCCTCAATGCGTGCGTGAAGTGTTTCTTTTGCCCGCGGAGTTTTCTTGATGAGATCGCGGTTTCGCTGGAGAAGGGCCTGAAGTTTTTGTTCGTGACGAACTTTCAGGTCTCGCTCTTTCAGGAGCTCCTTACAACGAATACTTAGAGCAGGCCGAGTGATGGGGTCTTGCAACAAATCCTCTTCCTGAGCAAAGGAGATGCTCGTTAGCGCCAAAAGAATGACGGTCAGGAAAGGCTTCATAGAATAAATTTATCACGTGACTCTGGTAACGCAAGGATGAATCTCTCCCTATTATTATTGTCGATGTGAAGGCCCTCCGGCTAAGATGAGGGGTCAATCAAATTTCCGAGGTTCTCTCTTCATGGCCACTGTCGTGATCCTCATTCCGGCCCGATTTGCATCTTCAAGATTCCCCGGTAAACCTCTCGCAAAAATCCAAGGTAAAACGATGGTGGAACGCGTGTTCACCAACTGTGCGGCCTCGGGTTTTCCGACGTTCGTCGTGACCGACAATAATGAGATCGAAGCGGAAGTAAATCGCTTCGGCGGAAAAGTTCTGCGCGTAAATGATGATGTTCCGAGCGGATCCGAAAGAATTGCGCTGGCGTATGAGAGATTTTGCAAAAATTTAAATCCGGATCTCGTGATCAATGTCCAGGGTGATGAACCGTTACTGAAAGGCGAGATTTTAAAAGAACTCGCAAATTATCACCTGAAAACCAATTTTGATGTGACCACACTCGTGCGCGAGAGAAATGCCTCGGAAGCAGATTTTAAAAACAGCAATGTCGTGAAAGCGGTGATGGTGGAAGCGACGGGCGAGTGTCTTTATTTCTCGCGCGAATCTCTGCCGCATGATCGCGACGGAAAAAACCAGCACAGCTGGTATCACCATATCGGTGTTTACTCATACCGGCCGGCGGCCCTTTCCAGGTTTGTGAAGCTCCCGATGGGGAAGCTGGAGAACTTAGAGAAGCTTGAACAGCTGAGGGCGCTTGAGAACGGAATGAAAATCGGTGCCGTGAAGACGACACAAAAACTTATCGGCGTGGATGTGCCGGAAGACATACACAAAGTCGAGGGAGCGCTCACATGAAACACACGAAGAAATATATTTTCATCACTGGTGGTGTGACGAGTTCACTGGGGAAGGGGCTCGCCGCCGCTTCGATCGGATGTCTTCATGAGAAAAGAGGGATGCGCATCAACATGCTGAAGATGGATCCTTATATCAACGTCGACCCGGGAACCATGAGCCCGATTCAGCACGGAGAAGTTTTCGTGACGGATGACGGAGCGGAAACGGATCTCGATCTTGGCCACTACGAAAGATTCACGACACTC
>JBJMLZ010000168.1:0-18013 GCA_045805035.1 Bacteriovoracaceae bacterium
CTTCATTCTTGATCTTGAATTTCTTGGCGAGCTTTCTGGTGAGGGATGAATCGAGTTCATTCTCGTTCATCTTGTAACCTTCTTCGATGATCGCGGGTGCAACATCCGGGTCATCAATTACCTCGATGGGGAATTATCCGAAGAGCAATTGAGAAAAGTTTTGAAAGCGCTCAAACTTCCTGCCAAAGAAGCTTTGAGGACCAAGGAAGACGAATTCAAAGAATTGAAGATCAATCTAGAGAATGATGAAGAAGTGATCAAGGCGATCATGAAAGTGCCGAAGCTTCTTCAGCGACCAATCGTGATGAAAGGTGATAGTGCGGTTATCGCAAGGCCGCCAGAAAAAGTTCTCGAGCTTTTTTAGCCAGTCGTCAGCATTCCGCAGGCAATCCCCGTTACCGACTCTCTCAAAAGCACGCGGTCTCCTCTTTCGAGAGCGATCTTCTGAATGACGTTCAAGGGGTGGATCATGCTGGAACGGAAATACACGCTTTCTCCGAGCCACGGTCTGAACCACACGAAGTTCTCTTCACCCGTGACTTCATGGAAGAAGCTCCGACTGAGCTCAAGCTCTTCAGTGATGATTTTTTTCCAGCGTTTCTTTTCTTCCGACGGAAGGCTCGAGTGATCAAGATGAAAGTTCCACACCCCAAGTTCAACTTTCACCAGAGTAAATCCGAGATTTTTTATGAACGTCTGGATTACGGGTGACTTTTCGTACTCTGCTTTGAATTTTTTCTTATCTTCTTTTGAAAGTGCCTGCCACGCATGCCCACATCCCCACCACACCGGTAGATTGAGGCGTGTTTGTGTCCAGCAAAGAATCCACGGAATCGCGCGCAGACTGAACTCGCCCGGTGAAGCGCGCTTAGTTGGACGAGAACCGAGTTTCAGAAGATCGAGGAAGTCATACGGTGTTGCTTTAGAGGTCAGCTCCTGAAACGACGGATCCTTCACGAGATCACGATAAGCAATCTGGATATTTTGAGCAAAAGTTTTTATCACCGCCGGGTGATGAGGGCGCTTAGGTTTCACGTCTTCATAACCCGCAACAACTTTTCCGACCTGTGAGCGCATGATCATGGGATTACTGAAAGTCCGTTGAACCATTTCACCTTGAATGGTGACTTTGAAAATCTCGAGCGCCGACTTCGGCCACCAGGAAAGTTGCTCAAGAACTGTACCGCCTCCGCGACTCGTACTTCCTCCGGAGCCGTGGAAGAAGACCGGAGTGAGTTTGTGTTTCAGGAGGAACGCTTCGATATCGTAAACCGCGTCTTCAATCATGAGTCGCGCGGGAAGGACACCGTTCTCTTTACTCGAATCAGAGTAGCCCACCATCACTTCGTACAAACCTTCCCAGCGCTTCTTGTGTTCAGCAGGGAGTTTTGCTTTGACGAAGGCTCCGGTGAGAATTTCTTTGGCGTTTTTGAGACCCTTCTCGTTTTCGAATAGTGGGATGATCGGAATTTTCATTGAGCCCAACGCGCGTTTGGTAATCGTGACCGCTGCTAGCATGTCCTCAGAGGTCATGCACATGCTGATCACAAACCCGCGCACGTACCACTTCGGGTTGATGCCGTCGCAGATGTCTTTCAACGTGAGAAGCATTTTATAGATCGGCTCCTTCGGATCATGAACGGCATTGCGAATGAGCTCGCTGTCTTCGCGGATCTCAAGTGGAAGAACGAGTGCGGGATAAAGTCTCACGAGGCGTGAGACATCTTCCAGGTGAGGTGAGACTAATTCATATTTTTCAGAGAGATCAAAAAGACGATCAAGCCGTTCTTTAAATTTCCTGATGCGAACGCCGTCATCTTTTCTCACGACACGCATCGCCCGGAATGAGGCCTTAAAAGAGATAAGCTCTTTTTTTACTGCTGCACCTTCGGGAATGAGATCAAGCTCAGACTCAAAATTCCGCAGATGCCAGTTGATGCCTTCAAGAAAGCGGTGGCGCGAGCGGTTCCAGCTCTCGATCATCGTGGCAGCACCTACTCCCGGGTGACCGTCTTTGTCACCGCCGACCCACGTGCGGAAATTCACACTGAGGCCCTTCTTCTTTAAATGAATCTGCTCAAGAAGAATCTTTGGGCTCAGGACAAAGTGAAAGATCTGATCCATTTCATCATGCACCTGCGGTCTTCTATTTTTTGCGAGATCGAGGCGAACGGCGATCTTCAGAAGATAGAGAAGTTTTTCGTGAATTGAGTGAATGTCAGTCTTCAAAGCGTGGATGAGAAGATCTTCGACCTTTCCCATGAGCTGCAGGAAGTGTGGACTGCGTGATTCCGTCGGGTGACTCGTGAAAACATAAATCAGCGCGCGTGGTTTTTTCTCCCAGGCCACTTCGTAATCGCGAAGAAGATACGAGCGATACGCGGTCTCACAGGTGTTGATCAGTTCGAGCATGAGCGAGAAGGCCTTCGCAATTTGCCTCAGGTCTTCGGTGTTGGTTTTTGAAAGTGAGCGGTAAACCGCTTCGAGCTCTTTTTCCACGAGACCCGCTTCTTCACCGCGGACTTTTTTCATCCGCACGCGCAGGCGCTCAATCTCTTTAAAAAGTTTTTGGCCGTGAACTTCCTGGATGGCCTCACCCAGGACTTTGACGGACATAAAGACGAGTTGCTTGAGTTCGGGTTGGATCGTGCTCATGGCCAGCATAAGTACCATTTTTCACAGGGGGCCTAAAT
Source organism: Bacteriovoracaceae bacterium (assembly GCA_045805035.1). Classification (GTDB taxonomy): domain Bacteria; phylum Bdellovibrionota; class Bacteriovoracia; order Bacteriovoracales; family Bacteriovoracaceae; genus Peredibacter. The sequence goes on from JBJMLZ010000168.1 coordinate 2,694, forward strand.
TTGAGGGAGGCCTAATTTTTTGGATCTGAGAGCCCGGCGTTAGTAATATTTACAAGGATTTCCCTCTCGTGTCCCTGCCGGTGGTATAAAGCCGGCCTGTCAAAGAGAGACCTTATGAAGGCCATTTTATCCTTAGCCGTTCTTGCTGTACTGATGAGCTGCGGACCAGCTCCGGACCTCAAGCGCCGTCCGGAATCGTGGTTTATCAATAAAGATAAGCTTTCGGATGGTCGAATTGATCTTGATAAGAAAACGCCCGCTGAAGTACTCCAGATTAAATACAACAACGTCGTAAATCTTGAGTGTGAGTTCCGTGCGGGAAGACCAGATAAATTGATTGCTGATCTTCAGCCCGAAAAGCGCACTTGGAATCTCGTCAACGGCGACAATGAACTAAAAACTATTGAACTGACCGTCGACGACCGGAAACTTGAAGTCGAGATCTCCAGTACTCTATGGGTGTACACAGAAGCAACGCCTAAGAAAAATGGTGTTGATTATGTTCTGAAGCATACACCGGTTGCCGAGCTGCACTTCCGTCCTCTCGATAATAATATTCAAAAAGATCTCGAAACCCTCAAACTCTTTGAGAATCTCCCTACGGAAAATTTGGTTTTCCACTTTGATGATCTTATCAATATCCTTTCGTGTTCCGTGAAAACGGTAATCGCGCCATTGTATGAGGTTGAATTTCAGCGCATCGAGAAGAAAGTAGAACCTCCTCAGATTTAGCATCCTCACGCAAAACACACCGATGAGATTTTGTCTCTTTAGTGAGGCATCCATCAATGTATCCATCGTCACAAACAAGAGCGAGATCCTGGAGGCAGGATATGTTTGTGACGACAGGGATACAGGCGAGAAGAAAAAACTTCTTCATGCAGATCGTGTATCTCAATTCATCATCCGAAAGAATTTAAGAGCTACTTAATCTTTTGATGGCCGCGGTCAGAATGTCATCGTCGCATGCAACATGATAGCTGTGTTGTCGCGAGGTGAACCAATGAAAGTTTGTGTGATTACCGGCGCGAGTGGCCTCATCGGCTCAGAGATGGTGCGGGAGTTTCTTGCGCAAGGTTTTGCGGTGACGGGAATTGATCTCAGGCCCAATCCGGAACTCGAGCATCCTGAATATACTTTCGTGAAGGCAGACATTTCCCATGAAACACAGGTGAAGCGTGCGCTCTCAAAGCTACGCACGATAAAAGTTCTGATCAACAACGGCGCAAAAGCAGATCCGTATAATACGCCGTTGGAAAAACTTTCGCTGCGCGAGTGGAACAAATTTGTTTCCACTAATCTCACGAGTGTCTTTCTTCTCTCCAAGCATGCTCTCCCGCTCCTCAAAAAATCAGAAGGCTCGATCATCAACATTTCTTCCACAAGGCATCTGATGAGTGAACCCAACTCGGAAATTTATTCCACTGCCAAAGGTGGAATCGATGCACTCACGAGAGCAATGGCGATTAGTTTAGACGGAAAAGTGCGGGTAAATTCCATCAGTCCGGGATGGATCGCGGACCCGAAAGAGAAACTACGCAAGGTTGATCATGAACAGCACCCGGTAAAACGTGTGGGAAGGCCATCAGATGTTGCAAAAATGGCCCTGTATCTTGCGTCAGACGCAGCGGGTTTCATTACCGGACAGGACTTTGTTGTCGACGGAGGCATGACGGTAAAAATGATCTATGAGGAATAGAAATTGAGAGTAAAATAAGGGCTCATCATTTTTCAGGAGTTTCTATGAAATTTTACTACTCAACTGGAGCCTGCTCCCTTTCTCCACGTATTGTTGCGTGCGAACTCGGTCTCAAAATGGAAGGAATCAAAGTCGACCTCAGAAAAAAAACGACTGAGAAGGGCGACGATTACCTGAAAATTTGTCCGAAAGGCCAGGTGCCTGCTCTTCAACTTGATAACGGCGAAGTTCTCACTGAGGGTGTCGCGATCATTCAGTACATGGCAAGCCTCGTTCCCGGCAACAAACTGATGCCGGAAGGATTTGCGAAATTCCGCGAGCTCGAGTGGCTCAACTTCATCGCGACCGAACTTCACAAAACTTACGGCGGCTTTTTCAACCCGCATGCAAGTGACACGGACAAGAATCACCTCCGCGAAAAGCTCACTCACAAATTCGCTGCACTTGAGTCGGCACTCACGAAGGGAACTTACCTCATGGGCAACGAGTTCACTCTCGCGGATGCTTATCTCTACAACGTGCTCTCATGGTCAGGTTACGTGAACGTGACTCTTCCGAAATTTCTTCAGGACTACACTGCTCGCGTAGCTCAGCGTCCCGCAGTTCAGGAAGCGATGAAACTGGAAGGCCTCACGAAATAAATGAAGGCCAACCAGGACTGGTGGAAAGAGGCGATCGTTTACCAGATCTATCCGCGGAGTTTTTACGACTCTGATGGTGATGGAGTTGGTGACCTTGAAGGCATTCGCCTGAAACTCGATTACCTTAAAGACCTGGGTGTGAATGCCATCTGGGTCTCACCAGTCTATCCTTCTCCGGGCAAAGATTGCGGTTATGACATCTCTAATTTCGTCGACATCGATCCCCTCTTTGGCTCACTTGATGGTTTCAAAAAACTTCTCGCGGATGCTCACGCAAAAAATATCAAGGTGCTGATGGATCTTGTGATCAATCACACTTCGGATGAGCATCCGTGGTTTATCGAATCGCGCGAGGGAAATACTCACAAGCGTGATTGGTATCTGTGGCATCCGGGAAAGAACGGAAAGAAACCAAACAACTGGATAGCCACACTTGAACTTAAAAATGCGTGGTGGTGGGATGAGAAACGAAAAGAATATTTTCTTTCGACATTCACCCGTCATCAACCCGAACTTAACTGGCGTCATCCGGAAGTGAAGACCGAAGTTTTTAAGGTTATAAAGTTCTGGCTCGATCTTGGTGTGGATGGTTTTCGGATGGACGTCGTGAATTGGTACATCAAGGATGATCAATTCAGAGATAATCCGTGGTCGCTGAAAATTTTCCCGGATCTCTTTCAAAAACATATCTACGACAGAAATCGTCCTGAGACTCACGATATTGTGAAGGACATCCGGAAGCTCGCTGATTCCTATCCGGATGAACGGATGCTCGTGGGAGAAATCTTCACCGACAACGCGGAAGAAGCCGCGAGCTACCACGGAAAAAATCTCGACGAGCTTCACATGGCATTCAACTTCAATTTCATGTACCAGTTCTGGTCCGCGAAGAAATTTTATCGCTCGATCGTACGCTGGTACAAGGCCCTCCCTGAAGGGGCGTGGCCGAACTTCACACTCTCCAATCACGATTACATCCGCCACTTCACTCGTTACAAGTGGGGCAAGTGGTCCGTGCCGAGAGCGAGGCTCGCGGTGACGATGCTTCTTACTCTCCGGGGAACTCCGTTTCTCTACTACGGGGAGGAAATCGGAATGGAAAACACGCCGGTGCCCAAAGGCAAGGCGATGGATCCGCTTGAGCGCTTTCCGCTTATTCCCGGAAGAGCGCGCGCGAGAACCCCCATGCAGTGGTCACACGAATTGAACGCGGGCTTCACCACTGGCATACCGTGGCTTCCCATCAACAAGAAATTTGTCCGCGTGAATGTGGAAGATGAATCGCGCGATCCGGATTCGCTCTACAACTACTACAAAAAAATCATTTCTCTTCGCCAATCAAACGATGTGCTAAAAAAAGGCGATTTCAAATTTCTTCTGAAGGATCATGCTGAGCTCATTGCGTTCGAGCGAACACATGAGGGCAAGAAAGCGATCGTGGTGCTGAATCTCGCTCACAAAGACGTTTTCATCCCGGAAGGCATCATAGCTGGCGCGAAGGAAGCGGACTTCGGAACGCACGAAGGCCGCAGGGGTGTCCTGCGGCCTCTCGAGGGTAGAATCTATTTAGCTTAGTAGTAGTAACCGAGGGCCTCGCGGCATTCGACGTTTGAGTAGAACTGCGCTTCCTGATATCCCGATTGATCGAACATCACATCGTCATCACAGTAGTCGCCATAAATCCGGATGTCATCAACTGCACTGTAACAGTCAAAGTTAATACGGAACTTATGAACCGGCACTCCGTTCAGGAGAAGATCACCGTACATTGAGCAGCTATACCCGAATGGTACTGACCAAATAATAGGTGGACGGCGATATGTGCGATACACGCGACCAGGACGATAAGTGTTGCGGATAATAATGCGTCCGCCGGGACGATAGTCAGGACGTGGGTCAATACGGCCGGGGCCCGGACGATAATCAGGTCTTGGATCAATGCGACCTGGGAAATGATCATGACGATCAGGGATCGGATTATAGCGTGGGCCACGTGGGGCATGACCACGTTGAGCAAATGTTTCGGCCGAGATCGAGAGAGCGAGGATGGCAAGAATAAGGGTTTTCATGGGGGGACTCCTTTATCAGTCAGCGTGTTTTAACATCACCAGAAAAAAGGAATGAAAAAATCTTTAAGGCCTGTGATTTTTACAGGGTCTTCTTCATCTCTACGAGAAGAAGTCCTGTCATCATAGCGGGATATTGAACGGGAAAAGGCTCGCTTTTCCCTGTGAGATGAAAGCCTTTGCTCTCGTAATAAGCGATCAGCTCCTTCCGGACATGAATGACGACGAAGCGAATGAACTTTTTACCGTCTTCAATGGCGATACGCTCACCTTCGGCCATGAGCCGGGTGCCGGTCGTTCGATTCTGGAGCTCCGGTCTCACCGCGAGCATCCCGAAATAAACGCCTTCCCCTTCATCACGATAGTGCATGCTTCCGACGAGTTTTTCACCGGAATAAGCGAGAAGAAAAAATTCATTTGGACGTGTGATGATTTCTTTCAACTCATCAGCGGTCGTGCGAAGTCCACCAACGAGATCAGCTTCATGAGTCCAGCCTCTGCGTGCAGAATCACCTCGGTAAGCGGAATTGATGAGAGAATTTAGTTCTTCGATATCCTCAGCGCGGGCGCGCCGGAAGGTGAAAGACAATCTATGCATGAACGGAATTTATCACAAACCGAAACACTTAGTCCCAACCAATCACCTGATAACCCTGCTGACCGAGACACTGGTTTACGTAATTATGCTTGATCTGATCCGGAGTCATCGCTGCTCCTGCCGCACCTCCGGCAGCACCCACCGCGCCTCCTCTCACCGCCCCTCTGGCCATGTTTCCGGAAAATGCTCCCCAGACTGCGCCCATAGCTGCACCAATGGCAGCTCCACCGCCCGCACCCTTGGCGATTTTTTTTCCTTCGCTACTCTCGAGAAACTTATCTGCATCCGCCATGCACTTATCGATGTCTTTTTTTGCGACTTCTTTTCCCGCTGATTTGTATTTAGCGTTTGGATAGAGTTGCGGCCGTGAAGCGCAGGATGAGAGTACGACTAAGATGATCAGGAACAAGAAAGAGTTCTTCATTAAATTCATTCTAACAGTCGCTCTTTTCTAGGCAAACCAGAGAGCATTAAGAAATAATAATCCCCTATGGAAATGAATACAGAAACACTTACTGCGCTTCTCACTCTCACTGCAATGGAGACTGTGCTCGGCATCGACAACATTATCTTCATCGCAATCCTCGTCGCAAAGCTCCCGCAGGAACACCAGAAAAGAATCCGCAGTCTCGGGATTGGTCTGGCCCTCGTCATTCGTATCGCGCTTCTTTTTTCCATCAGCTGGATCATGACTTTAAAAGAGCCGCTCTTCTCCGTTCTCGGACAATCTTTTTCCGGACGCGATCTCATCCTTCTCGGTGGTGGATTATTTTTGATCGCCAAATCGACTTTTGAAATTCATCACAAGGTGGAAGGCGATCCGGAGATTCATCTTCACAAGGCGGAGGATCGCGCCAAGAAAGTCAGTCCTTCACTTATGCTGGGACAAATTCTCGTTCTCGATATTGTGTTCTCTCTGGACTCAGTGATCACTGCGGTAGGAATGGCGAGTAATGTTTCGATCATGGTGATCGCGATGATTATTTCCATGATCATCATGCTCATTTCAAGCGGAGGCATCAGTGCGTTCGTTGATCGTCATCCGACGATCAAGATCCTGGCACTTTCGTTCCTTCTCCTGATCGGCGTGATGCTTGTGGGTGAGAGTTTCGGAGCGCACATTTCCAAGGCCTACATCTATTTTGCGATGGCGTTTTCACTCATCGTTGAGATGCTCAACATGCGCTATCGGAAGAACAATTCTGCTACTGGTATTCTTTCGGGAACAAATCAGCGTTAAGAAAACGCAGCACCTGAAGGACTTTTGCCATGTGGAGGTTTTCATCTCCACCTTCAAGACGCTTCAGGAACGCAAGACCTACGCCTGCTTCTTTGGCGAGTTCTTCCTGCGTGATTCCTCTGGTCTTTCTTTTTTTTCTGATGAAGTAAGCGACCGCTCCGAGTTCTCGTTCGATCTCTGCGTTCGTGCGACGGACAACTTCCATGTTGATCTCCTTACATACCATTTTATGGCCGATTGAATTTTCTGCAAGAAGAACAAAAAAAAAGGACGCCCGAAGGCGCCCTGCGGAAGTGATTTTTAGTCTGCGAACTCACTGTGCTCAGCTGTTTCCGTCGCATCCAGTGGACGATCTTCTGGTTCGATGAGTGCTGAGTAGTCAATTTTCTGGTCTGCAGGCACGACTCTCTTCTTGTAAAAGTTGAGTTCAGGCTCTGAGGCCGGTCCACGACCGCCCGTAGAACCAGTGCGCGGTTCAAACGACATCGCGAACGCTACCATCGCCGCATCTTTTTTCGTTTTCAGGATCGTAAGAGCAGTTGTGCCCCTACCGTCTTTGGTCTTGAAATCAGCGTTATGTTCTTTCCAGTAAGAAAGCATCGGCAAACAATCATTCGCCGCTGCAAGGTTCAGTGGAATCGAACCATCTTTTGCTTTGGTGTCGTACTTCAATGTGGAGAGAAGACCCGCGAGCTTGTGGTTACATCCAGCGGCGGCAAAGTGAAGAAGGGTCCAGCCTTTCTCACCATACTTCACGCTGAGATCAGGATTTTCTTTCATGACCAGCGTGAAGAGCTCAGGATTGTTTTTCTTCAGAGAGAGGAGAACGATGTCATCCTTCCCGTCTTTTGATTGTTTCACGAAAGTGATCTTATTTTCCTGAAGATATTTCATGAAGTCGGTTCTTTCGAAGTACGCGAGCCCCTCCGCCACGGTCATAGTCTTCCCGTCAATCACTGGAAGTGTGGCGAAGAGGTCGCCTCCGTTTTTTACCCAAGTTTCAAACGAGGCCTGGTCATTCTTGATGAGCGCGAGAAGCGCATCGTCTGAACCTCCACGGCCTGTCGAAGTTGTATGTTTTGAAAACTGCCAGAATGTTCCTACGGCGAGTACGCCGACGAACATAGATGCAGCGATGGTGAGATTTTTCTTATTCACGAGATCCTCCAATAAAGTGGTTTCCATTCTTATCGGCGCTCAGCTAAGGCATTTTGAGATTTTTTGCATTTTTCCCCGGAGATCGGGCACTTCGGAACTGCCCATTTTTGTTAGTATCCCGGTGAAGAAAGCCCATTTTTTTTGGCACTTTCGGGCTAGAATAAAAACATGCAAATCCTCTGGGGAATACTCTTCCTCTTCATGACCGTCTCGGCCTTCGCCATGCCCGCGGAAGAACGGGAGGAGACGCGAATTCGCATTCTTGATTCCGCAGAGGAATTTTTCGGTAACCGTGTGAATGGTGTCGCCAACGACTTTGATTCGTTCTTTGCTACAGAACGCGCGGATGATGAGCTTGGACGAAGCCGCTTGCGCTTGCGTAGAAATTACACAATTCAGGAACGCGAACTCGGCATCGACAAATACTCATTCCGCTTCAATATGCGCCTGCCGAAGCTTGAACAGACTTTCAAGAACTTGTTCGCGAGCAAGAAGAAGAAAGATAAGAAGAAAAAAGAAACTGCACTCGACAAAATAAAACGTGAGCAGGAAGAAAAACGAGACAAGAACAAAGTTCTTAAAGGCTGGCTCTTCAACGGTGACGTCAGCGGCAACGCTTCCATTCATCCCAGCCTGACAGTGAGAGGTCGCGCGCGGAAAAGTTACGAAACGGGACTGCTCATTCATCGTTTCGTGCAGGAAGAATCCTGGATCAGCACTGCCGATGGATTCCGCAATCGCACGCAGCTCGATAGTGACCACAGCTTCAGCTCAAACTGGCTCTTCCGTTTCACGAATCTTGCTGACTGGAGAATTTCCAAGAAAAATTTTATTACCGCTCACGGGCCGGGCATTTTCCAACGGCTTTCCGATTTCGATGCCATCACTTATGCGTTCACTATGGGAACCACAGTTCAGGATGGCGCCTGGTTCGTCTCAAATTTCAGGCTCGCCCCGACTTATCGAAGAAATCTCTATAAGGAATTACTGTATTTTGATTTTCAACCCGGGATCGACTGGCCGAAGAAGTGGTCGTTCCGCCGGACACCTTTTGTGTTCTTTCAGCTCGAGCTTCTCTTAGGCGGGAATTAGAAAGAAAATTTCACCGGACATTCGCGGTTCAGAACCTCGAGCATCTCATCATCTGATTTTGTGAGAAGCCTTCCCTGTTTTGAGAAAAGTTTGGCGCGTGGAAGATCACACGTCTTATCTTTCTGCTGAATATGGGCGGTTTCGGCGGCGATTTCCGGTTCTTCAAAGCGATGATCGAGTCTCACACTCACGTAATCACCGATGTAATTGACATTCGGAACTGCGCGCTTCTGATAGTTCTTATTCAGATCAAGCGGCCCTTCGATGAGAGCACCACCATGGATGGCACCGGTGTGAGCATCAAAGTTCACTTTCTCACCCGTGGGGAGCGTGAGCTCGACTTCATTCCCGATCGCCTTTACATCCGGAAGATCTGTACGAGGAAAAAGATAGATCACGGACTTCCAGTCTTGCGAATCTGGTCCGCCCGCATAATCCACCACGTGAAGATAAGTTTCATTCAAAGCATGATTACGAGAAATCATGTCGATGGTTCTTGCCGCTTTTCCCTGACGATAAGGATGACCTTTCTTCGCGGTGAATCCGAAGCCTCCGGGGAGACGCGATTCAGGGGAATAGTCGTGTTTGCAGTCGAAGATGTAGCGATATTCAAATCCATCGTCTTCCTGGCTTACCTGGCAAATGCGCTTGATTCCTGTTTCAAGACGTGGATAAGGACTGAGTTTTGGTGGTGCTTTTTTGGCGACGGGTGCTTGTGAACAACTAAAGAGAAAAAGTAGGGAGATGAGAATTTTCATCCCCCTATTGTGGCCTTATTGGATTTATTCGACAACGTCGACGCTGAAATTCTCGCTGATGCGCATGCCGTAGACACCTTTTTCATCGTGCACTTCGGTCAACGCGACCACGATCTGTGCATTTCTTTCGAAAGCAACTTCGTAAATGTTCTTGAGCTCTGCCTTGCAGTCATCAACATTTGTTTCTGCCTGAGTGAGGACGTCATTCGATCCCTTCTCGATCACCTGAAACACGAGGTGATTTTTTTTGAAGAGAGAGGATTTCTTGCACTGGAAAAGATAGTAGCGATCTGATTCGTTGTTTCTCTCGAGATCAAGCTTGATCCCATTCGACATGCCACCGGCAGTAGTGTTTCCGCGACCGAAAGCGAAGACTTCGCCGACGTCAGCGCGAACTGAAGAAGAGAGAATCACGGCAATAAAAAGGAGCGCAGAAAGTTTCATATCGTTACCCTTATTCGCAGAGAGATGTTTCAAATTTCTGTTCAAGGTCGAGCTGGAAGTCGCCGTTCATGCGCACAAGCATAGAAGACTTCGCGGTCAACTCATTGAGCTCAACGGTTGTGGAGTCGGAACCAAGTACCACTGGGCCACTTGAACCAACGCTGGTGTTGATTTCAATGTTTTCAATTTTCACCGGCTGTCTCATGCTTTCCATGCTGGATGAGCCGAATTGCGTCTGTTGGGAAACGTTGAGCGTGACCGAAGCTTTTTTCGTTTTGCCCTGGCAGCTGATCACTTTGGCGATCGAGTCTGTACATTTGAGATCTTTCTTTGGAATCGAGATCTTCACACCGATCGTGATATTGGCGCTGGCATCGGCACCTGCCATGGTGAAGGCAACTTGTCTCAACTGGTCATTCAGCGGGACACTTGCTGACTCAATAATCACTTCTTTTTTCGTGAAGCTGATTTTTGATGCGTCTTTGGCGCATTCGATAGTTTCTGCAAAAGAGTTAAGGGCAAAAATTGCACCGGCAAGAATAATAAAATTTTTCATGAAGAGCTCCTGATGAATAATGAGCTTATCTTCGCAAGAAAGAGGATTTTACGGGGACGAGAGGGGTGAAATTACAGGGGTGTAAAAAACTTCGACAGGCTACTAATGAGTAAAGATATACGTGCGATATGTTTCTGCGAGCGACTTCCTGAAAGCGAGATCAGACAGAATCATCAGACGGACTTTCGGACTCATTTCGATCTGCACACCCTTATCGAGACAGCGATTTACCGGGTTTTTGGAGGCCACTCCATTGTAAGGAGAGCAACAGAGTTCGCAGCTTCTAAGTTCAGGAAATTTACTTGAAAGGGTTTCAACCAGGCGCTTCCGTTCAGGTTCATTTGCACCACCCACACAAAAATCCGCCTGCTCGCCACCAAAACCGTGAAGACCAACACAGAATTTTTCTTCTGAAGTCTTATCAATCAATCTTGGTTCATCGAAGTGAGCGGCAGTAAGATGCAAATCGGCTGCAGTGAGACTGGCTTCATCAAGCTCGGAATTCTTATTCCCGACGAACGTGTAGAAGTCCAGATCGTTACCCGCGACCTCAACTCCCAACTCAGTCGTGCCGGGCTCAATGAGGCCACCGTGAAAAGACATCACGAGATTTTTTGAAGGAGTATCACGGAGAAGAATGGAATAGTCTTTCCCTTCAATGTTAGCGGCAGAAAGCTCAGAGAAATTCCGATAATGATCCTGCTCCCCTGGGATAGGTCCCGCCAAGGAGAGACAGGAAAAAACGGACAGAAGGAAAAAAAATTTCACGAGTATCTAGTGACGTTCATTTAATATTTTGAGCTGCTCAATGGCGAGTTCGCATCTTTCACCAGCCGCTTCGCTATCCCATTCTCTGTCATAGGGACCTGTGACTTCATATAAAACGTCCACAGCAAGATCTACCGGAATCGTTAAGCAGTCACCGGCACGATCGTAGGCCTTTATTCTTGCTTTAACTTTCTGAGCAGTTGTCATAGTCGCAACTTTTTGTCTGAAGGCTTTGAGAACCTGAGGGTCTAAGGCGTGTGCAGAGAAAGAAACCATCAAACAGATCGCTAAAAAACCAGCCGTTTTCATTTTAAACTCCAGTTGATTATTCAAAAACTTTTGAAGCGTAACATACGTGAAATAGGGGCTTCAACGGAAAGAAAGTTTTATAGACGTGTCTAGAAAATAGACAAATTCTAAAAAGGACGGCCATGGTAACCTGAATGCATGAAGCGATTCTTTCAATACTCTCTCTTAACCGTGGGTCCAGTGGTGCTGGTTTTTTGTCTTCTCGAGGCCACGTTATGTCTCCTGAAGCTGGGAACTCCTTCCGAGGGAGAATGGAATTCCCGGTCTGCCGGAGGCCCCATGGTGATGAAAGACCCGTATACCGGTCTTCGACCGAAACCAGGGTTTACCAGCAATGAGGTTACGCTCAATTCCTTCGGTGCCCGTGATAATGAATTAAATACATCTGCCCAGAAGTTTGTCCTGTGTCTCGGAGACTCGACAACATTCGGATGGAAGATTTCTAATGTTCAAGCGGTCTATTGCAATCTTCTCCAGGATCAATTGAACGCACAAAAAAACTTAGTCTGGGAAACAGTGAATGCGGGTGTGCCTTCCTACACCCTTTTTCAGGGCATGCAGCTTTTCTACCATTACCTTGAGAGTCTTGCGGAATGGAATTACGTTGTGCTGACGTTTGGATGGAATGAGAATCCGGATTTTGACCTGGACCTGGCCTTCACTCTGAAACAACCGCCAGTGGAGAATCACTGGCTCAGGAAAACTTATGAACTCGCACGGCGACTAAGAACATTTAATGTCCTGGAGTCACAGTTTTCTGAAAGTCTTCGTCCGAACATTGATCCCTTCATGAAATCACAAGATGAGTATGTCAGGCTTTATCGCGATTTTCTCCGCGCTTTGAAAAAGAGGAACATCAAACCGATTATACTTCCCGTTTTGTATTCCGCTAAATTCACTCGGGTCGGTCTTATCAAGCGGATGAAGATTTTCAATCGCGCGATTGGGATTGTAGCGAAGGAAGAGCAAGTTCTTTTTGCCGGAGAACTCGAAGAAAAGTTTAAATCAGACCCGGATATCGGTTGGTTTGACCCTTATCACTATAATGAAGTCGGTCACCGCTATATCGCAAATTACCTGATGAAAAAGATGACTAAGGGAAAATAAAAGCTTAGTGAATAACTAGATTCTTTAGTTGAATTCTTCAGCTGCCACTTAGACAATAATGAGATGTTCAGATTGAAGATTTTAATGTCCATGCTGGGAAAAGCGTTTGGTCGTTCACGGGTCCAATTTATTCCCAAAGTTCCTTCTGAACTCGCATCAATGGAACATTCTTTGTGTCTTCATCAATGGGACGCTCCTTGTGTGAATCTGGCCACTGGGAAGATCAAGGCTTGCTGTCGTGTAAGTCCAAGAGAGCCATCATCAATTGGCGTTGCCACGCTTGATGAAAACATCTTTTTCAATGATCAACACAACATTGATCGTCGTCGGGACATGCTTTCAGGTAAGAAACACCCAGAATGCAACAGTTGCTGGAATCTCGAGGCGAAAGGGGCCCCTAGTCCAAGAATCGGAGTGCCAACTTTTTTATATGAAATGGAGAAGCGCCTGTCTCTTCCACGAAAAAAACTTATTGAGATGATGCTAGATCCAGATAAACACCCGGAGATTCTTCGCTCACATAATTACTTTGAGCTTGAAATCTCACTAGGTAATCGCTGTGATCTGGCCTGTGTATACTGCTCCTATACTTACAGCAGCCGTATCGCTCAGGAAGAAATAGAAGCGGGAACACTACCCCGCGATAAGTATGAGTTCGAGCTTAAGCGGGACAATGAAAAATTCCAAAAAACGTTCTGGAAATGGTTTGAGAACGATTGCATTCAGACTCTTAAAGTCATTAATTTCATTGGTGGGGAACCGCTCATCAATGATCTTCTCTATGAAAATATTGAACAGGTCCTGAAAATTTGTGAAAGAATTCCTAGCCGCGATCGTCGAAAGAGGACCCTTCAAATCATCACGAATTTAAATGCTCCTCCTCACTACATGAAAAAATTCATGAACATCCTCCCTAGGCTCTCCAAACACTTCGAAGTTTCCATTCTTGTTAGCATGGAGTCCACGGGCGAGAAAGCAGAGTACATTCGTTATGGCGTAAGTTGGGCAAGGTTCGTCTCTAACTTTGAAGAGCTACTTAATGAATCTCGTACCTATATTTTTCAACTTGGTTTTATTCCCACAATCAGTGCTCTCAGTGTGACATCAACTGAGGAATTTCTTCACTTCGCTATCACCATGACAAAGAAACACAGCTGGCCAGTATTTCTTGGGTATAATCAGGTTATGGATCCTCAAGAGATTTCTGTCCTAAAACTTCACAAGGGATTTGAATCTTATCTTACACGTGCGGTGAATCTTTTAGAGAGCGAACGTCCTCATCTTCCCGGCCACACTCAGGATTTTCTGCAAAGGCTGACGCAACTTCGGGACACAATTAAGACTCTTGAAGTGGATCCGGCAAGGAATAAGGAAGTTCGTCGATGGATCGAAGATAACGATCGAAAACGCGGTACTGATTTTTACAGAATTTTTCCGGAATACAATCAACTTCTGAGTTAAAATGAGGCCCTCTTGCGAGGGCCTCATTTTGAATTCTTAAAGAAGAGCAATCAGCGGAGCGATGAGGAGAGAGACGACCGACATCACCTTGATGAGGATCGCGACACCCGGACCAGAAGTATCTTTGAACGGGTCACCGACCATGTCACCAACTACCGCGGCTTTGTGAGTATCAGTTCCTTTCTTCTCGCCAGCGAGTTTTCCTTTCTCGATGTACTTCTTGGCGTTGTCCCATGCTCCACCGGCGTTCGCCATGAAGAGAGACATCGTTGCACCAACTGCGAGTGCACCAGCAAGAAGACCAGCGAGTGAAGCAGGCCCCATGATGAAGCCAACGAGAACCGGAGCTGCAATGGCGATCACACCCGGAAGAATCATTTCTTTCAGTGCTGCTGCAGTTGCGATGTCTACGATCTTTGAAGGTTCTGGTTCAGCCTTGAGTTCCATGAGTCCCGGGATCTCGCGGAACTGACGGCCGATCTCGACAACGATGGCACCTGCGGCTTTACCAACTGCGAGCATCGTTGTTGAACCAACGAGGAACGGAAGAATCGAACCGAGAAGAATACCGATGAGGATCTTCGGATCAGTGAGAACGAGTTCAACTGCGCCGAGGCCCGAGAGCGAACGAACGTGGTTGATTTCGATGTTGTACGCAGAGAAAAGTGCGAGCACGGTGAGGATCGCAGAACCGATGGCGTAGCCCTTACCGATCGCTGCAGTTGTGTTACCAACCATATCGAGCTCGTCAGTGATCGAACGAACTTCAGGTCCGAGACCCGACATTTCCGAGATACCGCCGGCGTTATCAGAAATCGGGCCGTAAGCATCAACCGTCATAACAACCGCTGTACCACCAAGCATACCGACCGCAGAAAGCGCGATACCGTAGAGACCAAGATATTTGTTCGCGAGATAGGCAACGATCGCAACTACGATCATTGGAATCGCAGTGGATTCCATACCAACCGCGAGACCCTGGATTACGTTTGTACCAGCGCCAGTTCTTGCTGATTCAGCGATGCGGGCAACCGGCTTCGAAGATGTGTAGTAGTCCGTGACGAGACCGATGATGGTACCGCCGAGAGCACCGATGGTCATGATCGCAGTCACGTGCTGAGTGATGCCGAGAGTGCTCATGATGAACGCAGTAACAACCGCAAGAACAACTGGCGGCATGATGAGAGCGGCACGGAGAACCATCGCCGGATCTCTGTGCTTCAGAAGCCGCGCGATGAAGATACAGATAATAGAAACGAGGAGACCTACTGCAGAGAGAACAAGCGGAAGACCAACTGCCACAACTTTGTTCATCTCCATCATGCCTTCGCTAACGAGAGTCGGAAGTTCAGAAGAAGTAATCGCGATCGCCATGGCAGCAACGATTGCAGCAACCATGGATTCGTAAATATCCGCGCCCATA
>JBJMLZ010000169.1:0-7946 GCA_045805035.1 Bacteriovoracaceae bacterium
AAAGACAGCATCGATCGCCTTCACACATTCACTCAGACTCATCCGGTTCACGATTTCCTCGGCGCTCACGTAGAGATGTCAGCTGAGCCGGGAAAAGACTATTCTTACGGATCAACTTATCAGCCAAATGAACATAGACTTCCACTCACGCAGGAGAATCTTGATGAACTACAGAACTATCTTTCCGGCAATCCTCCGGCACAAGAGAAGGTCTTTAGCGATCTTCAGCTTACTTTGTAGCGCGAGTCTCTTCGCTCACACAGAGAAGTCCCAGCTTCGTGATTCCGTAGAAACTGCCACGAGCGTGACAGAGAAGGGCATTTCCGTTTCCGCGGATGCATGCCCAGCACCGGGAGACTCTGCGTACGTCAATTTCAATCAGAACCAGCTGAGTGACCCGCAAGGGTTCCACGGCATGCTTTTCTTCGGAGTGGGAGACACATTCTATATTTCCCATCTTCCGATGTTCCATCCTCCGCATGACTATCAGGCGATTGTGGAAGTGAGGCTTTCTCCGGAGGCCAAAGCGAAATACCAGGCCGCTGCTGGAAACGGAAAACTTTTTACTTTCGCTCCTTCGGGAACCTTTGTTCTGCCGAAACAAATCACATCTCTCAGTCCGATCAAGGGCACACTTTTTGACGGGCATTTTGAAAGGGGAGGCAGTGAGCTTCTCGATACGGATCTCGAACTCGTGCGCGTGGTGTACTACAAAAAACTTGATCCAAAAGCGCCTGCCACTGCTCCGGAGAGACAAATTATCTTCGGCAACGGGAACGAATATTTTGTAGCAAGAGATGTGACCACGAGACCTGGTGTGGATGAATTCATTCCGCTTCCGCGTGGAACTAAACTTCCGGAAGCGATGGCGGAAGAAATCCGCACAAAGGGTCAGGCCTACACAAACACCGTGAAAATTTCCGGTGATCAGGTGAAAATCGGTCAGGGGAAAACGCAGGTGTCGTTTCCCTATAAGTCGCTGTACAGAGAGACTGGCGACCTCGAGTAATTATTCGATCGGGATGTACATCAGGATGTGCTTCCCGATGTTCGGAATAGAGAAGTGCTCGCCCACCGGTTTGAAACCGACTTTCGTATAAAAGCCCATCGCTTTCTCGCGGGCATTACACCATAAAAGTGTGCACTGATTTTGTTTGATGACCGGAAAGGCCGTGCGAAGAAGCGCGCTGGAAAGACCTCGTCCCTGATATTCCGGAGAAGTCGCCATACCACGCAGACGAAATTGATTAGCGTCAGGAAATTTTTCGTTACGCTCAAAATAGAACGAGGCCACACTCACGAGCTTTTTGTCGACGAAAGCACCGAGATGAAAAGTGAGCTCATCGTTATCGCCCTGGAAAACACAGTCATCCAGAGTTCCATTCGGCCGGAGCATCTTGTGCCGGAGCGGATGAGTATCAACTGCTTTAATTCTTAAAACTTCCACGCGATGAATGTAAGGCGTCAGAAACCGTTTGGAAAGTGATTAAAATAAAGAAACCCGAATGAGTCGCTCGAGTCCGAGCTTTCCAACTGTCTGAACAAATGTTCCGAAGACGACATTGGGAATTTTTGACTCCGGACCACGCCAGTCCGCTTTGAGTCCCATGAGACAGAACTTTCCGACTTCTTTCACAATCACTGTACCTTTCAGGTCTTTCAGAAATCCATCTTCAAACACAAACGGATAGTGTCCTTCTTTGGTGATCCGGGGAATTTTAAAACCCACCACCATCGGAAAAGGAAGAAGAGCGTGATCAACAACGAAAGAAAGTTTCTGTGTTTTCTCGTCGTACTTAGACTCTTTGATGAAGTCCATGTACGAAGAATAATTCTCATACAGAGAAAGTTTTCTCATCGCCCGGGTGCAATTTCTCGGGTGAATTCCTGAGACAAACAACATCATTTGTTGTTGTTTGTTGGTCGGTGAATCCACTTTACCTACGGAAACTACGTCACCTTTTAATAAATCCTCGGTTTGCCCTTCTGAAGGTGAATAAAAAGGTTTAAGCTCGTCGAAAACAGGTTTCTTGTATGACGAAGGGAGATTCACCTGCGGAGTCTGCGCGATGGCACAGGCAGCGATCAGCAATCCCAGGGGCCCGAAAATTTTTCGCCATCTCATCTGTTGACCTAGTGTTCAAGATACCCTTAATCTTATCCTATTGATTTTCTTGCAAGCAACCTGAAAGGAGCTTTTGACAATGGCCGTTGAAGAAGTGAAGCGCCGTGGCGGAAAGGTCAAAGAAGCTTTAATTGAAAGCAAAGACCAACGCTGGCATACCCGGAATCGGGTAACTCTCGTTTTTGGATCAAATGATATCGAAGAACTCGACACATATGTTTACACCAAAAACTCTCTCGAATTTAAAACCGTCAATTTTCACCAGGCCAAATCCAAGGCCATCGAAGAAATTCTCGATAACTGTATTGATGAATTTTACCGTGGGCACGTCACTGAAGTGAACGTGGCTCTTTCCAATGATGGAAAAGTGGTGACGGTTCAGGATAACGGAATCGGCTTTCCTCTCGCAAAGATTAAAGACGTTTACACTGAGTTCAGAACCGGATCGAAATTTAAAGACGAAGAAGTTGATGAGAAAGGATTCCTCTATCGCACACTCGGCCAGAACGGTCTCGGTGCCTCGGCCACTTGTCTCACTTCGGATGTGTTTAAGGCGACAGTTAAGCACTACAACTCTAAAAAAGAGCAGACCTATGAATTTCTCGATGGCGCTCTGAAGATTCACAAATCCAAAGAGAAGCCATTCAAGGGACCCTCTGGTGTGAAAGTTGAACTCACCCTCGCGAAGGAAGTTTATAAGAATCAGGTTGTTGATAAAGAGCTTCTTCGTAAGCGTATCATTGACCTTGCCTACAACAATCCTGGTCTCACTTTCATTTTCAACGAAGAGAAATATCTTTATAAGAAAGGTCTCTTTGAGCTCGCTCAGAGAATTGATCCTCAGTCGGCCCAGCTTCTCGGCGATGAGAACTATGTTTATGAGACGACGAACATCAAGGGCGCCAAAGTGAAGGCCCGTTATGATGTTCACGTTTCGATAACTTTTGATAAGAAGTCGGATGATAAAGAGAGAATGATCTCTTTTGTAAACTCAACTCCGACGTACGATGGCGGCTTCCACCACGATCGTATCAAGCGTCTCTTCATCAATGCGATGAAGGACAAGCTTGAAAGAACCGCAAAGAAAGACAAACTCACTCTCGTTGATAACGACGTTCTTGCGGGTATGACCATGGTGATCGGTATCATCATGCCGAACCCGAGATTTGAATCGCAGACAAAGCGCAAGCTCGTTCGCGATGCACTTCTTGAAAAGGCCCTCGAAACTTTCATGTCAGATGGGATGCCAAAGTTTCTTCGTAAGAACCAGGACCTCCTTGATCACATCATGGAGCGCGCGCGTTCACGTCAGCGCCTGATGGATCTCAAGGATGCTTCAAAGCTCGCCAAGAAAGGGAAGCGCCAGAGAGTCGAAAAACTTCTCGACGCGAATGAAAGACGAGACCGCTCGAAGTGCACACTCTTCATCTGCGAAGGTGACTCAGCGATCGGTGGACTTCGGTCTGCCCGCGACAAGCTTTATCAAGGCGGCATTGCCCTTAAAGGTAAGCCGATGAACGTTTCTCAGGCCTCAATCAAAGAGGTTCTTGAGAATCAGGAATTCGCTGACATTATGAGTTCTATCGGACTTGCGATCGGACAGAAAGTTGAGAAGGATCATGAGCTTCGTTTCTCGAAGATCGTCTTCCTCGCCGACTCTGACGTGGACGGCGGTCACATTAATACCCTTCTCACCAACTTCTTCTTCACCTTCTGGCCTGAGATGTTTGAGATGGGAATGATCCAGATTGCAAAAGCTCCGCTCTTTGAAGTGATCACGGATAAAGGAACTGTTTACTGTGAGTCTGAAAATGAGCTCGAGAAACTGAAGAACAATAAACAGGTGAAGATCAAAGAGATCATGAGAAACAAGGGTCTTGGTGAAATGAGCCAGGAAGCCTTTAAGCACGTGCTTAATCGCAAAGAGTTCACGAAAATTTCCGTGAAAGACATGAAGGGATCAAAGAATATGCTCGAGACTTGTTTCGGCAAGGAATCTCAGCTCAGAAAAGATCTTCTGATCGACTCTGAAGAAATTGATGTTGATCTCACGAACATCATCGCCGGTGCAAAAGCCGCGAAGAAGAAAGCAGCGAAGGAAGCGAGACACTAATGGCCACTAAGAATAACGAACCACAAGCACTCCATTCGATGGCCGCTGTGTCACTCGAGGCACTGGTCAAAGAAGAATACAGAACCTATCAGATCTACACGCTCATGGATCGCGCGATTCCGTACCTCCAGGACGGACTCAAGCCTTCTCAGCGCCGGATTCTTTTCACCCTCTGGAAGAACTCGAACAAGGGCCTCATTAAAGTGAGCTCGCTCACGGGTCTCGTTCTCACTCTTCATCCACATGGTCCTGCTTCAGTTGAGCAGTCGATCGTAAACCTCGCGCAGGATTACATTTTCTCGAACAACTATCCGTTGATCGATAAGAAGGGTTACTTCGGCGAAAGGATGGAAACACAAGCAGCTGCCGCCCGTTACATTGAATGTAAAAACGGCAAAGTTGCTGAGCTTCTTCTGTTTGATGACATGAACCAGGTCGAGATGGTGCCGAACTATGACGAAAAAGTTATGGAACCGGTGGGCCTTCTTCCGAAACTCCCGATCATGCTCTTAAACGGTGCTGAAGGCATCGGAACCGGATTCTCTTCGGTGATTCCGTCGTTCAATCACGAAGACATCGTGAAATCGATGATCTCGTTTGTTGAAACCGGCAAGATCAAAAAAATCAAGCCTTACTACCGTTACTACACAGACAAGATTGAGATCGATGACAAGGGAAGAATCATCACCAAGATGGCCTTTAAGCAGGTTGGTGAGAAGATCTTCATTACGGAAGTTCCAAAGGGCTATGATGCCCAGAAGATCTACCGTCACCTCAATAAGCACATGGATAACGATTTCCTGAAGGATTACATCGATTCTTCGGTTGATAACACCATCAATATCGAGCTCCTCTTCAAGCGCGGCCAGACGCCGACACTCGAAGAAGTTGAGAAGACGATGGGAGTATCAAGCTCCATCGTTCCGAATTACACTCTCATCACCGAAAAAGGTGTGAAAGTGTTCCACACGGTGGAAGAGATTCTTGAAGTCTTCACCGTTCAGCGTGTCGCGGTCACTAAGCGCCGTTACGAGCTTCTCATCAAGGATTATGAAGATCGTCTCACTAAGAACAATGAGATCATCCGCTTCATTAAAGAGAAGCATTATGCGATCGCTGAGAAAAAAGCGAACCGTAAGGATTACGTCGACTATCTCATCAAATCAAAGTTCGTTTACGCCGAGTATCTCGCGGACATGGCGATCTACCGCATGACCAAAGAAGAAGTGGAAAAGCGCCTCCTTCTTATTAAAGAAGAGACGGCCGCTCTCAATGAATTCAAAAAGATTCTCAAGTCTCCGGAGCAACTGAAGAAGAAGCTCATCGAAGAACTCGAAGACGTTTCCAAGAAGCTTTCTGCCATCATGGATGAGAAAGAGAAGGAAAAGAAAAAGTCGCGGGAAAAGAATCCGAAGGCAGCACCTTCCAAAACTAGACAGTAGAAAATGAAAAGGCCCCGAAAGGGGCCTTTTTTATTTGGATGCTGGTTTTCTTTGATTTATCAAACAAGCGGTTTGATTTCCTTCCGCGCAGATCTTAGCAAGGAGTCTCGCTTCTTCTTCCGGTAATTTTTTTTGCGTAAGATGGGTGAAATTTACTTTCCCGCATCTGTTGTTGGTGAAGCAAGCGGAGAGTTCTTTTCTCTGCTTAGTCACATTGTAGTGATTTTGAAATTGCGAAAACTGAATCACGAGCCCGAATGCAACGATCGAAGCAAGTCCCATCGCCACTTTTCCCGGAGATGTTCCAGTGGGAATCGGAAGGAGTTCGCGAAGGTGCTCTGAGAAGAAAAAGGCCATGAGGCCCGCAAGACCGATCATACCGAATCCATGTCCCATAAAGTGGAAGAAACGGGTGTCGGCAAAATAAAGACAAGTCCAGCAAATCAAAATAAAAAGAAGCGGGAGGAGAGCAAGCTTTTCGAGCACCGGCTCAGCAGTGGCGCGTTTTTTCAGGCAATGCTGCTTAAGTAGAGCAGCGAGTTCATCCTGGCCTTCGTTCAGAAGGAAGATCATGTCTTTCTTGTAGATTTTGATGAAAAAACATTTTCCGACGATGTACCAATTTTCGATATTCTCATATTTCAGAGAGAAGTTTTTATCGCCGGTAATATGAAAAGTTGCTGCGCCTTCAGTGAGGTTGGTTTCCGTCACGACCTGAACAGGGAAGTAAACTGTGCGAAGAGCGCGGGTCACGACACTTGCAAATTTCAAAAAGAGAGCAACACATCCAAGGAAGATCATGTCCTGCTTACTGTCACCACTGGATTCTGACCAGGCGATGAGACCGCCGAGAATAAAGAGCACACTGTAAATCAAAGGAGCATAATCGTTGATGTCATGAGCGGTGAAGTTTTTCACTTCAACGTATGTGCCTTCAGCGAAGGATTCGTGAAGCTCCAGCGGAACGTTCCCCAGGAGAATCTTGTCTCCGGGAACGATAGCGTGAAACTTAGAGGGCCTGATCTTGTTGCCATTGATGAAGATCCCGCAGTCGGAACTGAGGTCTTTGATCTTCCAGATGCCTTTTTTGTATACGAGTCTTGCGTGAGCGCGCGCGAGAGTGCGATCGACAATGTCGAACGGTGCACCCCGACCCAGAATGAGAGCGTCGGGAAGCTTGTAGTTTTTTCCATCGAAGCAAACAAAGGTACTCACGTGTCCCTTGTCGGTCATCGTGAAAAAAGTCTTTAGGGAATTCCTGACTGGATATGTTTACCATGACCAGCCAAGGGCACTGTTCAAAGAGTTGTTCGAGGTCTTCCTGAAAGAGTTCCAGGCCGAATCCATGTGAGACAAATCACCCTTAATGTACCAGTTGGCGCCGAGGTCATAAGAGAGTCCCATGGAATAGATCATGCCATCCTGAGTTCCCTGGAATTTGGCGTCCTGGAGAACATTATTATCTGTCGTCACTTTTCCATGAAGATTGTCGTGGAAATAGTAAGCATTGGCATAGTGAAGGAGCTTTGTTGCCCAACGGTAACCGGCAATCAATCCAAACTCATGGTGCTCGAGTTTGTAGTTTATTTTGTCGACATTGGTTGTCCAGTCATTGAGTTCATTGTCTTTCTGAGACTGACTATTTTTTCCGTAAGCGCCGACAACTGATAAAGAGAAATTGCCTTCTTTGGATTTTTGTCTCGATTCACCGAGAATCTGAAACTTGAGTCCGTAGACTCCGACAGTCGCGCCGGAAAGATAGTCCAGATAAACAACGTCGAGTCGTTCAAGAAGACCGACATCTGCCATGAAGCCAACTTTGTAGCTCTGGGATGTGCTGCTGATAGGTTTTTTCGGGTTATTGCCATCAAACTCGAAGTTGTCGCCTTTGGCCTCGGTCAGGCGCCCTTCAACCGATCCGGCGAGAAACTTTCCCTGTGCCTCCGGAGAAATCATCCGGCTTTGAGGTGAGCGAATCATGCTCGAGCATGAAGTAAGAGTAACGAGCGCGAGGAGAAGAATGATTTTTTTCATTCTTCTATCTTAAGTTTGATCGAAAAATTTACAACAACCTGTAAGACGATGTCAGGCGTGAGCAGTAGCGGCCAGGGGAGCGGCGGGAATTTTCAGAGCGAACGTCGTGCAGTCGGCGTTGTCGTCGTGATAGATGTCGCCATTGTGAGCAAGGGCAATCCCGCGGGAGATGCTAAGGGAAAGCCCCGTGCCTTTGCCGATTTCCTTTGTGGTGAAGAATGGTTGAAAGAGT
>JBJMLZ010000170.1:0-12135 GCA_045805035.1 Bacteriovoracaceae bacterium
TAAAGAAAGTTTCCATCAGGTGACACTTGCACGTCATGGAGATGATGATGATCAAAATTGAGATGGTGAGCAAGGACATTCTGGAGATCGTTACTCAATATGAAAATTCCAAGATCGACACTGTTGATGATGTAGTTACCGGGTTTCATGTACGGCACGGAAGAAGCGTAAGCATTATCAGCGATTTCATAAAAACTGTTAAAGTGAGTCGTCTCGATTTCGGCATTCACAACTCTAAGTTCAGGTGGTTTTTCCCAGTTCAGGAGTTCCAGACCCTCACGCAGAACGTATTCCCTGGCGTTCATGCGATTCAGGATCTTTCCGTTGAGATCAATAACCAGGAGCACGTCATCGCGCTCACGAACTTTTTTCCGCAGAACGATTTCTGAACTAAGAGCGAGGATGCGCTTATTGTCCGGACTGAGATTGAGCTGGTGATGATAGTGGCCGGGGATTTCCCAAACCAATTCGCGGGCAGGCGAGAATTTTTTCAGTGAAGTGTCAGTAGCGGAAATAAAGGAGCCATCGGAAAGAAAGATGCAGAGTTTTCCAGGATAGGTCTTCACCTGGCGTTCGAAATTATAAAGATGGCAGGCGTTCTGGACCCAGAGTTTTTTCCAGTCGGGTGCAGGGGAACCAGATGTTGTCCGTTTCTGCGGAACTTGCGCGCACGCGAGAATGAAAACGAAAAGGAGGAGCGGAAACTTCATGCCGCTAGGATATCAATTTTTTTATCCTCAAGAAACTTTTTCATCATCTCAATCGCCTCGGCGTGAAGCTGGCAAATTCGTCCTTCCGAAAGATTCACGATTTTTGAAATCTCAAAGAAGTTGAGATCCTCAAAATATTTTAACGTCACGATGAGCTTCATGGTTTTCGGAAGCTCTTCCATCACAACCGAAAGAGTCTTCTTCAGCGCATACGAATCAAACTCTGAGTTCGCGAGAGTGCCGAGGCCATTGGTTTCACCTTCAATGTAAGGCTTGATCGTGTCACCTTTCTCGTATTGCTCAAGGCGGATCATGTCTTTTGGCTTAAAGGGAAGAACATTCATCAATTCTTCCTGGCTCGGCACATGCCCGAGTTCGTCAGTGAGATTGTTCTTTGCGCGCTGATATTTTTTCTGCTTGGTTCTCTCAGATCTCGTCATCCAGTCCTGTTTCCGGAGCTCATCAATAATCTCTCCGCGAATACGAAATTCTGCGTAGGTCTTGAACTGGTTTTTCTTGTCCTTCTTATACTTATTCATGGCATCGATGAGGCCAATCACTCCAACCATCACAAGGTCTTCCATGTCGAGCACCTGGTGATAGTGGTAATGATAGTGGCGTGCCCAGTAGCGGATGGTGGGCATGAAATTTTTTATGATTTCCTGCCGAGAAGTATCTTGCGGGTTATTTTTCTGTTCCACGTGGGCCTCCGAGAGTGGAGAGATTGTCACATGGAAATCTGTGAAACCCCGTGGGGAACCCGGTTCCGGTTACTTATACCGGGACATTGGTCCTATAAATGTCCCGATAGACATGACTTTGCCATGTTCTCTTGGCATTAGTGCGGGATTCTTTCCACTCCGCTCGCATGACGAATGATAACGTCGTACGGCTCAATGGAAACTCGTGGGGTGATGTAAGCGCGGTTATCGGAAACGAGGAGCTGGCCATTATCACGAACCACGAGCACTCTTTCTGAAGTTCCATTTCTGTAGGTCACTGCCACGACACCATAATCAACATCAGCACGGATCTTATCCGCGACAAGATTATTCACCAGGACTTGTCCTGCTGAGTTCATCGCGATCATGCGCTCTCTGGTGTTCTCATAATACTCAATCGCAAACGCAGTTCCATCAAGAGTCACGCGGGCATTCTGCATGACCATTGAACCATTCACGAGCTGTCTTCCGACCGCATTGTAGATCTTCACGCGCGGACCGTGGTCCTGATATGTGACAACGACAAGCTGATCTTTAAAGCGGTAGTTGTAATCGCCTCTCCCAGGAAGTGGGATGGCGAAGTTGGCGGTCGTACCCTGAACCATGATTCCGTTCATTGTGTCCTGAACAGAAAGAATCTTCGTCTCCGAAGTCAGAGGTCCGGTGTAGTTATTCAAACCGGGCGCGCCTTTAGGGTGGCCGGAGGTATTATTTTTACCGCAGGAAAAAACAAGAAGGAGAGCAAGAATAAAAGAGTATGTTTTCATCGGGGCACCTCTTTAAGTGGCGGCGATCATACGCCGGCGCCCCGATGAATGGGGATTGTCTGAAAATATTACAGGAAATTGTTACACTACGAGCTCGAGCTCTTCTTCATCTTCCATAAAGCCCGCGGAGTTGAACCATTCCGTGTACTCTTCAAGATCCAGGATCTCGTCACGGAAAATTGCTACCCGCCAGTTGGCCTGTTCCTGATCAAGGGAGATGATTTCAGTTTGATCAAATACACGATCACGAATCTCAGCAGAAAGAGACTCAAAAGCGAAGTCGCCTTCGAGACGGAGAATCTTTTTGCATTTCATGAGGTAGTAGTGTGGCTTCATGATTCACCCTCCTGGTGTTTTGAGAGGAACATCCTCGTTCCTTAGAAATATGGTTTCATGCTCAACACACATGTTCAATAGTAATAGAGTAAAATTTTTATCACTCAGTCTTACAAACTGGTCCTACATTTTCCGTGAAACTTACTCGGAAAATCTGCACCACCTGTTTGGCCCCGGTCAGAAGCAGACCGGCCCCGATAATCAAAGTCACCTATTCGGAAGTCCGCGGAACGCTTGCTTTCACCTTGGCATGCTTTATGCTTTTACTAAGAACAAGAAACGACGAACTTTCCAGGATGGATGATGAGTCGGGTCTTCAAAGAATGAAGATAAAGAAAAAGTCTCACGGATGTTGAGCAGCGAGAGTCCAAGGTTCGGGCCCGCCTGGTTCAAGGATGAACCACCTTTTTTAGGAGGAAAAAGAGAATGGAAGCAGAAGTTCTCGTGGTCGGCGCAGTCGTTTTACTCGCGATCAGTTTCACCTTCATGGTCCAGAAGTTTCACTCGGGCCGCAAGTAATTCCTTCACTAGATACAGGTCATTCCACACTGGGAAGCAGGATCGTCTCCGCGCTTTCCGAACAATACGAACATTCCCGAAGCATCCGGTCCTGTCACCTGACAGTTAAGATAAGCACAGGTGTTGCAGCCGGCATTGTTCACCTTCGTCAGAGCACAGATTTTCATCCCGGTGGCACTGTTCACGGTACATGTGCCATTACGATTGGCTGTACATTCATAATAAGTTGAGGCCGAGCCACCGAGGTTACTGTTGGCACCTCCGCAGGCAGTGATGAGCTTGGCATTGGCCGCACTGGCGGGGTCAGTGCGGATTTTTAATCGCAGGACAATCGGTTTGTGGGCGCGGGTATGAGCGCTGGCCTCGAAGTTTACCTGCATAGAAGCAAGGTAATCATCTCCACTCCCGGAGAAGCTTTTGACCTTGATGGTTTCAATCTTAAATCCAGGTGCCACCGGAGAAACTTGTCCACCGACAGTTGCAATCGGAACTCCTCCGGGGCCGGCAATCGAAGGAAGATTTAATTCTGGTGAGCTCGGCGTTCCCAACTGAGTGGAGTCAAAGGTCGTTCCACTGAGCTGAGTGGTACACAGAGAAGGATCCGCCCAGGAAGTGAGGAGAAGATTGGTGAGATCGATGCTGGCGAGCTTCTCTCCCAGGGCCTTGGCGTCCTTGTTCATGTTGGAGGTCATAGAAGCGATGGCCACGGCCAGGATTCCGCTGATTCCGATTGCCATCATCATTTGTATAAGAGAAAAGCCACGTTGATTGTTCATATTGAAATGATAGCAAGGCCTCAAAAGACCGTGCCATAATTTTTATTTGACACCACTTAACGGTGCCCTCTTGGATTTCCGTGGCCTTTCCGACACCAGAATTGCCCTTAAAAGCGCTTAAAAGCTTGGCACGGTTCCTGCTCTAAGGGATTCCAACAACGAGATCTCCAGGAAGGGGACTCGAAGATGAGAGCAAGGAGGCCGGTATGAACAAGGAGTTCACGTATGGAAATGATGGTAGCTTTGGCAGGAATGATGGCCCTTCTCGCAGTCAGTATCTTTCTTCAACACACTACACTCAAGAAGATTTCGGTCTCAAAATAAATGAAGGCTCCATCTCGGAGCCTTCTTACTTTTCTCCGCATTTCAATAAACCCCACCTCGACATTTACAGCTCCAACCGATACCTCGATACATTTCTTTTCTATCGAAGTTCAATCCTCTAACCAGGATCACTTTGGGAGTGCCATGAAGACCTCAGTGTCACGAATGGCACGCTTAAATCGTTGATCTCTTTCGTAAGCCATTTGGCACGATTCCTGCTCATAGGATTCCAACGAAGCTGCACAGGATGAGTAGCTTCAAACTCGCAGGACGCGGACATTTGATAAGGAGAATTCAAATGGAAATGATGGCGGTACTCGCAGGAATGATGGCAATGCTCACAGTTTCACTTTTTCTTCAGCACGCTACTCACCGTAAAGTTGCAGTTGTTGCTAAATAATCTGTAAAAAATTCAAGGCCGGACACCTTAGAGAAGTCCACTCATCAAACCCCCGCCATCTGCGGGGGTTTTTTTTGGTTCCAACACACCTGACATTCACATTCCCATCTCAAACGTTTAGAAATTGCGAGCTTGAAAATCTCAGGTGTGCTGGAACTGCCACGTCGACACCGAATTCTTACTCTGACACCACTTTATTAAGGGTCACTTCATCACTCTGAAATTTGTTCATCATCTAAGTCATACAAATCCGAAAAAATGAGTTGGCACGGATCCTGCTCTATGGGTTCCCAACGAGATTCCAGGATGGAAACTCGAAGAACGCAGGAAGCGAAAACAAAACATTAAGGAGACATCAAATGGAATTTGATGGCGGAACAAAGAAAGGACTCTCTAACTGGAATTACCAGGAGACACGTATGAAGAACCTCAGAACTTTCGCAGCAGTATTCGCACCGGGAATCGTAGTAAGCCTTTTCTTCTCGGTGAACGTCATCAGACTCGACGGCGCGAAACGCTCTCCGGCCCTTCAGGAAAAACAGGAAACAAGTTTTCTTGCCCAGATGAAAAAAGGCATCCAGCTCTCAGTTACTAAATAATAGACTGGTAACGAGAGACTTCATAAAGGGCCCTGAATAGGGCCCTTTTTAATTTGTGTAATTTTTTTACGAAATCATCTTCCTCCGAAAAACTACGGTATAAGCCTTTCCATTAACAGGAAGGTCCTTATGAAGATGTTTATCGCACTCTCTATGCTTTTATCCGTGTCTGCTTTCGCGAGTGACAGAAAAGGTTTCGACTGTCGTACCGGTGATGATCCGTATGGCGGGAAGCTTTGTGTTTATGTGATCTCTCAGTGTTTCATGGAGAATATTAGTGAAGCAGCTGAATGTGCCATTCACAAATACGCCAGTAATGTTTTATGGGACGACATCCACAGTATAAAACCTCTTTCGTTGAATCTCGTCGAACATACTGTTGTTTATGAAATCGAATCTGATAAAGGTCGCTCGACTCAAACCGTGACATACGAAGAAGGTCCTGACTTTTACGGTAAAGACGTGATCAAGCCAGTCGCTCTGAAAATCGAACGTTAATCGAGAGGGGCGTCGGTGAGGATGTCTTCATAGAAGGCACCGAACCGGCGCTTCGGATCATAGAGATGTATTTCTAAAATCCACGCATCCGGCACTATCGTCTCTTCGCACTCAACGAGTGCTCCCTTAAAATGCACATGATGAGGAAAGTCTCCGATCCGGTGGCCGTCACTTCCCATGTTGAGGTCATACCCATAATGTTTCGCGCGACCCTTGGCAAACTCATAGAGCTCCGGACCCGGAGGCCGATTCTTTAACCAATACTCGCCAACTTCATGAAAAACTTTTTTCGCTGAATCGGCGATGTGCTTGTGATCAAACTGCGAACCGATCGCGAATGTTTCTCCGTAATCGGCTTCATGTCCTTCAAACACAGGCCCGATATCAATGAAGAAAATATCTTCATCCTTTAAAACATAAGGAGCCGAAGGGTCTTTGAAATTGGCGAGAGTGTTAGGGCCAAACCGGAGCTTCGCCGGATGCCACTGTTTTTCTGCGCCGTACTTTGCGGAGAGCTCTTTGTAGAATCGATGAGCGTCTTCTTCCGTCATGCCCGGGCGAAGAAGGGAAGATAACTCATATGTCATCTCCCTTGCTTTTTCCCTGGCACGATGAAGTTTTGATCGATCGAAAGTCGTTCCGAAATCCTGAATCGCCATTAAGAAACGGCGGCCTTCACGAGATCCGAGGCGCGCTTGCCATCAAAGCGTCCCTTGATCTGCGGCTGAAGCTCTTTCATGATCGAGCCCATGTCTTTGGCGCCCTTTGCTTTGATGTCGTTGATGATCTTCACGACTTCCGCTTCGTCCATTGCTTTTGGAAGATAGGCCTTGATGACGTCGATCTCTTTTAAGAGTTTGTCGTGAGCTTCAGTGCCCGCCTTGTACATCTCGAGTGAATCCGAGAGGCGCTTAGCGTGGGCCACAGTGATCGAAAGCTCATCAGTAGGTTTTGCGGCAGTATTATTTTTGATGTACTCCGCTTTCAGCATACGAAGGGCCTCAAGCTTCATCGAGTCCTTTGCTTTCATCGCTTCTTTAATGTCGTTGTTAACCTGATCCATCATCGGTGTTGCGCTCATGAGGTCCTACCTTTTCATATTTTCCATCTGGAGTTGTAAGTTCATTTCTTTGTGAGTTCGGAGAAACTGAAAGAGGGCCTGAAGCTCATCGATAGATTTACTTTCCAGGCGATATTTTTCATCCATGTATTGAGACTTGCCCTTGAATCCAGATTCTTTGATAAGGCGGTTCATCAGTTTCTGCGCGTCCTTATCAAATCCCGTGGTGAGGGTGATCGTCATTTTTTTATTTTTCATCCCCCAGGGCTGAATCTCAGAATTCTTCATGCCGATTACACTGATTCCACGCTTACCCATATTCGTCTGGAGAATGTCGAGAACAGTTTTTACTTTCATTTCATTCTCAGCGCGGATCTCGATGATCTTTTCCTTCTCTTTGTATTCCGCCGCCGCTTCAGAGCCTTTGAAGTCAAAGCGTCCTTGAATCATTTTTTCAGTGTTCTTGAGAGCGTTCGCAAGTTCCATTTCATCTATCTTAGAAACCAAATCAAATGATGCCATTTATCTCACCTGTCCATTACCAGTTACTATAAAACGTGTTGTTGTCATTTCTTTTGCGCCCATAGGGCCGTAGGCATGAAGCTTTGAAGTTGAAATGCCAAGTTCGGCACCAAGACCAAGTTCACCACCATCATTGAAGCGGGTAGAGGCATTCACCACAAGTGCAGAAGCATCCAGTGAATTCAAAAATTTTTCAATCACCTTTGGATCTTTAGCAAGAATCGCTTCCGTGTGATGGGAACCATATTTTTGAATATGAGAGATGGCCTCGTTTTCATCGCTCACAACTTTCAGAGAGATAATTTTATCCAGGAACTCTGTGTCGAACTGTTCGCGAATTTCGACGTGCTCGTTTTTCAGCGCCTCGATGACTTTGTCTTTTTCCGGATAATCTTTGTGAATGAGGAGAGTCTCAACCGCATTGCAAACGCCAGGTCTGCTCACCTTCGCATTAAGGACGATCGGGATGACCCGGTTGATATCAGCATCCTTATGAACATAAATGTGACAGAGTCCTTTATCGTGCGCCACTACCGGCATCGTCGCGTTCTTTCTTACGTGATCAATGAGGGAACTTCCTCCACGTGGAACCATGAGATCGATATATTGATTGAGCTTTAAGAGTTCAGCGACGTCTTCGCGAGTTTCGATCAGTGAAACTGCACCCTCAGGAAGGATATTCCTTGTTGCCTCAGAAACAATATCGGCAAGAACGCGATTGGAATGCTGGGCTTCTTTTCCGCCTTTGAGAATAATGGCATTGCCTGACTTGATGGCGAGAGCAGCTCCATCGATCACAACATTGGGACGGGATTCGAAAATCATGCCGATCACACCAATAGGAATTCTCTGCTTCTGAATCTTGAGACCATTTTGTCTCGTGTATTCTTCGATGATTTGTCCTACCACCCGCTGTTGAGATGAGATTGAATCGCACATCTCTTTCAGTCCCTGGATAGATTTCTCCGTTAAAGTCAGGCGATCGATCATCGCTGAAGAAAGTTTTGTTTTCTTCGCTTCCGCGAGATCTTTCGAGTTCTCTTCAAGAATTCTTGCCGAGTTTTTTATCAGTTCATTTCCAAGTGCATGGAGGGCACGCACCCGATGATCTTCGGAAAGAGACTGGAGCTTCAGAGAAGTTTCTTTGGCCCTGCGGGCCATTTCTGTAACTGTCATAGGTGAACAATCGTATCGCTAAAGACGATTTTCGATAAGGGAGAAATTGTAATGGTGTGAGTCGAAGCCAGTGTGAAAGCAGCACTCTAAAGAAAATGAAATTGGATTTTATTTTGAAGAGGGGTTCTGGAGCACACCTTCACGATTCTCTCACCTGCCATGAAGGTGTGGGTCTCCCGACCTGAAGTGCTGGGCATCCAGCCTTCACCCAAATTATAGGCACGGCCGAAAGGTGGAATCAATGATCCTTTTTCACGAGAAGGTTGTCCTTATGGATCGCCACCTTCGACGGCGGATTCTCAATGACCGTCGCGATCTCCGAAGACTTCTTACCTTTAATCAGATCCATCTCCCGATGATCATACTCGGAAATGCCAACCGCCACGATTTTGTTCTTGTTCTTGACCTGGATGACATCACCACGCTTAAAGACCCCGTGGACCTTCTTGATTCCGATCGGGAGGAGCGAAGTGTTCTGGTCATTGAGGGCCTTGAGTGCGCCGTCATCAACAACGAGCCAGCAATCGTTTTTCACAACCGTTGAGAGCCAGGATTTTCTGCGTGACTGTTGTCTCTCAGGATTGCCTTTAAAAAGTGTGCCGCCTTTTCGTTCCAATAAGCGCGTAAGCGGATTTTCAATCAGGAATGTTCCGATGATGACGTCGATCCCGAGGGGAGTGAGTTTCCGGACTGCTTTCAATTTTGTATCCATGCCCCCGCGGCCGACAGACGTTTTAGCGGCAAACTTCACGCCCGAGAAATCATCCTTAAAATCCACCACATCAAAACGAACGGCGTCCGGTTCTTTTGGATTTTTGTTATAGAGGCCGTCTGCTTCGGTGAGAAGAATCAATTTCTCCGCGTCCGTCGCTTCCGCCATCATCACCGCGAGCTGATCATTATCGCCGACAGTAATCTCATCGTATGAAACCGTATCGTTTTCATTCACGATCGGAAGAACATTGTTTGAAACAAGACGGTTGATGGTATTTCTGATGTTGAGAAATCTCTGACGAACTTTGAAGTCTTCGTGAGTCACAAGAATCTGCGCGCAATGAGCGCCATGCCTGGCGAGCGCATCGACATACGCTTTCATGAGAAGAGGCTGTCCCACCGCTGCAGCTGCCTGCTGGTAGGAGATCATCATTTTCTTTTCTTCGGGTTTTTTAATGAGCGCGCGGCCGGAATTCACCGCACCCGAACTCACGAGAATAGGAAAGTATCCCTTTGCTTTGAGCGCCAGGAGTTCGAGCACGATTTTCTCAATCTTAGTTGGCGAAACGCCGCCCGCTTCGTCGGTCACCGTCAGCGACCCGACCTTGATCACAATTCTCTGCATGAGAATAGTTTAAGGGAGAATCAGCGTTTGCGGTAGTTGTGATAGCAGGAAATCGTTTTGGTATAGGCGAATTCACTACGGCTGTGATTGATGCTCACGACCTTTGGTCCCCAGGAACCACTTTTGGTTCTTTCCAGTGACACCATGACATCCGGAAGGTCTTTCCAGATTCCCCAGTCATTTGAGGTCGCGTATGCGCCGAAGCCGAAGGCCTTGCAGATGGCGTTTCCGCGGTGGACGATATTGAGATAGGGAGGATAGCAACTCTGGTCATCGGAGGGGCAACCACCTGCCATGTCACTCAACTTCAGGGCGAAGGGATACGTCTTCCCGTTCACGGTCATTGTCGGCGATGTGATCGTATCGAAAAGTCTCCCGCATTCCACTTTCTGAGCAGAAAGATAGGCCGGCTTTTTACTGAAGTCGCCACAGGCAAAAGTGAGAGTGGAAGAAAGAACAAAGAACAGAATGATGAAGTTCTTCATAGGGCCGCGATCATACTATCATTCACGTTTTGTGGAGGCGGGAGGGTAAACTTTACAGGTTAGGGGAGCGCAGTTTCCCACGCCTTCATTCTCTCAGTAAACGTCCTGCCGATTTCCTGCTCCTCCAGATGAGCTTTCAGGAAGGTTTCGCAATTTCCCTTCACACCCTGGGCGAGCCGCTTGGTTCGGATGTCATCAAGCTCTTTCAGGACATTGTTGATCTCAGGAGCAATGTTCCTCTTGAGGAACCCATTGAGTGAGAGCTGACGAACGACTTCCGCGATGACGATTGTCCCCACGAGGTTGTGCGGTTCATTCAACTGGTAGCGAACGAAATCTCCCGCGAGTTTCACTGCGCGGTCTTTCGTGTGTTTTTTCCACGGATAGGATTTGGCGGCGAAGAGAAGATTTTCAAAATACACCATGGTGTCGATGTTGGAAGGACAACCAATAACGTAGGCCTGGGGCCTATCACTTGAGCAATCCCGGTAGAGGAGCTCACTTGCCCTGAGGTACCGGCGTGAAGAAGTGAACTCAAGGTTGAAGCGATCCATGGATTCAATTGCTTTTGCTTCGTCTTTTACGAAGTGCCAGTTCTGTGAGCTTTGATCGATATAGTGGTGAAGGGACTTCTGGAAAGCGTCGCACTTCTTGTCGTCTTCGACGTTGGCGTCGTAAAACTTCTGATACTCCTCATGAGCAGCGGTGTTGGTCTTTTTCTCAACACAAGCTGAAATCAAAAGGAGAAGGACGAGGAATTTCAAAACGTCATCTCCGGAACGTTTGCTGGAACAACGAGATCAGCTTCTGTGAGTTTCTTGATCTCTTCCACTGAGACACCCGGGGCTCTCTCGAGAAGATGGAACTTTCCGCCTTCCAGACGAAGAACCGCGAGATCAGTTACCACAAGCTTCACGCAATCCACACCTGTGAGTGGAAGCGAACATTTCTTGAGGATTTTCGATTCACCGTGCTTGGAAGCGTGAGACATCGCTACGATGATGTTTTCCGCACCGGCAACGAGATCCATTGCTCCCCCCATGCCTTTCACGAGCTTCCCTGGAATCATCCACGAAGCAAGAGCTCCGGTCTGATCAACTTCGAAAGCACCGAGGACAGTGAGATCCACGTGACCACCGCGGATCATCGCGAATGAATCAGCTGACGAAAAGTAAGCTGCACCCTTGATCACGGTGACAGTTTGTTTTCCGGCATTGATGAGATCCGGATCAATTGTTTCTTCAGTAGGAAATTCGCCCATGCCGAGAATCCCGTTCTCAGACTGGAACATCACTTCCATTCCTTTCGGGATGTAATTTGCCACGAGAGTCGGGATGCCGATTCCAAGGTTCACATAGTAACCGTCGCGGAGTTCTTTAGCGATTCGTTGAGCGATCTGTTCGCGGGAAAGTGCCATATGTGCCTCTTACTTCTTAATTGTTCTTTGTTCGATTCTCTTTTCAAAAGTCCCTTTGATGAGACGTTTGACGTAAATTCCTGGAACGTCGATCTCGTCCGGATCGAGCTCACCTGGCTGAACGATCTCTTCCACTTCTGCCACCGTAATTTTTCCTGCGGTCGCAATCATCGGATTAAAGTTCGCGGCGGTCTTTCTGAATTTGAGATTTCCATAAGTATCGGCCTTCCATGCTTTCACCAGAGCAAAGTCCGCTTTCGGAAATGCTTGTTCGAGAACATAAGGGCGGCCATTGAACATTTTCACGTCTTTGCCTTCAGCAACGAGAGTTCCGTAACCAGTTGCCGTGAAGAAACCCGGAATGCCGGCACCGGCCGCGCGGATTTTCTCAGCAAGAGTTCCCTGTGGAGTAAGCTCAAGCTCGAGTTCGCCGGAGAGAACTTGTTTTTCAAAAAGTGCGTTCTCACCCACGTAAGAAGAAAACA
>JBJMLZ010000171.1:0-8574 GCA_045805035.1 Bacteriovoracaceae bacterium
GAAGATCGAGGGCCACACATGGCATCCCGGAACTCCTGATAAGCAGGATTTAAGTCGGGGTCCATTTCTGTGTTCCCCATGGATTCAAGTTCAAAGTCTCCATCAGTGAAACGAGCAGTTTTATTTTGCAGTTGCTGTTGGATTTGATTAATCTCCGGGCAGTGCTGGGCATAGGCAACCATGCATGCACTTGCGTTTTTAGGGTCATCACAGTGACTCAAATGAGCATTAAATCTCGCAGAATATTGGCGGTAAGCATCCAGCGTAGATGGAAGAGGAGGCCTCTTCATAATATTGTGGGCCGCAGCCTCAGAAAACTCGACCTTTGCTCTTTCTACCTCAGAAGTGTTAATCATTTCAGCGATATCTTTTCTGCCAAGGAAACGTCTTGAAGCTTCACGATAATCATCATACTTACGAGAGGACATCAGATCCAGTCGACAACTGTCAGCTTTGCACCGGGAATTTCCAAAAGAACTCTTGATAATGTTAAAAAGATCTTCCTTACGTTGTTTATTCTCCGGACTATCAGAAGCAGAAAAGACCGCACGCCACAAACCGTTTTTTTGAAGGAATTTAATTCTCCCGCGAAGCTTCCAGTATTCTCTGGAATCGATGCCGCCTTTCTCAACAACATTATTAAGATCGCTTTCCAGAACCTTAATGTCCCACTTCTGCGGATCAAAAGATTCGGTAGCGAGAGAGTTATAGAAATCATTGTAGGCCGGCAGCTGGTTAAACGCCAAATACTCCTTCACCGACACACAGTCATTCGCATTCTGTTCAAAACCTTTTGTCAAAAGTTTCTCATCAGCAGTTGGAACTTCGAGCTTGCTCGCAAGTTCGCGCATTCGAGCCTGAATGGCCGGTGAATTCTGATTTTCCGAATTGGAAGCTTCACTCGCGATCTCGGTTCTCGCATTTCGCACATAAGTATCAAGAACCCCCGACATCTCAGTCGACATATTGTTAAAGAGCGGGTTTACATTGCGCGCTTCTTCAGGCGAATTACAAAGCAGTGAAGCTTGAAGAAGGAGACCGCTTCTCATATTTTGTAGTCGAAGAGTGTTGTAGGCGACGGTCTGTTCAAGAGTCCCAATGTTTTCAACCGCAGTTGTCTTGTTCGCCATTGCGTAGGCAACCAAATTATTCTGATTATTCACAAGACACTTACAGGCGTTCACATCACTGTCGATTCGGTCAGCTGCTGGAGCACGAGGAGTCACTTGCTGAAAGCACTGCTCTCCACTCGTCCAGCCCTTCATGATATCATTGAGATTTGAGTTGTCTCCGAAAACAAGATTGTAGGGACAATCCCTGAGACCCCAGGAATTCACTCCTGAGAGCGAGAAGCTCTGACCAAGGTTGGAGTAATCGACGGTAAAAGGTCGCGAACGAATGCCCATCATTTTGTTGAAGTCAGGAAGGGTGCGCAGGACTTCGTGGACATCGCTGTTCCCTTGAATTTCTAATCTTGGCATTGAATTGAGGTCAGACAAAGGTGGAGCATCTGTCAGTCGATCCATCGGATTTGAAACTGCCCCACTTCCTTCATATTTGGTCCAATCAATTTTAGACGGATCAATGGTGATGTTCCCGGATAATTCAGGATTGTCCTGAGCAATAGCACCCAAAGAGATGATGATGAATATGAAGATGCATGAGCGCTTCATGGATAAAACCTCTGATCCTTATCGTCAGGTGAAATGAATTTCTTTATATTGTCGATGAAAGCACGGAAATCCCCTAGCCCCCAAGGGGATTCAGGGACTTGTGCCGTGTACGTAGACAGATTATTTGGGCAACTACTGACCGAGTTCCCGCTGAAGATCGCGGAGTCTCACTGAAGGTTCCAGAGGAGCAGATTCAATGGAAGCTGGGACTCGAGCAATTTCTGTTTGTCCTGGAACCACGGAAATCTGATCGCCATCGCGAACTAAGAAACCTGCAGAACCGTCATTAAATGCAATCGGATAAACACCATTAGATTTCGGAGTATATTTTCCAATCTCTTCGCCGGACAAGCGTTGAACGTCCGCAAGTGAGAATGGAACCTCGATAACGGATTTAGATCCTGAGTCTGAAGCAAGCTGTTGGTAATTGATTTTTGAGCTGCCATCAGCAACAGTAATTCCACCTTCCGAACTCGATGGTTGAATGCCATAACGAGATAGAAGGGCGCTGTTCATCATCCCTGATCCTGAAGACGGGGATCTTGTCACAGGTGCGAGCACTCCACCGCCTACGCCTGAATTCAAAGAAGCTCCTCCACCAAGAGAAGGCGCGACGGCATTAAAGCCTGCAGTCGCACCACCTTGAGGCGCCACGCTTTGGGTTGATGATGCAGATGCCGATGAACGATTCAGAGCATCCTGTCTATTCACACCTGATGAATTCGTTTTTTGAGAAGATTCAGCAACACGCTGTTGATCGAGCTGATCACGAAGGGCCTGGTTGCTTCTTTCTTTTTCGGCGAGCTGTCTTTCGAGAGCATCAAGGCGAGCAGTCAGACCTGAAAACTCTTTCGAGTCTCGTGGCCCAACTTGTGAGTTGTCTTTTCCAATCACTTCGCGAAGTGAAGAAATTTGTTGTCTGATCTCTTTGGCGTCAGACTCCCCTTTATCCAGATTACTTTGAATAACCTGTGAGGTAGGTGGGGCCTGGTTTTGTGGCCGATTTGGACCTATGAATGCTGGATCAATCGATGAAAACGAAGGTTGAATTTGAGTTGAACCATTGGCATTTGAAGTAGCTTGAGGACTTACGTTTGAAGTTAACGATGCCGGTGCTCTTGAGACCGAGGCCTGAGCACCCGAGGTCGTAGCCGGAGTAAGCGAAGCATATTCTCTTGAGGTGAATCTCACTGGCCTGGCCGCTCTGGTTGGATCGTTTGTGATTTTGTTATAATTCTCAGCATCACTTCGGGTGATCATCTGGGGCCCGCCAACTGTTCCTTTAAGAAAAGGCAATAAAAGTTGTGCTTCCGAATCTCCGACTGAGTCAGAAGATACTGAATAACGAGTTAAAAACTCTCCGATAAGGGCGCCACGGGATTCAATTGAACAGCGAGGCGTTCTTTTGCCCGTACATTCTCTTTGAAAGAATGTAAAGAAAGTGTCTTCTCGGTTTGTCTTAGGGTCTTTTCTTTTAGCTCCGCAGATATCGTTATTAAATCTCTGAAATTCTCCATCGCTCTGGAGATCGCGGAAATTTCTGGTCCCGAAGTCACGTTCAATCTCAGGAATCGTTTTTGTGACATCATTTCTCTGCATGAGATCAGAACGAATGCGGCAATAGCCTGCCCATTCTCCCGCATCCACAATCTTTTGACCAAGTAGAATGTCTGAGGTTTCAGAAGCAAGGACTGCTGCCTTTGAAGCCGCATTGTAATTGATTTCGCCGGCGATAGCATTCCCCTCTTCATTTGCCTTAATAGCATTATCACTTGCGAGGAATCCGGCCATTTCACGCCGATAAGCTTCCATCTCTTTTGCCCAGTCATCAGTTCTTGCACAAATGTTATTCGTGCAGGCCGGTCTTGGCATATTTTTTATGATCTTAAAAAGGTCAGCTTTTGCCTTTTCATTATGCGAGAGAAAAATATTTTTCAAGACAGGGTTATCGTGCAGAAACCTTGCCCGGTAATAACGGCTCGCCACTTTGGGATCATTTTTCATCGCGGCTTCAAACCCATCTGTTAACGGGCCACGAAGAGTCGACATGATTTTGAGATAGTTCCACTGATCATCATTAAAGCTCGTGAAAGTCTCAAGGCCCTGATAAAATTCTTCCCCCATCGGGAACTGTTTTGAAGCGATGAAATGCCTGTATGGCAAACAGTAACCTTCCGGCATGTTTGAGGTGTTGAAAATTTCCGGAGTGATTTTTTCTTCAGTCAGGGCCTTAGCATATGTATTTCTGGCTTCATTACGTGAAGCGATTGCTGATAGTTCCGTGCCTGAAGGGCTTTCATTCTGTATGGCCACCTTGTCGTATTTATCCGCAAGTTCAAATGCATCACTTGTATTGTTGAGATAGCTCATGGCCGAGAATGTACTCTGGATCCGTTCAGTCCGGAGTCTGTCGGCGAGCTGATCACTGTAGAGATTCCCATATGAGCGATCTGCAATAGCCTTAAGGGAATTCAAGCGTGCTGGTGACAAATCACCCCGACGGTAAGAGTCTTTTTCTAACTTACTTCCCTTATCGCCCTCGAGGCATCCGCAAATAGCAGAATCTCTTTCGATTTTTTTATCTGCTGAAAGATACTTATTAAAAACTATCTTTCTGTCAAAGTTATCGGGAATACATGACTTTTCAGCATCGTCAGCCAGCAGATTCAAACTTCCATCAGCAAGTCTTTGCTGACTGCAGTTTCTACAATCGCTATTTTCAGATTGGTAGCATGTCAGCCATCTGGCAAAGCTATTATCGATGTATCCACTTTGAGAATCAGTAGCATTAAAATCCATTCTGCCGAAGGCTGCTGTCACAAAAGTAAGCGAGAGAATGAATGTAAATCGGAATCTCATCGGTTTTACCCTTTACGGTTCAGTTATCGGTGTAAATGTCTTTTAGGTTTATTATCTTACAATAACGGATGAAGATCACTGAAGCCGAATGTTTTATTGGAGGGTTAGCTAAGGAAGTATGCCTCTCTTTTGAGGCACTCCTCAGTTGGTGAATTCGTTTTTAAGATTCTCAAGGGTATTTTGCCTGTCAATGACAGAGGCCGGTTGTCTTCCAGTCGCGACAGCATTGGCCGCTTCCGATGTCCGGAAGACCGCAAGCTCAGAACCATTATTCACGACAAAAACTTCCATCATCCGATCGCCGTCTGCTTTGATGGAGAGACGAACCACTTCTCCTGGTGAAACTTTTACCTGCGGAAGATATTTTCTTAAGGCCGAATCATCATTCGAAGCAAGCTGATTGAAATCTTCCGAAGAAATCCTGAGCGGCTGAACCGACTTTACGGACTGGCCATCCGCAGATGAAACCGTAATGCCACTCGTTGAAGTGCTATCTACTCCGCCGTACTTTGCGAGTAATCCGTTATCCGATGTCAGGGATCTCGTTGAAGACGACAAGGATCCTGAGCTAAAACTACCTCCACCTAAGGCCACTGGCGAAGAAAGCGGTATTGTTGGTGGAGTCGCCGCTTGGGGCGCAGTCACCGAAGCACCACCGGCAGATGTCGTTCCCGCGTAGTTTTGTCTTTCTGAAGAATCCCGCGACTGGATACTTTCCGGTGTTGGTGTCACCTGAGGCTTTTGTGTATTCGCCATTTGCTGTCTTAGATCAGCATTCTCTTTTTCTCTGTCGCTCAGTCTTTTCTCGAGTGAGGCAAAGCGCTGCTCGAGAGCTGTATCAGGGACATTGTTCGGATTACTTCTTGCATTCGCTCTCTCAGAAAGCTGAGTTCTCAGTGAACTGATCTCATTTCTTAAAAGTTGAGCCTGCGATTCTCCCTGCGAAAGATTCTCACGAATGGTTTCCACTTTCTGCGAAGGAGCGGCAATCGGTGCAGAGATCGGAGCTTTCGGCTGGAAAACCGGCTCCTGACCAAACATCGGTTGAGAAGTTGGCAAAGGCTGGTTCATCGGAGTGGTTGCAGCTGCCGCAGTTGCCGGTGTCGTTACACGCACAGGCGACGAACCCTGTGAGATCATACTTGGCGACGGAGTATGCGCAGGCTCTTCATCCAGAAAATGGATTGAACGTGAGCGCACTTTTGAATCCTGTCCGATGGCGGTGATAGTGGTCGTTGAGTCGGCGGTGACCTGGGCAATCGTATCTGGTTTTTCGAGAATCTCGTTGATGTTGTGAATGAGTCCGATCAT
This sequence comes from Bacteriovoracaceae bacterium, assembly GCA_045805035.1. Taxonomy (GTDB): domain Bacteria; phylum Bdellovibrionota; class Bacteriovoracia; order Bacteriovoracales; family Bacteriovoracaceae; genus Peredibacter. Next base: position 5,844 of record JBJMLZ010000171.1, read on the forward strand.
GTTGTCAGTGCTGAATGGAAAGGCCTGCACGAACATCGCCAGACACATTCTGCGATCGACCTGGGAACAATTTTGTTTCCGGTAATCGCCAAAGAGCATACTCTTATTGTTCTTATCTTTTCGCGGGATCGCACAGTAGGCCTTGTTCGTGTCGACAAAGTCTTTGTTTGACCTGATATTTTCGAAGTCGATGCCATACTCGTTGTCGATTTCGGCGAGAACAGGGTTCACCGAAGCTGGCTGCGTATTTCTGTAGTCACAATACATTTTCCATTCGTTCTCAGTGGCATGGAGAGGATCATCGATGATCTCTGATGTGTTGATCTTCTTCCGGGACCAGCCGAGCTTCTCCCCTTCTGCGATCCCGCTCTGGATATTGCCGATGACAAACTTATCTTTCAGAAATTCACGGGCGGCATCCTGATAAGGATGAATCTGATCTTTCCAGTTTCCGAGCGGGTAGCAAATCTGGTCAGCGCATTCAGGCTTGGGTAATTTTTCCTGGAGAAGTTTATAAAGTTGAACCTTGCCACTGGCGGCGTCTCTGTCCGGAGACATGAACATAGCCTTAAACTGCGGATTGTGAAGAAGGAACTTCATCCGGTTGAGAATGCGCTTTGAATCCGGAATTTTGTTACTGTCTTCAAGCTTTGTGATGCCGTCAAATTTTCTGGCGAGTTTGGCGTAGTCCCAGTCGTCCGGGTTGAAAGGCTTTTCGAGGTCCTCGTAAAAGCTTGCCTCCATCGGAAACTGTTCATTGAAAATGAATTCTCTCGGAGGAACGCACATCTGATCCGAAAGATCCGGGGGTGTAAGAATGCTCTTCAAAGATTCCGTGTCCCGCGGCTCAACCTTCCGGTCATACTGGAGATAGATTCCTGCCAGCGCCTCAGCTTGTTTCGTTGTATCCGCAAAGTTCATAGAAGTGATCGCGGGGCCAAAGCCTTCACCGAAAACACGGCTCGCGTATTCTTCCTGACTGAGAGTCGATGCACGCGCACGCCACTGGTTTTTTCTCAGCTGTTTCTCCTGAGGAGTAAGCTTACTTTCGATGGCGGCCTCAAAAGTATTTCCGTGCTTAAGGCACTCACAGATCAGATCATCACGCTGGCGCTTTTCCTGTTCCGTCAGATCGTTATCGTAAAGAAGATCTCTCTGACGATCAGACGGACGGCAACTTCGCATGCCGATAAAGTTTCTCGATACTGGTAGCGTTGCCGCTGGACTATACGAGATCGGACACACCTGGCTTTCGATGTTTTCCGTATCAATGAATTCGTGTTTGTATTCCTCAGACCATTTGGAAAAGTCCGCCGAGAGGTCATTGGCGTGTACACTCTGTATAGGCAAACACACGAGAGATAAGATAAATATAGGTCCTAACCGCATAGGCAACGTCCTCTTAAGTTTCCCATCGGTAAAACCTCTTGGTTTCTTGAGGAAATCTGTTTAAACCTTTAAAAGCAAAAGGCTTATGACAACAGGACTATCTCAAAGATCTGATCTCCCTGCGGGTTACGAAGAAATCATCACCGAAGATGGTTCCAGCACATTATTTTCCACTCGCTTCGGAGAGGCCTGTCACTCGACCACTGGTGCCCGCGCGGAAACACTTCTGCATTACATTGAAGGCTGTCGGATCAAAGAAAAAGCTCAGAATGAAACGCTTACAATTCTTGAAGTGGGATTCGGACTTGGTCTGGGTTTACTCACAACTTACGAAGAAACAAAAAACCTACCTGCGAAAATATTTTTTCTCTCATTGGAAATTGATCCTGAACTCGTGAAGTGGTTCAGTGAAACATACAAAGATCATCCCCTCTTTCATGATCCGAAATTTTCATTCCACGTAGTTATTGGTGATGCCCGAAAAGAGCTTCCGAATTACCTTTTGCAAAATCCGGTGAAATGGAATGCCATTTATCAGGACGCATTCTCACCAAAAAGAAATCCGGTTCTATGGACACGCGAATGGTTCACTCTCCTTCGTGAACATTCATGCCCCGATGTTCTCCTCTCCACTTACTCTGCTAGCTCCTCTATCAGAAAGTCGCTGGTGGAAGCAGGATGGAAGCTTTACGCCGGTGAAAAATTCGGCCCGAAAAGAACCTCTACCCGTGCTAAACTTACGGGAGAAACAGAAAATGCGATCACCGAATCGCTCGCAAGGTCTCCGGCGAAGGCGCTGACGGACAAGGATCTCACATGATCACAAAACTTCTGCCCATCCAGCATCCGATCATTCAGGCAGGGATGGTTTATGTTTCAGGAGGAAAACTCGCTGCTGCTTCAGCCGAGGCAGGGATACTCGGCGTGGTCGGTGCGGGTTCAATGAACCCTGAACTCCTTGATCATCATTTGAAAAAAGCAAAGTCTCTCACCTCTCACCCCGAACGTCTGGCGGTGAATGTTCCACTTCTCTATGAGAAAACCGGAGAGCAAATCGAAATCGCCCTCAGACAAGGAATAAGAATTTTTATTACAAGCGCGGGCTCACCAAAAACCTGGACGCCGATGCTGAAAGAAAAAGGCTGCACCGTGATTCACGTCACAAGTACACCGGAGCTCGCAAAAAAATGCGAGGCCGCCGGTGTTGATGCCGTGATCGCCGAAGGATTTGAAGCGGGCGGGCACAATGGCCGCGATGAAATTACGACTCTTGTTCTTATTCCTCAGGTGGTGGAAGCGGTAAAAATTCCTGTGATCGCTGCCGGTGGCATCGGTAATGGAC
>JBJMLZ010000172.1:0-3507 GCA_045805035.1 Bacteriovoracaceae bacterium
CAACACCTAATGATCCTGTGGATCCTAATTGCGTGTGCAAAGACGGAAAACATCCTGAGTCGGGATTCTGTCCGCCGACGCCGCCGGATCAACCTGCTCCGGCCAGCGATGGAGCAACTCTTGATGTGAGTATTAAAACCAAAGCAGCGATGAGCTACACAGTTGAAGGAAAGATTTCAAAGGACCCGGATAACTACACTGTAATCTGGTTCAGGAAAGGTGCAGTTTCTGCAGTGATCACTGCGGCGGACGCAGCTAAACCAGCGCCAGAACCTACGATCGGCCTTTCTGATGTAGGTGCAGATACACCTGCCGAACCCGCTCCAGCACCGCCGAAAGCAATCGATCGTGCTTCGGAAGGAAAGACAGCTCTGGCAGATTCGCTCGACGGACATCTTCTCCTCACTGCTCCGAGAATGAATCAGGATTACGAAGTTTGCGGCCGCTTGATCAAGAAGTCTGATAACTCGACCGTTGATGATAACAAATGCGTGAAGATCGACAAACAAGTCGCGCAACCTGGTATGCGCAACATGAATCCGTTCGGTCCGCAACAGATGATGCCTACCCGTGGCGGTGCAAGTGATGCCGTCTTCCGGGGCGTCCGCTAGAAATTAAAAAATTGTCCGTCTTTTTCCAAAACCTTCACGCGAGGAAGATTCAGCGCGCGCACTTCTGCGAGAATTTCTTCACGGTAGTTGGGCTTCAAATGAGTAAGGATAATTGGAATGTCCTTCGGCATCTTCGCCACTTCTTTGGCAAACGTCGAAGCAGTGTGATGGTCAGAAAGATCCGCGACCTTTTGCAAATTATTCGGGAAGCTTACTTCCGTAAAAATCGCCTTGAGATTTTTAAACTTCGAGGCCACTTCCCAGATACGATCAGTGGCCGCAGTGTCGACGGTAAAGAGAACGGCGACGTTATCCTTCTCGATGATATATCCCATCGCATCCAGCGGATGCTTCACCGGAACCGGAGTGACTTCAAAACCACTGATTCGAAAAGTGTGCTCGGGTTCAACGCCATTGATTTTGATTGTTGGCTTCTCCGGCGTCGGAAGCTTGGTAAAATCCGGCCAGACAATATCATTGAGCAAATGATCTAGAATGATTTGTTTCACAGTGTGATGAGTGTGAACCTGGAAAGGCTGTGCTCTCATACCAAAACAATTATCACAAAGAAACGCGAGATCTTTGGTGTGATCAAGATGACAGTGTGAAATAAGAATGTGCTCGATCCGGCACTGATCTTCGATAGACAATGAACCGGCAACTGCACCGGCATCAAGCAGAAGTATGTCGTCAATCAGATATGACGTTGTGGAAAATCCGCGGGCAAGGCCCCCGTGTCCTCCAAGGACTTGAATCTTCATCACTCTATTTTAAAGAATCCTGGAAGGAACTCCAACTGAATCTAGTCGTCCTTGTTTTGCCTAGTCAGTGAGGAGTAAATCTCCTTAGTTGGGCGATCAAGAATTGCCGATAAAAGTTTTGCTAATACTTTTGGCCCTGCCCCTTTTGCCAATATCTCTTGGGCAAGCTCTTTCATTTCCTTGAAATCCGGAGCACTCACTTCTTGCTTATGAAGAACGAGGACGAACTCCCCTTTCACGGTCAGACGTTCTTTGATCGAAGGCCATTCGTTCGCACGAAAACGGAGAACGTCCTGAAACTTTTTTGAAAGTTCGCGCACGAGCGCCACCTGCGCATCGGGAAGCATTTCCGCGAGGTCTTCCATGGTGTCTTCGATCCTGGTCGGGGCCTCAAAGAAAATGTGAGTACCGCCCGAGAGAGCAGAAAAAATTTTCGTGCGTTTTCCCGATTCTCGGGGAAGAAAACCGTGAAATTGAAATGGTAAAGGCGGAAGGCCTGAAAGCTCCAGTGCCATCACTGGAGACGACACTCCTGAAAAGGAATCAATCTCGATACCCTTTTCAATCGCGGCAGTAACCAAAGGAAAGGCCGGATCAGAAATGATAGGACTTCCCGCCTCCGAGGCCACATAAACATCCTGAGACTGAGCGAGCTCGAGGAGTTTCTGAATGTCTTTTTTCTCACTCTGATCATGAAGAGAAACAATCTTTTTCCCCGAAACCGAAATTCCCAGGTGATTCAAAAGCTCCTTGAATACCCGAGTGTCTTCGGCGGCGAAGAACTCGCCACTCTCCAGGGCCGCGCGAACTCTCGGTGTGAGATCGCTCAGGTTGCCGATTGGTGTATTCAACAGAATGATTTTTCCCACTCTCTGCCCCTCCGGACCTTCGTGATAAAGTTAAGATGATCTGGGCGACACTATCAAGGAGCATTCCCCATGACAATGAAGGCAAACGTTCTTCGCGATGCCAATGGAAACATTATCGTTCATATGCAGGGGGATTTAAACTACGATCACGCTGCTCCTCTTCGCCAGGAACTGACGGCGATCGCGAATCAAAACCCAAACTCAAACATGACTATCGATCTCGGTGCCATCGACTTCGTTGGCTCTTCCGGAATCTGTCACTTTGTTGAAACGGTGAAATGGCTCAAGGAAAACCGCAAGGCCAACGTGAATCTCTCAAACGTGAAGCCGGAATTCCTTCGCATCTTCAAGCTCTTCTCTCTGAATGAAGCTGATTATGTGGCAGAGCTCATGAACTTCGATAATGACGAAACAGACGTGAACCGTCTCTACGGCAATCGAAACAACACTTTCGAAAACTAAAACTCAATAGAAAGAAGATTCATGTAAAAGGGCGGAAGATTTCCGCCCTTTGTTTTTGGCTGGAATTTCTGATTCATTGTTTCGATACGGTTGAAGAATCCCTGACGGGCCTTTCCGTCATCCTCCCCACCACCTTCCTCAGAATTGTACTCATCACCATAAATATCGCTCGAGTCTTTATAGACTGAGGAATCATCGCTGTATGAGCCCTGGCGTCCCTGAGCGTGTGAGACGAGAACATATGTACCAAAGAGAATACCGGCATAGAGACCAAGAGAAGCGCCCTGGGCAACCGCACGGGTAGAAGTTCCGAATGCCATGGAAGCAGCACCGAGAATCGCACCGCCGGCAGTTCCGTAGGCCACAATCGTGAGAAATGCCTTCGCCTTCACCGGCAATTCAGCGTGAGCTTTTTGCGGAGTCAGAAATGAGACCGTCAGGACAATCAGAAACGCAGAAAGAATTTTTCTCATACTATAAGAGTAATGAATCTTGGTGTTTTTGCAAGGTTCCAGCACACCTGAAAGCGTTCAGGTGTGCTGGAACCTTTAAAGCACGAGCTACTTTGTCGGGATAAATTCTTTGACCTTGGAAAATGACTTCCGGTGAATGGGACAAGGGCCATGCACCTCGATCGCCTTCCGGTGCGTGGCCGTAGGATAGCCAGCGTTGGTATCAAAACCATAGACGGGATAGAGTGCATGCATTTCTTTCATAAAAGCGTCGCGCTTTTCCTTGGCAATAATCGCGGCGAGCCCCACCAGAGATGATTTCACATCACCCTTCACGATCGTAATTTCTTCC
>JBJMLZ010000173.1:0-5348 GCA_045805035.1 Bacteriovoracaceae bacterium
ATGTGGTTTCCAGAAAGCTGTCTCCGAAAAATTCGTTCGCATTTCAACAGGCGCTGGTTTTTTTTCCTCCGCGATCTTTGAACCAAGAGATTCGGCCTTTGGTTTTGCCTGTATATCAGCCGCATCTGCAAGTGCTGCCGACGGTGCGCTTTCCATGACTCTTTGACTATTCATCCCTGCACCCTTCATCATCATCCCTTCGAGGCGACCACGCCTGCCCGGGCCACCGATACCGTAATTGGGATAATAGTTGACCTGATCTTCAGAGAACGGAGTGAATTCGGTCCTCACTGAGATATAGGAAAGATTTGTGTAAATCAAAGCACCGGCGCCCAACTCAGAATTGGGAAATGAAGTTCCAATTCCCGAAGGATAGATCCCTATCGGCATCGGAGGTTGATGAGGGCCAAACACATCAAGACTTTTGTCATACATGTAGGTGAGAAGCTCGAATGATTCCGGACCTAGCTTTTTACCATTTTTTCCCTTGAGTGTGATGTTCCAGGTTTCTTTCATGCCCGGGCGAATCTTATCTCGCATCGAAGAGAATTCCACATCTACAAGCTTATTGCTCCAGGGAACCATGAGGTTGTCGGAGAATCGGATATCCTGATAGTCATTCACGACCGCAAGACCAACACCAAGCCCACCACGATCTTCTTCTTTTAGCGGAACTTCGATGAGGGAATTATCTTTTCCAGAATGTAGAACTTTCTGAACTACTCTTTTTCCTGACCGGAATATCTCAAGAACCATGCGTTGATCATCAAATCCGCTCATGGCAAGGATCTTCGCGGTTTGGCCCGGCTCAAGACTCGATCTTTGTAACAACAAAAGTCCGGGAAGAGGAAAACGCGAATTCTTCCCTACCACCAGAATTTCTTTCTGGTCTTCAAAGAGGCCGTTGAAACTATCGCGCGTTTCATAACGAAGCCGATAAACACCTTCTTTAAGTGCCGGCACGGTGACGGCATATTTACCATTGCCCGCATGCTCAGCATCGCCGCTTGCAACCACTTCACCCTCTTCCCATTGCCTGAGATAAAGTTCATAACGATAGTCTGGTGCCCACCTCGGTTGCTTCATATCATCCGGAAGAATGAGTTTGTCTCCGGTTAATGTCTGAAGTTCTTTGGGCGCAGGAATATCAGAAGGCGCGAGGGTCTTCGAAGGCACTTTCACCCGAAGAAGTTTCCACTTTCCTTTGCCCGCGAGAGGCCTGCCGTTGAGATCAGAGCGAACGATCTGGATTTCAACTTTCTTGTCGGCAAGAAAGAAATTATCTACCGGCGTAAGAGACGCGGTGACCGCAGTGAGGCCGATCACATTGGAAAGATCCGCGGAACGAGTCTCGCCTCCTTCGTCAGTGACATCTACTTTCACCTGATAGTTATAACGAATGTCCTTGGCGTTTTCGACATCCTCATCCGCAGTCGGACGGAACTTGAATTCAAACGATCCATCATCTTTGAGGGCCGTCATTCCCGTCGCCACCAGATCATTACTTTGAAGATCCGACCAGCTCCATCCGCCCCAGAAACACCACCAGGGGAGGATCGCCTGTCGGTAAACTACCCACTTCACCTTTCCATTGGTAAGAGGAGAACCGAAATAATATTTCGCCTTCCCCTTCATGAAAGCGTCTTTATTGAGTCTCATCTCATCCATTTTTTCTTCAAACTCAACGAGGAAGGTTGGTCGCTTGTACTCTTCAACTTTCAGAGAGCTGTTCCCGCCGTGTGAAGTGGTGAGAGACCAATTCCCGAGGAGCTTTCCTTTCGGGATCGAAAACTCTCCGGAAGCAGATCCGAATGTATTCGTCTTCACTGTCTTTTTCTGGACAACTTCATAATTGGCGTCGTGAAGTTCAACCGTCACAACCTGATCGGCATCGACTTTGAAATTCTTCCCTGCCTTGTCTCCGCGATAAGCGACAACTTTCCAGTGAACTTTTTGTTCCGGGCGATAAATGCTTCGATCGGTATAAATAAACGCTTCAGAAACTGAATTATTCATTTTTCCCGCGGCATACATCGAGTCAGTGTTCTTTGAAGCAATCACCTGACCATCTTTTTCGACAACAAAGAAAAAAGAATTTTGGGTATTGAGAATCGATCGCGTAACAAATTCTGCTCTTCCTTCTGCATCTGTCTTTTCTTCTTTCTGAAGCTTGTGTCCCGTCTGGTAATTGGCACTATAAATAGAAACGACCGCATCTTTTACCGGAATACCGTTTGTCCCCCTCAGGACCTGGACATCGAAGATCTGCTTTTCATAATCGCGGGATATCTGAAAAACATAATCACTCACGAACATTTCGATGCCGGTGACAATGCCCTCAGAAAACTGCGGACTGGTACTCACGAGAAATGCATAGAATCCCGGTGTATGCGCAGGTGGAGTAATGTACTGGCGGTGTTGTTTATAATCGGTCGTCTCTGAAAGTTCGGACTGCCATTGATACGCGGGAGTTTCGCGGAGATATTTCTCAAGTTCACGCCAGCCGGGACGGAGTGAGTAGTCCTTTGTCGACTGTACAAATTTCTTGAAATCAATTTTGTAACTTCGGAACCAGACTTTTCGGAGATTTTTATATTGCAGCCCAAGCGAACGCTTCGAGCTTGCATCGATATTCATACCTTCAATGGCAAGAGATGGTTGATCGATTTCGCGGACAATATCGCGGCAGCGGGCCGCTCCCGGAGATGAAGGAAAAGTTTCTCCGCCTTTCCTTGCCCACTCTCTTGCTTTCTTTTCATCGCCATCACCTCGGACAAAATCTGCCATTCGGGCATAGGCCATGGCGACCCAAGGATTCTTTTTCTGCCGGCCGATATCTGCTTCAAGTGAGTCTCTGATTTTTCTCTTCGCACTGAGAGAGCTCAATTGTCCCCACAAATATCGGTAGAGTTCGAGGCGCGCCTCGAGTGCGGCCTCTTTATCGCCTTTCGAAGCATGCCATGACTCAAGGTCCCTCAGCACGTAAGCGAGTTTCTTAAAGGGATGAACATTTTGATCGGTGAGCGAAAGTTTGAGCGTGCCTGATAAAAGATCATTGGCATCCATTGTGTAAGCACTGTTCGCTTCTTCCGGTGACCAGCCAGAGCTGTCTCCGAAAAAAACGGCGATGAGATAGCTCAGAGTATCCCTCAGGGTTCCGCGCACTTCAGAAGGATAGTTATTGGGAGTGATAATTTCCGGAAGTTCACTGCGTTTGTATTTTCCAAGATCCGCGCGCACTTTCCACGCTTTCTCAAATCCCGCGTAAGCTTCCTGATAAATTTCCCGTGACGTCAGTTTCTTCAGATCAAAATCTTTTTCTCCCGCGACTTCTTCACGTTTTCTGATCTCCCAGGAATAGGCTTGCTGATAGTTCTGGAGTGTTCGCGAATAAGCGATACTGACCATGGCATGGGCGACGGCATCTTTTGGCCATTCACGCGCGCGAAGATTTTTCACTGCTGTCTCATAACCATGAAGACCAACTTGCAGCATGGCCTCTTTCACGATGAGCTGTGCCCACTCGCGATCTTTTTTCTCCGCCTTCATCTCGTCGAGATCTTTTTGAACGAGCTTCAAGGCCTCTGCGTATTTTTGTTCATTGATCAGGCGATCAATTTCCTTGTCTGCGGCACGTGCCGGAAAGAGAGAAAAAAGGAGAACAATGAGGCATGGCCCCAGGGCGAATTTGATGAGATTTTTCATGGCAAAATTTTAAGAGAAGATCAGAAAGAAAACACAGGGCGGGAGGTTAAAAAAGGTGCTTCCAAATCAGGGGAACGACCTCGACTCCGATGAGAAGGATAACGATGATCTCCATCATCTGGTTTCGGGACTCGTTGATTTCGGAGTGAAGGAGCTTGGAGACTTCGGCCAGATTGCTTAACTTATCGTCAATACTACGCTGCCAGTCTTCAAAGCGGAATCTTTGAGAACTTGCGCGGAAAATGGTCGCGAGATAGAAGTCACCCACGGTTTTGAAAGAGTTTTCCACGTTCTCCACAATCTCGGAAATTTCCAGATAAATCTGGCCGGCCTCTTCAGCGAGGTTTGAGTACTTATTGGAGAACAGACCGCGTTTTTTTCCCACGACTTCGTTGTAGAGAGTGTTCAGGCGCTGATCGAGAAGATCGTCATAGTATCGCATTTCGAGAAGCTGGTTCAGCGCAAACTCGATAATGAGTGGCACGTCCATCGATCCCCCCGGCTCAACCACCAGGGCCGAGTTCCAGTCCACTACCACGAGGTCGTCACGTGAATACTGGAAGCGGTTATCGAGAATGCTTTTCTTCATCGCATCCGAAAGAAATTCTTTGGTCTCCGCAAGAATGAGAGCAGGCACATCGACTTTTTCGATCAGCTGAGATGTAGGACACTCCAGTCCCGAGAATTCCTGAATGTAATAGATCACGTAATCTTCATTCATCGTCCAGGTTGTCGGATTAGAAACGGCTTGAGAGATGTCGTTCTGGAATTCCTTCGCTCTCTGATGAGCGAGGTGATCAATCGCAGAGTCTTTTTCCATCCACGCAGCGTTTTCGACAAGCCTCAGCCATGTAGTGTCTTCTTCAATCGGAATCTGGAAACAAAGGGAAAGTGTGCCGAAGTGCCAGACTTTGGCCACGAGATCAGCAACGACTCTTTTGTCATTGAGATTGAATTCAACCGGCCCGAGGTGAATCGAGACCGGTGAACGTGAAATGATGAGGGATTTATTCTTGCGCTCAAGCTTGAAGCGCTCTTTGAATTTTTTATCTTCAAAGAGCGATTCAACGACGTCGAGATCGATTTCCGCCCCGATGTCGTAAACGCGATAGACGAGAATTCGTCCTTTCTTAACCTTTATTTCCATAACGTGTCCGGTGCTTAGCTGGCTTCTTCATTGTACGGGCAAAACGCTGAGCTGTCTCCTGCGCCTCTTCTTCCGCACGTTTGGTCGCCTCGGCTTCAGCTTCTCTCAATTTCGTTTCCTTGATTGAGCGAACAGTCTCATAGTAGCTCTCTTTACGGAACGCCTGGAACTTTTTGTCATCCGCTGGACGAGCTGTTTTAGAAACGATTTTTGCAACTTTGCCAACATTGAGAGTTTTCTTCGTAGATACGAATTTGCGCTCTCTCACTTTCTCGCCATGATCGTTAAGACCAAGGGCCTTCAGAAGCTCTTTTCTCGTCGTGAACATATACTGTCCCACCGGGAGCGACTGGATGTTGAGTCCTTCAATCGCCACACGACGAAGCTTATCGACAGTAAGGTCAACAGCATCACAGATCTTTCTGATCTCTCTGTTCTTGCCTTCATTGAGGCGGAACTCAAGCCAGGTTTTATTCGGAAGCTGCTCGATCACACG
>JBJMLZ010000174.1:0-23671 GCA_045805035.1 Bacteriovoracaceae bacterium
CGACTGTAACTCAGGTGTCTTCGGCGGGAATCGCCCGATTGATAACTCACTCTTCCTCTCGCAATCCATGAAAGAATCGATCTCTGAGCTGAACCTCGCGCTTACGATCTCCAAGGCGTGTACCGATCGCTCTGACCACGCTTCGTTCTGGAAGAATAAAATTCCTGCGATCGTGATCTCAGAGAACTTCTTCGGCGGCGACGGCGATCCTTGCTACCATGCCAAGTGTGACGTGATGGATGATCGTCTCGATTACGATTACATGGGCAAAATCCTCGAGGCCCTTCTCCGCACCATCGAAAAACAAGCAGCACGCTGATAATAAAAAAGGCCCCTTTCGGGGCCTTTTTTTTTTTGCTTAAAACTCTGCGTTCTTCGGCGTTCTTGGGAACGGAATCACGTCTCTGATATTCTGCATACCCGAGATGTACATTACTGCTCTCTCAAATCCGAGACCGAATCCGGCGTGTGGAACTGATCCATATTTTCTGAGATCGAGATACCACCAGTAATTGTTCACATCCATTTTCATCTCGTTCATGCGGGAAACGAGCTTATCCAGATTGTCCTCACGCTGAGAACCACCAATGAGCTCACCTACACCCGGAACAAGAACGTCCATCGCGCGAACGGTTTTTCCATCATCATTTTGCTTCATATAGAAGGCCTTAATTGCCTTCGGATAATCAGTCACGATCGTCGGACGCTTGAAATAAACTTCTGCCAGGAACCGTTCGTGTTCAGTCTGAAGATCCATGCCCCATGACACCGGATAATCGAACTTATGACCTTTCTTGATTTCCTGTTCGAGAATCTCGATCGCTTTTGTATAAGTCACGATTTCAAACGGCGAGTTCATCACGTGCTCGAGCGTCTTCATATTGTCCGGAGCATATCTCGAGGCCAGGAACTCAAGCTCGTCTCCACACTGCTCAATAGAACGTTTAATGAGATGCTTTACGTATCCAGAGGCAAGAGCAGCGTTGTCTTCGAGAGTATTGAAAGCGGCCTCCGGCTCCACCATCCAGAATTCCGAAAGGTGACGGGCAGTATTCGAGTTTTCCGAGCGGAAAGTCGGACCGAAAGTATAAACGCGACCAAGTCCACCAACCGCAAAGGTTTCTGCTTCCAGCTGACCAGAAACCGAGAGGAATGTCTCACGACCGAAATAGTCCTGCTTGAAATCAATCTGTCCCTTATCATTCTTCGGAAGCTTATCGAGGTGAAGCGTCGAGATGCGGAACATCTCACCAGCACCTTCAGCATCTGAAGCAGTGATGATGGGCGTATGAAGATAAGTGAAAGACTCGTTCGAGAAATACTCGTGTGTCGCTTGCGCGAGCACGTGACGAAGGCGAAAAACCGCCGAGAAAGTATTCGTGCGAGAACGAAGGTGCGCGATCTCTCTTAAGTACTCTAGGGAAGTTTCTTTTTTCTGGAGAGGATACTCTTCACTATTTGCGCAGTAGATGTGCACGCGTTTTGCCTGCATCTCCACCGGCTGTTTTCCCTGGGAGGCCACCAGAAGTCCTTCAACCTCAACAGATGATCCCATGGTGAGCTTGGAGACTTCTTCATAATTTGAAAGTGTGGCGTCCACGATGATCTGAAGATCTTTTTGGGTGGTGCCGTCATTGACGACCATGAAAGAGAATTTCTTCGACTGACGAAGCGACTTGATCCAGCCCTTCACCACAATCGTTTCGTTCACCGGCTTCTGGTCGAAAACTTTTTTAATGAGGTAGTACATTATTTACTCCCGAAAACTTTGTGTTTGATCTCATGGGCCTGCTCATTCTTGAGACGTGGGCCGAACTGACTCACCACTTTACTGGCCGCCATGGAAGCGAGCTTCCCGGCCGAAGCAAAAGTGTGTCCTTGCGAAAGTGCGTAGAGGAAAGCTCCCGCATACATGTCACCCGCCCCGTTGGAGTCGATCGCTTTCACCGGATAAGGTTCGATATCAATAAACGTCGTGCCATCCCAGATCATGGCGCCGTTTTCACCAAGAGTGATCACGAAGTTTCTCGAAACTTTTTTAAGAGCTTCGCGCGCTTCCATAATATTTTCTGTACCCGCAAAGGCCATTGCTTCAGACTCGTTACAGAAAAGAAGATCAAGGCCCGGGCCGATCATTTCAACGAGACCATCTTTAAAAAACTTCACCATGTTCACGTCAGAGAATGTGAGTGCAGTCTTTACTCCATGCTGGCGGGCCACATCACGTGCGTGGATCGCAGCTTCTTTCCCTGTCGGAGAAGCGACGAGATACCCTTCCATGTAAAGATAGTGTGAAGACTTAATCGCCTCCGCATCCACTTCCGTTTTTGAAAGTGTGGCAGTGATCCCGAGATAAGTGTTCATCGTTCTCTCCGCATCCGGAGTGATGAGGACAAGACACTTTCCAGTGGTTCCGTCCTGACGAGTTTGTTTTTTGAGATTGGTGTCCACACCGTGTTGAACGAGATCGTTCAGATAAAAATCGCCGGTCGAATCAGCAGCGACCTTGCACGAATAAAAACCTTTCGCGCCAAACTGAGCGACCGCGATGATTGTATTTGCGGCACTTCCTCCGCATTGTTTTTTCTTCGAGTCCGAAGCGAGTGCTTTGAGAAGATAATTCTGTCTGTCTTCATCGACCAGAGTCATAAGACCCTTGTCGATCTTGTGAGAAGTGAAAAACGTATCAAGAACTTCAAACTCCATGTCCACCAGGGCATTGCCGATGGCATAGACGTCATACTTTTTGGACATAAAACTCCCGGAAACTATAGAGAAAATACTTTAAGACAACTGGCCTGAAATTGCTAAGGGAAATAGACGTCGTAGCGAGTGGACTTCCCTTCCATGCGGACAGGTTTTTTATCGAGAAGTTCGCGCGACAAGCGCGGCCGCTTGACGACAACACGTTTGACTCCAACCGCGAGCGCCCTTGAAAGCGTATCTTCCGCATCCACATCTCCCTCGAGAAGCTCTCGGAATATGCGCATCTCTTTCTTAGGGGACGCCTTGGAATTGGCGTCTTCAAACATCGGATCAAAGTAAATCACATCGACTGACGGAGATGTTTTGAGAAATGCGAGGGCATCTGATTCCAGAAACGTAAGTTTTGAAATCAATGGATGCTGTGCATTCTTTAGTGAAGACTGAATGAGAAAAGCGACAAGAGGATTGCGTTCGAGAGTCGTGACCTCGCAGCCAGCAGCGAGAAATAAAAGGGTGTCGCCTAATAGTCCTCCCGTGAGATCAAGAACTTTGGGACGAAACGCACCTTTGATACCAATGGCCCGTGCGAAAAGTTCTTTTTGCACGGAACTTTTCCGGAAAAATTCGAGATGACGATCAAGTATCCGATCTACTTCTATTCCGATCGGTTTTTCTTTCGGATCATCGGAGTGAAGCCAGTATTGACCGTTTTTCCATTCGAAAGTCGCAGCTACGCCGGGAAGATGAATCTCCGGAGAAATTTCTTTACCGTCTTTCAAAAAGATCACGGCCATTACTCTCAACCAATTTTTTTGATCGTTTGACTAGATGCATTTTTAACTCTTATTTCTTAACAAATCCACTGGTTTTCCCTACCATAGTTTGACCGCAAACATTCTTTTGTCCTGCAAGGAAATCATCGCATGAAGAACAAGCACGTTCCTCTTAACTATCATCCGGAAAAACTGAAGAGAGAACTCACTCCATTTTATATCGGCGCTACTGATGAAGATCTCACCGACATGCTGAAGGCCATCGGCGTGAAGCACCTCGATGATCTTTATTCGCATCTTCCCTCCAATGTGAAGATGGAGCACATCCGCATGGACAAGCACATGAGCTACGAAGAGCTCATCGTTCACGTAAATGAAGTTGCAGCAAAAAATAATGTGAAGCTTTCTTTTCTCGGCGACGGACTTCCTCAATACAAGGTGACGGACGTGGTTGGCCCTGTCTGCGGCATTCGCGGACTCACGACTGCGTACACTCCCTATCAACCTGAGCGCTCACAGGGAACCCTCCAGACTCTCTGGATTTATCAATCACTTCTTTCTCAGCTCACTGGTTTTGAGGCGATCAATGCTTCTCTTTACGATCGCTCGACATGTTTATTTGAAGCAATGAACTGTGCCCTTCGTCTTGTGAAAGAATCAACGACAGTGATTGTCGCGAACACAATTTATCCAGGTGATATGGAAGTTCTCGAGACTCACGCGATTGAGACCGGAATGAAAATCATCAAGGCCCCGGTTTCTTCGCAAACTGGTCGCGTGGACATGGAAGCGCTCAAGCGCCTCCTGAATACAACTCCGCAAGTCGCAGCAGTTGCTTTCCCACAGGTGAATAACCTCGGAAATATCGAGCCGGTGGACGAGATCGTCGAACTTTGTTCAGCTAACAATGTGAAGTCGATTGCGATTGTGGATCCTATGCTTCTCGGTGCCGGTGGTCTCAAACCACCAGTTAAATATGGTTTCCGCGCTCAGGGCGCAGACATGGTCGTCGCTGAAGGTCAGCATCTGGCGATTGGCCCTAACTTCGGTGGCCCGGGTCTTGGAGTTTTCGGCATCCGCTACAATGATCAGGATAAAATTTCCATTCGTTCTACTGCCGGCCGCTACGTTGGAAAAACCACAGACGTCAAGGGTCGCGAGTGTAAGGCGCTTATTCTTTCGACTCGTGAACAACATATCCGTCGCGAGAAAGCGACTTCCAATATTTGTTCGAACCAATCTTTCGTTGCAACGATTGCAGGCGCTTCACTTCTCGCCCGTGGGGATGAAGGCATGAACGCCACTCTCACTCACGCCAGAACTCTCGCGGAAAAAGCCGCGGCAGCTCTTTCCCAGTTTGAAGGCGTTGAGCTTCGCTTCCGCGCGACTCCGTTCTTTAACGAATTCACTCTGAAGCTTCCGGTTGATGCTACTCAGTTTATCAGGACGGCATCTGCCGCAGGAATTCAGGTCGGCGTGAATGTTTCAGGTCGCCACGCGGAAATCAACGGCGAAAATCTTCTTCTCATGAGCTTCACTGACATTCACTCGGAAGATGATGTGGATACTCTCGTGAAGTTCTTTGAATCACAGTTTCAGAAAACAAAATCACCAACTGCTGCTCCGAAAATTCAGCAAGTGCTTCTGAGAACAGAGGCCCCTGCGATTCCAAAACTCAAATCAAAAGACATCGTTCACTATTACGAAGCTCTGGGAAAACAGAACCTCTCGCCGGATGACGGGATCTATCCGCTCGGCTCGTGCACGATGAAGTACGATCCATATATCAATGACTACGCGGCCTCTCTTCCTGGCTTCACGAATGTTCATCCGGAAGCTCCGATCGAAGACGTTCAGGGGTGTCTCCAGGTGCTTTTTGATATTCAGGAACAGTTCAAGGCAATCACCGGTCTTCCCGGTATCGTCACTCAACCCGTAGCGGGAGCACAGGGTGAGCTCGTGGGTCTCAAGATGTTCCAGGGATATCACCGTGACCGCGGTGAAGCTGAGACAAGAAGAATCATCATTATTCCTCGCTCCGCTCACGGAACAAATCCGGCAACGGCGACGATGGCGGGTTATGAGATCTATACCGTTGAGGCCCTCGCAAACGGTGAAATGAATCTTGAACAGATTAGAAATTATCTCGCGACTGACGGACAAAAAGTTGCCGGCATCATGGTGACCAATCCGAACACGGCGGGAATTTTTGAAACGCGCTTCAGAGAAATGGCAGACATGATTCACGCGGCAGGTGGCCTCGTTTACATGGACGGCGCCAACATGAATGCAGTGGCCGGCATTGTTGATATGAATGAACTCGGTGTCGATGCCATTCACAACAATCTCCACAAGACATGGACGATCCCTCACGGCGGCGGCGGACCGGGAGACGCGATCGTTGCGGTCTCTCAACGTCTCCTTGACTTCATGCCTGGAGTTCAGGTGGTGAAAAACGGCGAGAAATTCGAAATCGTTCGTCCGAAAAAATCCGTCGGCTCATTCCACCGTCACTATGGAAACTTTGCGCACAAAGTTCGCGCCTGGACCTACATCAAGGCACTCGGAAAAGACGGCGTGAAGAAGATGAGCCAGGTCGCGGTTCTCTCTGCGCGCTATCTTTATCAAAACCTTTCAAGTCACTATCCGACTCTTCCGGCAGGAGCTACGAACGAACCGCGCATGCACGAGTTCATTCTCACTATTTCTCCGGAAACGTTTAAGAAGATCGAAACTTCAGGAACTGCCAAACCAAATGCGATTGCTCGCATTGGAAAGCTCTTCCTTGATTTCGGTTTCCACGCTCCAACGGTTGCTTTCCCTGAGCAGTATGGACTCATGATTGAGCCGACTGAAACTTACGGTAAGAAAGAGCTCGATCAATTTTCCGAGGTTGTGAAAACAATCCTGAAACTTGTGAACGAGCATCCGGAAGTTCTGAAGACGGTCCCTCATTTCACGCCGATTGATCGCGTGGACGAAGTGGGAGCGAACAAGAACCCACAATTCGGTGAGAAAATCACTGAGCATCTTCCGGACATCATTCCAGATCGTGTGGATTCAGAGAAACTCCGGAAATCAACTGCCGGCGATCTTTGTGAATTGATTCTCAAGGCGCATCAGGGATCAGTGTAGTTCTTTGGAAGAGATCGTTGCATTCTGACGATGCCACCCTTCTCCGAGATTGCGTGGCTTCGGAAACTCTACGAGGAATGTAGTATGATTGGCCTTCGGAACATACGTGAGAGAGCCGCCGTGTTTTTCCGCGATACCGCTGGCGAGCGCAAGTCCGAGACCGGTTCCTTTGCCTGAATCTTTGGTGGAATAAAACGGTTCCATGATTTTTGCAGCGATCTCGGGTGGAATTCCATGCCCGGAATCTTTCACGTAAATCTGAAGCTTGTTATTGGCGTCGTGAACACTGATCTCAATCCATTTTTCCGGCAGAAACTCAATCGCATCGAAAGCGTTGTTCAGAAGATTCAGAAAGATCTGCTCAATTTGAACCTTGTTCCCGATGACCTTGTGGCCTTCAATATTATAGAAGCGAAGATTCACGCCGTGATTTTTCATCCTCTGCCCGCAGAACGCGAGAACATCATCGATGATTTTCTTCAGAGGAATTTCCTGGTCGGGCGTCTTGTCGTCATGGCGGATGAACTCACGAATTCCCTGCACGGTACGGTTGATTCGCTCAGAGGTATAAAGAATTTGCTGGAGACCATCACCAAGCTCCTGCAGTTTGGCCGGGTCCCGGTACATTCGTAGAAGCTGCGTGGTCCGCGCCTGAATGACCGCAAGTGGATTGTTAATTTCGTGAGCGATTCCGGCCGACATCATCCCGAGCTCAGAGTATTTGGACTGACTGAAAAGCTTAGCATCGCGATCCCGGGTCATTTTTCCGAGTTTCTCCCGATAGTCTTCATGAATGCGACGAATGCGTGAACCCGTTGTCTTGATATTGATCAATAAGGCCCCTAGAGAAACGACCGTCGTGACAATTAGGAAAACTAATAAGACGTTAGAAGTTCCGCTCATGTCTTACATTGTAGAGGACAAAAAACTTACACCTGTTTTAATTCATTCTTAAGAACGACAGAGGGAAATCATATACATTTTTGACATGTGTTGATATGAACTGATATCGGTTTCTTACAGAGTAAAGACCATCTTTTTCAGGAAAGTTTTCATGAGCTTTAAGCCTCGTTGCACCTTCGCCATTATCTCTCACCCGGATGCGGGTAAGACCACTATGACAGAAAAACTTCTTTGGTTTGGTGGCGTTGTTCGCGAAGCAGGAATGGTAAAATCAAAGACGGGTGATTACGCAAAATCTGACTGGATGGAACTGGAAAAGCAGCGCGGGATCTCGATCACCTCATCGGTAATGAGTTTTGAATACAACGATCGCGCGCTTCACCTCCTCGATACTCCCGGCCACAAAGACTTCTCGGAAGACACTTATCGCACACTCACTGCGGTGGAATCCGTGCTCATGATGATCGACTCCGCCAAAGGTGTGGAGGCACAAACGATCAAGCTCATGGAAGTTTGTCGGATGAGAGATACGCCCATCGTGACTTTCATGAACAAGTTTGACCGTGAAGCGATGGATCCGTTCGCGCTTCTGGATAACATTGAATCGATCCTGAAAATTCAGTGTATCCCGATGACCTGGCCGGTTGGGAACGGTGTCGACTTCAAAGGTGTCTATGACTTCAAGACAAAACAGATTCTGAGTTTCAAAGACGCCAAAGATCCTTTTTCGCCGAATCTCATCGATGCTTCAGATCTTTCGTCCTCAAAACTTATTGCAGAAATCGGTCAGCCACTTGCAGATAAGCTCAAAGAAGATCTGGAGATGGTTGGCACACTCATTCCCGCTTTCTCTATGGAAGAATACCAGGCCGGCATTCAAACACCGGTGTTCTTCGGATCTGCGCTTAAAAACTTCGGCGTAAAAGAAACCCTTGATCTCATCACACAAATCGCTCCGACGCCAAAAGCACGCGACGCAGTTCTTCCGCCTTACGATTCGGCAGCAACCAAAGTCACCATTCAGCCTGATGATAATGAGTTCACCGGATTTATTTTCAAGATCCAGGCGAACATGGATCCCAAGCATCGTGACCGGATTTCATTCATGCGTGTTTGCTCGGGAAAGTTCACTCGTAACGACAAAATCTTCCACGTGCGTTCAGGCAAAGAAATTAAGATCGCCACTCCGCTTATTTTCCAGGCGCGCGACCGTGACATTGCGGAAGAAGCACACGCCGGGGATATCATCGGTCTCTACGATACGGGAAAATACCAGATCGGTGATACGTTCACACTCGGCAAAAAACAAATTCGCTACACCGGGATTCCATCATTCGCACCCGAACTTTTCATGCGCGTGACTGCCAAGGATCCGATGAAGGCAAAGCACCTCGAAAAAGGTCTCTCTCAGCTTTCGGAAGAAGGTGCCACTCAGCTCTTTATCCGCCGCTTTACCAACGAGAAAATGCTTGGCGCGGTTGGTGCCCTCCAGTTCGAAGTGGTGAAGTTCCGTCTTGAAGATGAATATTCAGTCGAAGCAACTTACGAACCCGTGTCCTGGGCCGGAGTTCGCTGGCTGAAGTTTGCCGACAAAAAGATGGAAGAGAAATTCTGCCATGAGTATTCAAGTGTCATCATGGAAGACAAAGAGAAGCGTCTTTGCTTTGCGGTTCGTACGGAATGGGATTTGAAGCTCGCTCAGGAAAAAAATCCTGATGTGCAGTTCTTCAAGAACTCTGATTACGTAGAATGACCGCCGAAGAAGTCATCCAAAAATTAAACCTTGTCCCTCTTCCGCTCGAAGGTGGTTTTTTCCGGGAGACTTTTCGTTCTCCTCGTTATGTAGAATCAGATATCGGAAGGAAATCTGAATGTACTGCCATCTACTACCTGGTTACGGAAAAAAGTTTTTCTCTGCTTCATACCGTTGATCAGGAAGAGATCTTCCATTTTTACGCTGGTTCTCCAGTGAAGATGCTTCAGATTATAGATGCCAAGGCGGTCTACATCACATTGGGGAATGACCTTTCTCAGGATCATCATCCTCAAGTTGTTGTCCCAAGAGGTATCTGGCAAGGGACAAAGCTTGTGAATCCGTTTCCAGGCGCCTGGGCACTTTTAGGTTGTACTGTGGCCCCAGGTTTTGAATATGAAAACTTCCATATGAAATCCCGGAAAGACCTGACAGATATGTATCCTTCACTTGCGCTTCACATTGCTGACTTCACCTACTCAGATTAAGTCTTAATTTGTCGGGAAGCAGTGCCTCTCTGTTTTGACCATTGTTGATTTCCTAAAATCGGTTAGATTATTAAAAACCTCACTTCAAGGAGTTTATATGAAATTATTAATGTCCCTCATGACCGCGGTGATGCTTACTACTGGCTGCGCCCACAAAAAAGACAAGAAACAAGAAACGGCCAAAGAATCCTATTCTCCGATAATTTCGTATCAGGAAGAAGGAAAGACATTTGAATCAAGTGTCTCTCTTCCCAAAGAAATGAAGGACAAAGTTCCTCTGATCGTCATTGTTCACGAATGGTGGGGAAGAAATGACTACATCATGAAGCGTTCGCAAATGTTAAATGACATTGGCTACGCCACACTTCCGGTGGACCTCTATGGTAACGGTCAGGTCGTGCAGACTCCGCAAGAGGCAACTGCACTCGCAACTCCTTTCTATCAGAATCCGATGATGGGAGTTGAACGCCTGAACAAATACATTTCAATGGCACAAAAAGATCCGCATGTGGATGCTTCACAGATCTATGTGATTGGTTACTGCTTCGGCGGAACTCAGGCGTTGAATCTGGCCCGCTCTGGAGCGGACGTGAAAGGTGTCGTGAGCTTCCACGGTGGTCTTGAATCATCTCTCAAATCTCAGGGAATCAAGGCCAAAGTCCTCGCGATGAATGGTCTTGCGGATAAGATGGTTCCTGCCAAGCAGAGAACTGGTTTTGAAAAAGAAATGAAAGACCTCAAGGCCGACTATAAAATCGTGAACTACAAAGGTGCCATGCACGCTTTTACTAATCCAAATGCTACCGCTATCGGCAAGCAATACAAAATCCCAATCGCCTACAATAAAAAGGCGGACGAAGATTCCTGGAAACAGTTGATGGAATTTTTGAAGAAGTAATTCAAATAAAAAAGGGGCCGCGAAGGCCCCTTTCTTTTTTTATCATGCTAAAAAATTAACGAACTGAAGGCTTGAACCAGCAGAGTGGACGAACGCCAACTGTATACCCAGTTGATGCGTGACATGTGCCAGTGACTTCATCTTTCTGAGAAACGTCTTCAGTGAAAGCTTTCTCACAAAGTGCGCCCTGGAAATAAGTATCGAGACGACACTGGAACTCAGGGTGAGCGTCGTTCGTGCGTGAAACAACCGATGTATCCGGAGTGTTGAACTGAGCTTCCGGCTTGTTTCTCATTGCCGCGAAAAGTGCAGAGACTGAAGCACCTGCCATACCGCCGCGGATACAGATAGAGCGATCAGCTTTATCGCCGTGGCTCTTGTTACAAGCATCAACAAGAATCTGTGGAGCATTCAAAGAACGAACAACCGCTTCGTTATTATCATGTGCCCATACTGTGCGAAGACATTTGAGTGTTGCCCAGTAATCAGCTTGACCTTCATTCGATGCCCACTTCATGAGGAAGTTCAGAGCAACTTTTGGAGCTCCACCCATGTGGTGACCAAGCTCGTGACAAAGAACGAGAGAGAATCCGTCTTCAGTGATTTTTTCGTGACGAGCGAGACCGCCGTACATATTCACAGTCCAGGTTCCGAAGAACTCAGTTGCGTTGGCGTTCACAGTACCGTCAGTCCACTTACGATTGATTTTAAGTTTCCCACCACGGCTCGCTACCACTGGAGCGTAGATTGGCTCAATTCTGTCGATAACAGCGTTGAATTGAGCTTCAGTCAAACCACCAGCAGACTTAGCACCAACTGGAATGTTCATTGTGTTTTCTGGAAGGAAACCGTCGTTAGGATTATCCGTTCCGCAGCCAAGGGCAGAACCCGTGATGGCAGAAATAACGAGGGCAATTGCGATGAATTTCATTTTGATCTCCTGATTTATCCGTAAATCTCAGGGGTATCATTTCCAATGAGAGAATATCTGTCCAGAAAAGTAAGACTTTGTCGGGCAAAAAAAAAGACCGGGTTACCCCGGCCTTTCTGATTAATTTACTCAACTACTCTTACTGAAGAGGCTTGAACCAGCAGAGTGGACGAAGACCGATCTTGTGGCCATTGGCCTTGTGACAAGCACCAGTGACTTCTGAATCACGGCTGAATTCTTCTGTGTAAGGAATATCACAGAGAGCGCCCTGGAAGTATGTATCGAGACGACACTGAGTTCCTGGGTGGTTTTCGTTCGTGTACTTCACTACAGCTGGATCTGGAGTATCGAATTTCGCAGGAGAAGCTTCCTGACGGAGTGCTGCGAAGAGACGAGAAACAGAGTCACCGGCCATTGCACCACGGATACAAACTGCGTAGTCAGCATTCCAGAGGTGCTTTCCGCACATCTGCTTAACTTTCGCAGGAACGTCGAGGTGGCTGACGATTTCTTCATTGTTATCTTTGAGCCAAACCTGGCGGAGACATTTTGTTGTAGCGAAGTAATCGGCCTGACCTTCTGTAGAGGCCCAACCAGACTTCCAGCTGTAAAGAGGAGCGCCACCGATGTGGTGACCGATTTCGTGACAAACGACGAGGGCCATACCATCACGAGTGATTGTTTCGTGACGAGCGAGACCGCCGAACATAGAAACTTTCCAAGTAGTGCCTTCCTGTTCAGCGTAGGCGTTTACTGTTTCATCTTCCCAAAGTTTTACGGCCTGAAGTTCACCACCGTGAGACTTCACGATTGGAGACATCACCGCAACGACTTCGTCGATGACAGCATTGAATTGTTCTTCTGTGATTCCGTTGATGCTTTTCTGTGAAACCGGAATACGAAGGTTGTTTTCTTCAACGATCCCTTCTTTTCCGTCCATAGTACAAGCGAAGACAGAGGCAGATGTGAGTGAAAGAGCGAGCAGTCCGTGCAATAAGGTTTTCATTTCATAACTCCTTTATGAATTGTTGGGATTATTGTTGCATGGAAATTCTTGCCCGGTTGAAATGTCAGAAAAAAAAAGAAAGGGCCCTGACAGGCCCTTTCATGTGAAAAGAATTTTAGGTTGGATTACTGAACGGAAGGCTTGAACCAACAGAGTGGACGAAGACCAATAAGGTGACCGGTAGAACCGTGGCAAGTGCCGGTCACTTCAGACGATGCACTCACGTTTTCATTGAAAGACTTCTCGCACAATGCACCCTGGAAATATGTATCGAGACGACACTGAGTAGCCGGATGATTATCGTCGGTTGTTGTGACAACAACTTTTGACGGCGTCTCAAAAAGCGGTGGCGTTGTCTCTTGCATGAGTGACTGGAAAAGTTTTGAAACGGAGAGACCTGCCATGCCACCGCGAACACAGATCGCGCGGTCTTCGCCTGAGAATTGGGCCGCACAATTGTTAGAGAGTTCAGCGGGAACATCCATCGAAGAAATCACAGAAGTGTTGTCTTCATCCATCCACACGCGACGGAGACACTTAAGTGTTGCCCAGTAATCGGCCTGGCCTTCGTTGGAGGCCCATGGGCTTGCCCATGGAGAAACTTTTCTTGGAGCTCCACCGATGTGGTGACCGATCTCATGACAGATAACGAGGCGGAAGCCGTCTTCAGTGATTGTTTCGTGACGAGCGAGACCGCCGAACATAGAGACTCTCCACTCTCCATCAATCTGCTGAGCATAAGCATTCACTGTAGGATCAGTCCATTTACGAACGACTTTCAGTGTGCCAGCGCCATGACTTTCTGAAGCGACGATCGGGGCATAGAGGCCTTCAACTTCATCGATCACTTTGTTAAATTGTTCTTCAGTGAGACCGCCGTTTCTCTTGGCGTTCACTGAAATTTTGAGATTATTTTCCGGAACAAAACCTTCTGATCCATCCTGTGTACAGGCGATCGAGTTATAAGCGAAAACCAAACCAGCGATAAGCAATCCTTGCTTCCAATGTGTCATGTCGTACTCCTTGAAACATGTCTTCGGATAATTGTGACAGATTCCGAAGACGGGTCCATGAAGACGAACACATGTAAGAAAATATTGGTTGGAGTTAAAGTGTCGGTTTAAACCAGCAATGAGGTCTCACGCCGATGGTTTGTCCGTGAGCTTCATGACAGGAACCCTGTGTTTCTGTCGCCATTTCTTCGAGGAAAGAAGCCTCGCAAAGGGCCCCCTGAAAATATGTATCAAGTCGACACTGGGCCTTAGGATGAGAAGAGTAAGTTTCCTTCACAACTTTCTCGTCAGGCGTTTCGAATTTTGGTTTTTTCAGATTCCATGCGAGTGATGCAAAAACATTTGCAGCAGAAAGACCGGCCATTCCGGAGCGGATGCAGAGGGCCTCATCACGATTCCACTTCCAGTTTTTTCCGCATTGATTGAGGAGCGTTTCCGGAACGTTTTGATGAGCGATTGCCTGCACATTATCCGATTTTTCCCAGTAGCGACGAAGGCATTTCATCGTCGAGAAATAATCACTTTGTCCTTCATTCGTGGCCCAACCGATATCGATGCCATCGTAACGGGGAACTCCTCCAAGGTGATGACCGATCTCATGGCAAACAATGAGCGCGAAACCATCGGCGGTCATGAATTTATGGCGGGCAATTCCTCCGAGAAGAATCACTTTCCATTCTTCTTTCTCTCTTTGCGCGTAGGAATTGGCCTCACTACTCGCCCACTCTTTGTAGACTTTAAGATTTCCTCCGCGGGATGAAACATCCGGAACATAAATTTGTTCGAGTTCGGTGGAAATTTTCATGAACTCATCTTCTGTAATCCCGCCTTCGGTTACTCCCACCGGGATGTGAACCGATCGAGGTAACTCATAGCCATAAGGACAGGCCAGAAGCTGCGAGGAAAAAAAGATGGCCAGAAAAAGAAGGTTTTTCATCCTTTCATGCTAGGAAAAAGGAGGAGATACGGCAAGACAGGGTGTCTAAGGAACTTCGTGAGCTCTTCCTGAAAAGAAATTCGCTCTAAACGATATACTTCCACAACAATAAAGTTAAAAACGAAAGCGGGACTCCGAGTCCGAGCATCAGTCCCGCGAGTTTTGGTCTGAGGCCATGCGCCTGAGCAACAATGGTTGACGTCACCATCGGTGCCATCGCGGCTTCCATCACTGCCACTCTTCCAAAAGTACCGGTGAAATTGAGCGCCTTCATTGTTCCCAGGATAAGAAGAGGAGAGATCATAAGCTTGAACGCGAGTCCCGCCATGAGAAATTTTCTTTCTGTTTTCATGTCGGATAATCGAAGCTGCAGCCCCACGGAAATGAGCGCGAGTGGAGTCAGCATCGATGCCAGGCGATCAAGAATCATTTCCCCTGCTCCACTCGGTCTCCAACCCGCAAGCGAAAGAAGAATCGCGATGGAAAAAGAGAGAAACGGAGGAAAGAGAATGATCCTCATCACGAGATCACGCTTTCGGAGAACTCCTTCAGCGTAGCGATTGGCCACCACGAGGCCGAGACTTGAGACAATGAGAAACGTTCCGGGCTGATCGAGAAAAATGGCGTAACGAAGCCCTTCGTTCCCGTACAAAGATTCAATCACCGGAAACCCCACAAACGCCGTATTGCCTAATCCGGCAGTGAGAATAAGTGCGCCCTTCACGTCATCGGGCCAGGAAGACTTCCCAAAAACTCCCCACGCCACAAAAAAGAGAAACCACGGCACAAGGCAAAGTGCCAGGAGAGATGGATCCCAGTTCATACCGGGAATGTTTTTAAAAATAAGCGCGGGCAGTGCCACGTAGAGAATCACCTGATTCAACGTCAGATGCGCATTGTCCGGGACAGACTTCACGCGACGGAGAGCAATCCCAACGAGAAGGGAAAGAACGATAATGAGGAGATTGGCCATCTAGACTTTTTTCAGCCAGGGCACCTTTGATATGTCTCTCGCTGCAAGCACTCCCGAGAACTCTATGCCGCTTCCGATGTAATGAATAAATTCTTTCAAGCGTTCCTGTTAATGTTGTTCAGGTCTTCAAAGGCACCTTTGAGGCGCTTCACGAAACTCTCTTCGCCTTTTCTGAGCCATACCCGTGGATCGTAGTACTTCTTGTTTGGTGCTTCTGGTCCTTCCGGATTTCCAAGCTGCCCCTGAAGGTACGCTTCTTTTTCTTTGTAAAAATTCTTGATGCCTTCCCAGAACGCCCACTGCATATCGGTGTCGATGTTCATCTTGATGACACCGTAATCGATCGCTTCGCGAATTTCTGACTGGAGGGATCCTGATCCCCCGTGGAAAACGAACGAAACCGGTTTAGGACCGGTGCCATATTTTATCTGAACGTACTCCTGAGAGTTTTTCAGAATGATCGGAGAAAGTTTCACGTTCCCGGGTTTATAAACACCGTGCACGTTACCGAAGGAAGCGGCAATAGAGAATGCAGGACCCACTTCACGAAGATGTGAGTAAGCGTACGCCACGTCTTCAGGCTGTGTGTAAAGTTTTGAGCTATCAATGCCGGAATTATCTACGCCATCCTCTTCACCACCCGTCACACCAAGCTCAATTTCGATGCCGGTCTGGATGGCATTCATGCGACGGAAATATTTCGTGCAGATCTCGACGTTTTCTTCCAGGGACTCTTCTGAAAGATCGAGCATGTGAGAAGAGAAGATTGGTTTTTTCGTTGCTTTGAAATTCGCCTCACCTGCCTCAAGCATATGATCGATCCACGGAAGAAGTTTCTTTGCCGCATGATCGGTGTGAACGATAACTGGAACGCCGTAGTACTCTGCCATCATGTGAATGTGAAGTGCTCCCGAGATAGCGCCCAGAGCTGCGGCCTTATCGTTTTCAAGCTTCAAGGATTTTCCGGCGTAGAATTGACCGCCGCCATTGGAAAACTGAATGATGACCGGTGAGTTGACTGCCTTGGCAGTTTCCATCACCGCGTTGACCGAGTTAGTGCCCACAACGTTCACCGCCGGGATCGCGAACTTGTTTTCGCGCGCATATTGATACAGGTCCTGAAGAGCGGGGCCGAACACGATTCCTGGTTTAAACTTCATATGAGATTCCTTTGTTTAACTCAGAAAATTGTATGAAAATAAGGTGTCATTGAAAAGGATCGATCATGAGTATCACTCGCTCGCAGCTTCAGGACTATTTTCAGCGTCTTTTGACGCCGGAAAACTTTGAGGATTACGCTCCTAATGGCCTTCAGGTCGAGGGAAAAGACAAAATCGCGCGAGTGGCCTTTGCCGTGTCTGCTACTCAGGATTCGATTCGTGAAGCGCTTAACTGGGGCGCTGATGCACTTGTTGTGCACCATGGAATTTTCTGGAAACATCAGGGCGCACGCACTGTCACCGGTGCCTGGGGCGAGCGCGTGAAGTCTCTCGTAAAAACTGATCTCAATCTTTTTGCTTATCATCTTCCCCTTGATGGTCACGCTGAAATTGGCAACGCAGTTTCGCTGGCACGTGAACTTGGGATGAGTGAGCTGGCCCCTTTTGCTCTCTACAAACGTCAGCCGATGGGAGCGAAGGGAAAATTTTCATCGCCAATTTCTGCGGCCGAATTAAAAAAGAAACTCGAAATCATTTTGAAGCATTCAGTGATCCTCGCGACTCCCGATGAAAACCATCTCATCAATTCGCTCGGGATAATTACCGGGGGCGCAAACAATGAATGGGTTGAGGCAATGAAAGACAATCTCGATGCTTATCTCACCGGAGAAATCTCTGAATACAACTGGCATGATGCCCGCGAAGCAGGCATTCATTACTTTGCCGGCGGACACCACGCGACCGAACGCTTCGGTATCATGGCACTCAAAAAGAAACTCGAAAGCGAACTGAAACTCACGTGTGAATTCTTTGATTCAGGAAATCCCGCGTGAAGAACATCGACCGGATCCTTTTTATTGCGGGCCCGGTGCTTTTTCTCCTGGTGCTGCTTCTTCCACTGCCTCTTGATCTTCCCCAAAAAAATCTTGCCGCGATCATGGCCCTTACGGTTTCCTGGTGGCTGGCGCCGAAGATCGCTCTTCCCGTCACCGGACTGATTGCGATTTGTCTTTGCTCGATCATGGGTGTGGCGAGTTTTCAGGATGCCTTGAAAGGTTTCGCTAATCCGGTGATCTTTCTTTTCATGGGTGGCTTCTTCATGGCGGAAGCGATTCACCGGCATAAAGTCGATCAATGGATTGCGGAGAAGTGTCTCTCCGCGCATCTGGTGAATGGAAGTCCGAAGCGCGTGATGATCATGATTGCTTTTCTCACCGCAGGTTTTTCGGCATTTCTCTCAAACACCGCAACTGCGGCGATGTTCATGCCGATTGCTATTTCGCTTTTCCATCACCTGAAGGTCGATAAGAATCATCCGAGTTCAGGTCTTCTTCTTCTCATCGCGTATGCCGCGACCATCGGAGGTATTGCTACTCCGATCGGTACACCTCCGAACGTGATCGCCATCTCACTGCTTGAAAAACTCGTCGGGACTCGCATTGGTTTTGTTCAGTGGATGGCGCTGATGGTGCCGACCGCCTTGATTGTGATGGTGGCGCTCATTCTCCTCTTCCGGAAAGAGTTGAACCTTCTTCCTTCCCATACCGGAATGACGAAGAAGCCTTCTCCTCTCACCTCAAACCAGAAAAAAGTTCTCGTCGTCATGGCAATGACCATGGTTCTGTGGATTCTTCCGAGTCTTGCTTCCCTGGGACTTGGTGAACATCACGAATTTTCGCGTCTTCTTCTTTCCAGGCTTCCGGAAGGAATGGTCGGTGTCTTCATGGGCACGCTTCTTTTTTTCATTCCCAACGGAGAAGGCTCGCAGCTCCTTTCCTGGTCAGACGCCCAGAGAATCGATTGGGGCACACTCATACTTTTCGGTGCGGGGATTTCTCTTGGAGAACTGGTCTTTCAGACAAAGCTTGCCGCTGTTATTGGCTCTCACCTGCCGTTCACAATTCTCCCGTTTGTGCTGGCGCTTCTTCTTCTCATCGCGCTCACAGTGTTCGGTTCAGAGCTTGTGAGTAACACTGCGATCGCCAATCTTCTTATTCCTCTGACCGTCGCGACGCCACCCTTTGATTCTCAAGGCGTGATTCCCGTACTTGCAGTTGCTCTGGGAAGTTCACTCGCATTCATGATGCCAGTAGGAACTCCGCCGAATGCGATTGCCTACGGCACGGGACTCGTTCCGCTCAAGTCGATGCTCAAAAAAGGGATCTGGCTGAATCTCATTTCAATCGGCACGATCCTTCTTATGTCGCTTCTTTATTTTAAAATTCTGGTGAAGTAGAAAAAAAAAAGGCCGCACGAGGCGGCCTTGGAAGATATTTCTTTATTGTC
This sequence comes from Bacteriovoracaceae bacterium, assembly GCA_045805035.1. Taxonomy (GTDB): domain Bacteria; phylum Bdellovibrionota; class Bacteriovoracia; order Bacteriovoracales; family Bacteriovoracaceae; genus Peredibacter. The sequence goes on from JBJMLZ010000174.1 coordinate 18,963, forward strand.
TTGAAGAACCCGGATCTTCGGTGAGATGAACTCCCGGATCGATATCGATCTGCTTGTGTTGTTCAGAATTGTTCACCGCTGGTTTGTCAGCACCGACGACACCGCGAAGACAGACATCAGCAAATCCCACGGGATTCATCATGCTCGGACGTCCCGCATGAAGCCCTTCGCAACACTTCGGCGCTCCCGGATACTGGAAGAGCGGAAGATTTTCCTGAATACAATTTGTGGCCTGCTCTTTCACACACTGAACCGCACCGTATTTTCCTGGCGGCGAATAACGAACAAGCCCCTGGCAACAATCAGGAGCACCAGGACTGACCGACGCCCATTCTCCTTCCTTCACACATGTCGCTTCCTTCATACAAAGAAAGCTCACGCGAGGATCAGGATTATTCGGAAGAACTCTTCCGAGACCGCTACAGCATTTATCAACTGCACCCGGGTAGTGGAGAATAGGAAGATTCTGGCCGATACAAAACTGGCCATTTTCTTTTTTCAGACACTGACCTTTTGTTCCTGAATTCTGGGCCGCCGGATTTAACTCGAGGCCTTGACAGCATTGTTGGGGCGATCCCGCAGTTGGCATCACCCACGCGCCTTCAATTACACAAGTGTCCGCCATCGAAACACCGGCAGTAATAAGACAGAAAAACAACACTACCCATTTCATGAGATATCCTTTGCTATTTTATGCCGTATCGGAATTGTCGGGATTTTATTGAGGGAAAAGAAAGGGGCCTCGGGGGCCCCTTATATTAGCGAGTTGTCTTTTGAATCAGGAAGTACTGCTCACCCATATCGTTGGTGTTGTAGGCCGCGAGTTCGGCCATAGGGCCATATCCGGCGTAAAGATCACAGCGGGCATTTCCACGGATTGCTCCACCCGTATCCTGCGAGATAAAGAAGCGGGAGAAAGGAGCTTTCACAACTCTGCCGTTTTCATCAATCGAAGTGGGCTTCACTGCCTTCACGAAATTAATGAGGCCTGTCGTTTTATAGATTCGTGAATCAAGTGCCAGCGAACGTCTTTCGGTGAGAGGAATGTTATCCAGCCCCACCGGCTCTTCATTTGTTTCTTTGAAGAACACATACGAAGGTGATGAAGTGAAGATCTCTTCTTCCTTGTCCGGATTTTCTTCGAGGAATCTTCTCTGCGCAGGAACAGAAGCGTCCCCACGAAGATAGCCTTTACTCACCATGTACTTATAAATCATGTTGAAAGCGCGATCGTTTTTACCGTCGTAAGAAAGATATTTAATTTCTTCGGTGCCATCAGCGTTCATCACATGAATGCGACCGCCACCTTGAACCTGAAGAAGATAAAGATCAAAGAAAGAATCTTCGACATAGAAGAGCTCAAGTCCCTTCCCATCAAGTGCGCCGTGGTAGTCAATGTCGACACGCGAGAGACTGAGATCAGCAGAGTTAGTGGGAGTTTTGTAGATCGCATGTTTAAAGCGATCAGTCTTCACGCGTGATCCGTGGAGATCCGGCGAATAATACGAAGTATAATGAGTCGTATTTCTGCCTTCACGTGAACCCATTTCTGATTTCTTCGGAACCGGGCGGTAGATGAGAAACTTATCATTCATCGCGCGGCTGAAGTCTGCCTGGCAATCATCGAGATCACGACGCTGAGTACATGCCTGAGCTTTCGCAGCGAGGTCTTTCAGAAGCTCGAGAGAACTACGGAGAATGGTCTTTGGATAGTTTACCGTGCCGAATTTGATAGTTCCTTTGAGACCTTGAACATCATAAGAGGCAAGCTGGCGATCAACTGCGAGTGCCAGATTTTCAAAATCGAGATCGTCTTCGAACTCAATGGATTGGTAAACGCGGGAAGTGGGGGTCACTTCCTGGGCGGCCACGCCCAAACTCAAGCTCATCAATAAGCAAAAGATTATCTTCACTCTAAAACCCCTACTATTTGTTATCAGTCTAGGTTAGGTTCCGATGACTTTGTCTGTCAAAGTTTTTTCCCCATCATGAGGATCGGACTCCCCTGGAAGTTTAGAGTCACTTCAAAATCAAAACCAAGTCTCTGGTAGAAAGATTTGTTCCGTGAGTCAGGCCCGGTCATGATGTGGACCCCTCTGATTTTCAGTCGTTGAAGTTGTTTTTCCAGTTCTGAAAAAAGCTTACTCCCTAGACCCTTTCCCCTGGCGTCAGCATGAAAGTTCACATGGAGGTGGGCAGGATAGTCCTGAAAGTATTCTTCGAAGGTCACCAGATGTGGCTGAATGGCATAAAGACCCGGGTTCTTTGTGACCGGGGCCGCAATCATATATCCCAGGATTCTCCCCTCACGGGCAACCCACACGTATTCCGGAAAGTGCGTGAGATAGTGGCCGAGATATTTCTCATAGAACGCTTCTTTCTCCGCCTCATCCTTAAAGATTTTTTTCGTCGAGCTTTCAAAGAAAATTTCTTTCAGCTCAGTAAGGTCCTTTGCCGAAATTTTTGTGAGGTTCACAATCTCTGACATAAATTCCAGACCTGGTATTTCGCGCGATAAGGAGGATCAATGTGTTTCACGTCCTTCGGGGCCTCAAACTTATAAAGATGCACCCATTGCGGAAGATAGGAGTCCACCATGTTGAGTAGCGGGAGCTCAGGATTTTTCTGAAGAATCTGTTTTGTGGTGAAGTACCAGTCAAAGAGCGCTTCAAAGAGTGGTTTGTCTCTCATTGCCTCAAACTCTCCGTGAAACTCTTCCGGCATCACGCGGGTAAAGTCTCTCGTCATCTTCGCCCAACGCTGAAGGCGTCTGCCGGTTTCCGAAGAAAGATTGAAATACTTCTGCCAACCTGAGCTGTCGATTTCTTCCCACTCAAGCGCAATGATCCAGGCATCGTGCTTAGAAGGATCCGCAAGAACCTTCTGGAGATTCGGAAGTTTTTCACGGATATCTTCCGTCGGAAGAGGAAGCTCCGGATGAATCGTCTTCTGATCTAGAATCTTCCTGTAAAAAAGCACAGGGTTCAGTGACTTCTGCATCTCACTCCAGAAATACGAAGGTGAAATCCCGGAAAGCTTCATTCCTTCGAGCACCCAGCGCAGCTGCTGGGAGAAAGTGAAATCAAGCTTGATCGAAAAACGAACCGCGCGAAGAAAGCGCACAGGATCCCGCCCAAAGTCCGGTCCGCAGGCGTGAAGCTCTTTCTCTCTCAAATGAAGGAGTCCATTCAGAGGATCAACGAGTTCTGCCTTTCCTTTCGCATTCACTCTTATGCCCATGGCATTCACGGTAAAGTCTCTTCTTCTCACCGCCTCCTCGAAGGCCATGCGGTAATCAAAACTCACGGTGAAATTTTTGTGATGATCTTCTTCGGTGAACGTTTCTTTTCTTGGTGGCGAAAGTTCGAACTCAAGTCCCTGGGCCTCAATCCTCATCACGTCGTAGGGAAGAAAAGTGACTCGACCGACTTTTGACAGTTCTTTGCCAAGCTCTTTCCAGGCCTTGAGTTCCCAGGCAATCGTCGGATGAGAGATTTCAATGTCCCAGTCCTTGCCGATTTTACCTTCCAGAAAATAATCGCGCACGATTCCGCCCACCACGGTCACGAGGTGGCCATTTTTCGAGAGCTCGGAAACAAGCTCCAGAAACAGCGGAGGAAGTTGTCTTTCAAAATTCTTCAGGTCACTCACAGGAATATTATTCAAGAGGAGCGTTTCTTTGCCTATATTTATATCACTCCCTATGATGAAACTTACGCTTAGCGCAGTCCTGATTCTTATATCCTGCCTGTCTTTCGCTCGGAGACCTGAGCGCATGAATGAACTCGTGCCTTCTCATGAAACTCTTCGGCAGGAATTAAAACAGGTCCTGATCGACGGCGGTCTCCCCATTGATCTCATCACGCTCAACCTGAACTTTTATCCCGAGGGAGAAACCGTCGCGGTGAAGTGCCGTCAAAACAAATTCTCATTGATCATTAAGTCCCGCTGGGAACCGATGTCGGTGATGATGAAGGGCCTTCGGGAAATGGGTTTTCTTTTTCCTCATCCGATGTGGCAGGTCACTCCGAACTTCACGCGGATGAAACAAGCTTGCGGGAAAAGTTTTGAATGGCGACCGGCCCTTAAGTTCCGTGGCTCTCACCTTCACACGCTTCATCCTTCGGAATGGATGGAGGCCTTCTTTCAGCCGCGTGGAAATCGCGAAGTCGCGATGAAGGCCGTGAGATGGCTCGCGCGAAATCAGCAGAACCTGATGGACGTAAGTCTCCTTCGTGTTCCTTTGAAACGCATCCGGAGAAATCTCGGCCCGGCACTCGCCTACGCTCAGTCGCTGGGAATTTACACCGGAATTTCGATCGGGATCGCGGTTCGGCAGCAGAAAACTTATAAACTTCTTTCTTTGTGGCAATCCTTTTTCGGTTGGGGCGCGAAAGAAAGTATCAAAGAAGGTCTTGAGAAACTCACCCGTGAGCTTCCGCTCTCTTTCATCGTTCTTGAGGCCGGAACCAGTGAGTTCACACCGACGAGTTACGAACAAACGATTGAATGGCTGAATCTCTCTGAAAAAATTCTTTCCGAAAAAAAGATCGCTCTTTTCACTAAGGTCCACGTTTCTTCCAACCAGCATTCGGAGAAATGGGGAAACTATAATTTTCTTCCTCAACACGCAAATTCAGGTGTTGGCGTTCTTCCCCATACGGTGATGTTTTACGGTCTTCTGGACCGGCAAGCACCGATGTACGGGA
>JBJMLZ010000175.1:0-4417 GCA_045805035.1 Bacteriovoracaceae bacterium
CTCATGATTTCGGCCTTGATCATTATTGATCAGCTCACTAAGGGCGCTATTCAGCAGGCCTTTTACTACGGCGAAACCAAAACGATCATCGATGGTTTTTTCTCTCTCGCTTATGTGAAGAATACCGGAGCCGCTTTTGGATTCGGAGCTGATGGGCATCCCCTTTTTCGCCAGGTTCTTTTCCTCGCTCTACCGGTCATCTTCTGCGGATGGATTTTTTACATGCTGGTAAAGACACTGAAAGGGCCGATGTATATGTCGCTGGCCTACGCTCTCATTCTTGCCGGTGCGACGGGAAATCTCATCGATCGCTTCACTCTCGGATACGTGGTGGATTTTCTCATGTTTTACTGGAAGAACGAGGCCAATCATTTTCCTGCGTTCAATGTCGCCGACAGTTGCATCACCGTCGCAGGATTTCTTCTCGTCATTGATTTCTTCGTTCACCTGAAAAAGAAGAAGAGCAATGCTCCCGATCCTTTACCAAAATAACGGTTTCATTCTCTATTCCTATCCTCTCTTCATGGGTCTCGGTTGGGGAGTCGCTTACCAGATTTTTTTTGAACTTCTTCCTTCGACGTTTGAGCGCTGGAAGGCCCAACTTCTATTCTGGGGAATGTTTGTCTTCAGCTGGTTGGGAGCGAAGATTCTTTTTCTCTATACGGTTCCCGATGAAATCTCTGCCGCTCTTTTTCAACAAAGTTCATTCTGGATCGGCGGTGGTTTTGTTTTTTACGGCGGATTTCTCGGAGCTCTTTTCTTCCTTCTTGTTTTGAAGGGACTAAAATTTCCCATTACCACTGATCTTCTCTGGACCATGGTCCCTCCCTTAACCATCGGCCACGCCATCGGCAGATTCGGCTGCTTTCTTGCCGGCTGCTGTTACGGGAAGGAAACAGAATTATTCTGGGGCATTCATCTTCATGGAGCTAAAAGACACCCAACACAGCTTCTGGAGTTTGGACTTTTATTGTCGCTGGGAATTTTTCTGCTTCGTTCTCGCTTACCGAAAAGAACTTTGATCACGATTTATCTTGTGAGCTACGGAGTGATTCGACTGTGGATTGAATTTTTACGGGGCGATCAGATTCGCGGGCAATGGGGGTCACTCACTCCTTCTCAGTGGATTTCTCTCTGTCTGATTGCTGCCGGACTCTTCATTTTTCTGCGAAAAAACAGCAGCTTGCAAAGATCATACTAAAAAAATCAAGTATCTCAACTGATCGTCCGATAAGTCCCTGGTACAACCAGGAGATTTGCTTGGAATCATCACCGAAATTTGAGCCCATTCAGCCCAGATTTTTGCGTTATCGTAATCACTATAAGGTCTACTTGATGGCGTTCGTAGGCGTCTCCATCATGCTGACGGCCTTCTGGTTATTGCAGTTCTTTCAGCTCGGATGGAAACACGTGTGGGAAGTTCAGGGCAATGAACTACTGTTCACCGTAAGTTTTTTTATCGCCGGTTTCATCTTTTACTTCTCGTGGTTAAAAGACAGGCTCAAGCGCTCCGTCCAGGTGTATCCGGATCATCTTCTTATTCATGAAGCAAAAGAAAATAAGAAACTGAACTTCGAAGACGTCGAATCAGTCGGCCGCGTTTGCTGGTCTGTTTTTTATCTCAAGATGAAAGACGGCAATAAGTTTTACTTCAACTCCAGTCTTGATCGCGTGGATTACGTCTGGGAAGGCATACGAAACGCTCGTCCAGATTTGATCAATGAACAGGACTATGAAAGCTTCCGTATTCTTCTCGTTCAGTATGATCACCATCAAAAACGTAAAGAGTGGTTCTTCCGTCACAAAATCCTCGATGCTCTGAACTGGGTCGCACTTCCCATGTTCTTCCTCTTCGGCGCTTATCTTCTCCAGGGCCGCGATGTGATGATCCACCAGCCGGGAATGTATTTCTTCCGTCTCTTTATGTTCTCTGTTTTGATTCTTCTCGCTACGACTTTCTTCTTTTCGATTGGTTTGAAGAAATTTATCTTCGATCGCAAGATTGCGCAGCAACTCGATGATCCCTCAAAAGAAAAGGCCCGTGACCTGGAATTTGAAGGTGTGATCCTCCATCGCACGAAGATTTTACAAATGGTGTGTTCATGCTTCCTTTTCACCTTCGTGGTCTTCTCGGATCTCAACCTTTTCTCTGTCACCCGCGTGAAAGATGAGCTCGTGATGTTTAACCTGAAAAAAGGGAACTCACTAATCGTTGATAACCGTTACAACTGTTTTGAGTGTCGCTTTCAGCTGAAAGATGGCGACCTTGTCCTCTTCGGCAAAGGCTACATTGGTCAGGTCATGGCGAAAGGCGGAGACCTGGTGGGAGAAATCTCTCAGGACAAAACTTCCGGTCGTATGATCGCCAGTGAAAACATCCAGGAAGTTCCTGCCGGCTATGTGGCCATCAAGGCCGCGAATGGTAAGGACATAGTCTTCGTACGCACTCAGGAACTGATAGGTAAAATTCGCCGCAATTAACTTGCCCACATCACTCCCGGTATAATTGAGCAACACTCATTTTACCGGGAGTTTATTCATGAAAAGGTTTCTCGGATTTTTCCTCCTTACCTTCCTCTTTCTCACAACACAGGCAAAAGCAGATTTACTCGTTGAACCAGTTCTTGGTTATTCCGCAGGACTTAAAGGACAATTCCATGAGGCCAATGTTCCCGGAGTGGGAACGGTTCAGAAGAATTCCTTCAGCGGCGGCAGCGGTGGATCTTTTGGTGGTCGCCTCGGCTATCAGAAACTTGGTTTTCAGGTAGGTCTTGATTATCTTCACAGTTCCATTAACCCTGATGATAAAGCGATGAAAGGCAATCTCTCTATCGATGAGTGGGCGGGCTTTGTTGGATTTGAATTTCCCGTTCTTTTCCGCGTATATGGTGGTTACATTTTCTCTGCTACCGGCGATGGAAAATACAAGGCCAACAACACCACTGATAAACTCACTCTCTCAGATGGATCAGGCTTCAAAGCGGGACTTGGTTTTACGCTGCTTCCATTTCTTGATATCAACTTCGAATACCGTCACGGCACATTCTCCAAATGGAAAGCTGGCGCGCTTAAAGTTGACGGCGACGTTGACTACAACATTTACATGATAGCGCTGTCGCTCCCGATTCAGATCTAAGCACAAATAAAAAGGGCCCCTTTCGGGGCCCTTTTTTTATCCGGCTGCTTCTTCTTTCAATTTTTCAAGTTTCGCTTCATCGATGTAAAGCTCAGAAGAAAGTGTTTCATTTCCCCATGCTGTGAAAGCATCGTCATGCTGATACATCGTAATTGTTTCCCACGGACAATCCTGAGAACAGTTCTGGCATCCGATACAACGTTGAATATCGATCTCTACCATCTGCTGATAACCTGGGTTTTTCGGATCTGGTCCAGGCACGAGTTCGATACAATCCACCGGACAGCCCGCTACGCAAACTTCGCAACCCGTGCACCCAGACTGGTGAACGATAGCGATAAGCTTTGGTGGTTTTTTACCCTTTCTCGGTGGCTTGAAACGGGCAGTATGAAATGGATTTTCGACCTTGATATCGTCGCTCATAAATTTCCTCAGAATAAGAACAACTCGATTATACACGTGACGGCAAAACCTATAAAGGTTTTCCCTCTATATCGAGGAGACTTTTGGGTCTTATAGAGATAAAACTTACTCGACAAAACAGCAACTAAATAATAAAAATTTATAGGTTTTTCCAGGGATAATATTCCATGACTGCTCGCAAACTCCGCTTCGTCACTGCCGCCAGCCTTTTTGATGGCCACGATGCCTCGATCAACATCATGAGAAGACTCCTTCAGTCCAAGGGGGTGGAAGTTATTCATCTTGGACACAATCGTTCCGCTCAGGAAGTTGTGGAGGCCGCACTCGCCGAAGACGCTCATGCCATCGCCCTTTCCTCTTATCAGGGCGGGCACATGGAATACTTCAAATACGTGAGAGAACTTCTCGATAAAAATGGCGGGAAGAACGTCAGAATTTTCGGCGGTGGCGGTGGCGTGATCACACCTCCGGAAATGGAAGAGCTCCATAAAAGCGGCATCACAAGAATTTATCACCCGAATGACGGAACATCCTTGGGCCTCAATGGCATTATCGATGACATGATCGCCAAGTGTGATTACTCAACGATCGAGTCCGTCGACTTCAAAAAATTAAAAGACAAAAAACTTTCATCTTACGAAGTGGCGAAGGTCATTACCTTCATCGAAGATAATCGAGAGTTTCCTTTTGAAGTTACTGCGGGAAAAATTCCGGTATTCGGTATTACGGGTACAGGTGGGGCAGGGTAGTCATCACTCATTGATGAACTCCTTCTTCGCTTTCACCGCTACTATCCCAATAAAAAGATCGCACTGGTTTCGGTGGATCCGACCAAAAAGAAAAATCAGGGCGCCCTTC
>JBJMLZ010000176.1:0-9109 GCA_045805035.1 Bacteriovoracaceae bacterium
ACACAAAAACACAACACTAAACACTTAACATCTAAAGAACAGCCGACGAAGCAACAAGCCCGCAACCAATGTCTAAGACATCAGTGATGTCGTTGTTCCAGATCCATTTGTTGAGGAGCGGATAGATATCGTTTTCACGGACTTTAGCGCCCTCACTTTCAATGAGAGCGATCCATTCTTCAGCTGATTTTCGATCGAATTTTTTATCGTCCACTAGTGTTGCGGCTTGAACTCTTTTCCGTCGAAGTGGAAGATAACTTCTTTTTCTTCATACTTCGTCTTCAAGTTCACTGGACGCTTCCAGATCGCGAAGAGATTTCTCAGCGTCTCATTCACGTAATTCACATCCAGATCCACGCCGTAGTGAACGTGATTCAAGAGGAGTTCTTTGCGGTTCATGTAGTTGCCGTCTTCAACTTCGATGATCGGCTGACCGAAGTTCGTGAGCTGAGAAAGAAGCTTTTGCTTAATCGCCTGGAAGTCTTTGGAGTCGATTTCAAAGCGGCCAGTCCGCGGATTGTACTTATAAGTGAAGAGCTGCTGGCGCTCGCAGAAATCAGGAGTGAGGAACTCATCGATGAATGAAATATCATTGTGCGATTTACGAACTTCAAAGATCTTCTGCTTACCGAGACCAAGTTTTTTGTCCCAGCGGAGCTTCTCCGGCATGTCATTACATTCGTTGTACTCTTTGCCGAACATCCCGCGGTCCCAGCGGTATTCAATGTCTCGCATGAGCTCAATCCCTACTTTATACGGATTGATGTTTTGGCGGGACATCGCCATCACACCGGCGTGTTTGTCGGCGAATTCTACGATCTCTGAAGCATCGAGCGCTCTGGTGGTCATGATCTTGGAGTGCCAGTAAGACGCCCACCCTTCGTTCATGATCTTGGTCATTCGTTGCGGAAGGAAGTAATAGGCTTCTTCACGGAGAATACCAATGATATCGGCCTGCCACTCTTCAAGTGGAGCATACTGAATAAGATATCCGAGAACGTCTTTGGTTCTGATATTGAGAGGACGCTCGGCGGTGATCTCTTCTTCGTCGGCCTTCTTCTCAGCTTTCTTGTCTTTCCGGGCCTGCGTGCGCATGAACGATTTCAGAGCAGCGGAACGGTCATCGATGAGATAACCATCGTCCTCAGATTCCACTTTTTCCTGAACAATCTGCTCCTGACGGCTGCGTTTAAGCTCTGACGTTTCAAAGAGCTCGTTGATATCGAGAAGATTTTCGAGAGAGAGAACTTTATCAATGAACGTTTCCACGGAATCGTGGCCGTATTTTTCCATGTAACGACGGATTTTCGTTCCGTGGTTGGCCATGACGTCCATCATTTTACGATTGGTGTTCTTGAACCAGGCATTGTTCTTGAAGAAATCATTGTGGCCATAAACGTGCGCCATCACGATCTTCTGATCGACCCAGTTATTCACCTGAAGAAGATAGGCGTAACAAGGATCGGTATTGATCACCATCTCATAAATTTTCTGGAGACCATAGGTGTAGCCCTTAGAAAGCTGATCGTAATCCATCCCGAACTTCCAGTGTGGATAGCGCGAGGGAAATCCGCCCTGAGCGGCGAGAATGTTAATCGTGTCGTAATCGCAGACTTCAAAGATTTGCGGGAAGAAATCGAGGCCATATTCAATGGCGTAGCCTTCGATCTCATTTTTGAGAGCAAGAAGTTCACCAGAGATGGGCTTCGTGCGGTTCATTACTTACCTTTCCCGAGGAATTCTTTGATCGAATCGAGAATCCCCTCTTTATTTTTGATTTTCGAAAGTGTGAGCTTTTCATTCGCGGCACCGTATTTTGCGGTGAGGTCCTTATAGAACTGACCGGAACCGTAGCGCGACTCCACCTGCCCGTAACAGAACTGGTTAGAAACCGGCAGAATGATTTTATCGAGAAGCTCCAAGCACAATTTCGTATCGTCAGCAGACCAGTTATCACCATCAGAAAAATGGAACGGATAGATGTTCCACTCATTCGGATTGTAATCCTTCTCGATGATTTCTTTGCAAAGTGTGTACGCAGAAGAAATAAGCGTACCGCCCGATTCACGCGTTCTGAAGAACGTATTCTCATCCACTTCTTTGGCAGTGGCATCGTGAATGATGTAGCGAATCTCGATGTCTTTATACTGGGACTTGAGCCACAGATTGATCCAGAAAGATTCCGTTCTCACGATTTCTTTTTGCTCATCACCCATAGATCCCGACACGTCCATCATATAAATGACGACGGCAGCATTCTGCATTTCGATTTTTGTATCCGCAGCACGGTAGCGGAAGTCACGACGGATCGGAATGACCGCAGGATTCTCAGGGTCGTATGACTCTGAAGCAATCTGGCGTTTCAGTGCTTGCTTATAGGTACGACGGAGGTGACGGAGGGAATCCGGACCTGTGGTACCAATATTGGTGTAACGATCGACAACGGATTGAAGAGACTTCTTGCCCTTCGGTTCGATATTGGGAAGTTCTAATTCTTCGCCGAGAATGCGCGCAAGTTCTTCGAGAGAAAGTTCGACTTCGAGCTCTTTCTTCCCTTCGCCCTCGCCTGCTTCACCTTGTCCGGGTTGTCCGTTCGGGTCCTGTTGTCCGTCTACCGGATCTCCCGGCTGGCCCTGACCTTGTCCCATGCCGCCCTGTGATTTATCACCGAAACGAAAACGCGGAATATCGATCGTCGGCATCGGCACAGTGAATTTATCCGTGCCTTTCGGGATGATCTGATTTCCCTGGGAAACGTACTTCCGGAGGTTGTCACGGATTCTACCCTTAACAATCTTCCGGAAGCGCGAATGGTCTCTCTTAATAGGGTGATCCAAACTCTACTCCTACGACTTAATCGAATCGCCTTTAGCGAAGATCGAGGCCACGAAGTTCAACGCATCGGTCGCACAGATATCGCAGTAACCGAAGTTCTTAATCAGGCGGCTCTTCACCACTTCGATCTTTTCCTGGGTCTGCTTATCCACGACGTTCGAGATGATCGTTGTGAGCTTGATCGTGTCACGCTGATCTTCGAAGAGTTTCAGCTCAAGTGCGCGATGAAGTCTTTCGTTCATCTTGTAATCAAACTGCTTCCCTTCGATCGCGAGAGCTCCGATGTAGTTCATGAGTTCGCGGCGGAAATCATCCTTTCGCGATTCAGGAATGTCGATTTTCTCCTCGATAGAACGCATGAATCTTTCATCAGCTTCTTCAAGTTTATTGGAATACTTATTACGAATCTTTTCTTTCTGCGTGTAGGCCTTGACGTTATCCACGTAGTTCGCGCAAAGAGTCTGGATGGCAGACTCATCGACTGAAATCGCTTTCTGAACGTCGTTTTTCACGATGTCTTCATACTCCTGACGGCAAACTGCGAGCATTTCTCTGTAATGATCGAGCTGATCCGGGGAATTGATGAGCGCGTGGTGCTTAAGACCTGATTCAAGTTCATTGAAGACCATGAATGGGTTAAGGCATCCAACGTGACCGTTTTTCACGAGAGCGTTTGAGATTTTATCCTGGATATAACGAGGAGAAATCCCTTCAAGACCCTCGCGAACGGCTTCTTTACGGAGCTCTTTCACGTTGTCTTCGTTGTAACCCGGAAGAGTCTTACCGTTATAGAGCTTCAGCTTCTGAAGCTTCGTGAGATCCGACTTCTTCGGCTCTTCCAGACGCGTGAGAATCGCCCATGTCGAGGCCATTTCAATCGTGTGAGGAGCGATGTGAATGTTCGGGATCGTCTCTTTATTGTAGTCCTTGCGATAGATGCGCGATTCCTGATCAAGACGAGTGATGTACGGAACGTCGATTTTCACGGTACGGTCACGGAGAGCTTCCATGAATTCGTTTGACTGAAGTTTTCTGTACTCGGGTTCGTTGGTGTGGCCAAGGATCACGAGATCGATATTGGTCTGCGCGAATTTCTTCGGCTTGATCGATTGTTCCTGTGAAGCTCCGAGGAGATCGTACAAGAACGCAACATCGAGCTTCAGCATCTCGATGAACTCAACGATACCGCGGTTGGCGATGTTGAATTCACCATCGAAGTTGAAGGCGCGCGGATCAGAGTCAGATCCATAGATCGCAATTTTTCTGTAGTTGATGTCACCAGTTAATTCGGTTGAGTCCTGGTTCTTCTCATCTTTCGGCTGGAATGTACCAATCCCTCTTCTGTCTTTTTCAGAGAGGATCAGGCGTTTTACACGAATGTGTTTCATCACTTTCGTCCAGTCGCCGTTGTACTTCAGCATGTACTCATTCAGGATGTAGCGACAAGCTGGGTTCACTTCGCCTTTGATTTTTACTTTGTACGGAGACTTGTTATTTTTTGAAAGCTCAGCAAGGAACTTCTCACGAACTTCAGGAGGGAGAAGTTTCAGCGGCTCTTCATGCATCGGAGACATGAAAACTTTTGCGCCACCAAGGATCGGCGAACCGTCTTCGTCCACCCATTCGTAAGTGTAAAGCGCACCTTCATCGGTACGCGAGTAGTGCTCGAGACCTTTTTTCAGGAGTCGGGACACTGAAGATTTTGCGGAACCCACTGGTCCGTGAAGAAGGAGAACGCGTTTTTCAGTCCCGTAGCCAAGGGCCGCAGACTGGAAGAAGTTCACCATTTTCATGAGGTGAACGTCGATACCGAAGATCGCGTCTTTTCCGCTCTCAATCGGATCATCAAAGAAGTGGTAACGGACAACGTCCTTCTTGTACTCAGTGTACTGAGAAGTGCCGTAGCTCATGATCATGTCGTAAATTCTCTGGAAGGAGTTACGAGCGAGCTTCGGATTTTTCATCACGAGATCGATGTACTCCTGCATAGTCCCCTGCCAATGAAGATGGGAGAAGTCTTTCGGATTATAGTTTTGAGTGATGAATGAATTAAGATCGAAACCGGCCATGGATTCCTCCTGAGGTAAACCCTTTATTTCATTTTACCCGCGAATCGGATTATATGATAGCGGCAGATTTTTCCGAGGAGTTTGGTCGGATTCTAAATAGCTTTACTAAAATTTAGTCTCCCCTATGATGGAAGAGTAAACATATTTCAAGGTCTCTATGGGAATAATCAGCGCGGGTGCCACGGATATCGGGCGGAAGAGGAAGACTAACCAGGACTCCATCTGTCTCGACCCTTCTCACAATTTCTTTGCCGTGGCCGACGGAATGGGCGGACATAACGGCGGTGATATCGCTTCTCAGATGTCCGTAAAGATCATGCCGGAGTACATGGCAGCGCACGCAAAGGCCGACCCGGAAACTCTCATGCGCGAGTTAATTCAAAAAATTAACCAGTCGATTCTTGAAAAAGCACAGTCCACTCCTGATCTTCAGGGAATGGGAACCACGATCTCCGCGATTCATTTTGCGGGACCACAACTTTTCATCGGAAACGTCGGTGACTCTCGTGTGTACATGATTAACAATCAGAATATTTACCAGATGACCCGCGACCACTCTTTCGTGCAGGAAAAACTCAACATGGGGATCTACACGCGCGAAGAAGCGGTGAAAGATCCTCAGAAAAACGTTCTTGTGCGCTCAGTTGGATTTGATCCCGAAGTTCAGGTGGACGTTTTCCACTACCGTATCTGCAAGAATGATCTGTTCTTAATCTGCTCTGACGGATTGCACGGGAAAGTCAGCGATGGCGACATTCTTCACATCGTGAAAGAAAATATTCCAAATCCAGCAGAAGTCACGAAGGCGCAGCTTGAAGATTGCGTTCACGAGCTCATCAGGCAGGCCAACGATAACGGCGGTCAGGATAACATCTCCGTCATCATTGCTGTGGCAAAGGCCTGATATTTTTCACAATTTCATTCACAAAAGAGCGTCCGCCGCATAAAATATTCGGCATGGACAAGTACTACACCGTGATGGTGGTCCCCGAAAAACAAAAAGGGGTCCGCACCTATCGCATTCCCACCGTGCTCTTCAAGTCATTGGCGTTTCTTCTTGTGATGCTCACCATGCTGATCGGAGTTCTCGCGTACGACTACTGGAAAATTCTTCAGCAGGTGTATGAGAACAAACATCTTTCGATTGAAAACAGACAGCTGAAAGAACAGATCCAGCTTTTCCAGATGAAGATGAACGCGCTCTCGGATGACTTGAAACGAATCAACACGTTTGAAAGAAAACTGCGGGTGATCACGGGCCTTGAGGATGTGACTTCCAAGGGCGCCCTCTACAAGCCGGAAAATGGCGAAGAAGAAGATAAAGAATCTTTTCTCATGAAAGATCTGAACTCCTCTCTGGATTTTAATTTCGACGTCAACATTGAAGACCAGCCGAAGTTCAAGGAACTGAAATCTCTCTACGATAAAAAAATCGCTGCGACTCTGGGACTTGAGCGCTCGTATCTTCTCACCAAGCAGTGGTCAGATCTCGCGCGCAGAAGTTTTTCCCTTTCCCATGATTACGCCAAATTTGATTTCAAGTATTACCAGGTGAAGGATGTAGTTTCGAACATCGAAAAAAATATCCATGAGCTTGATCAGTATCTTCTGGATAAAGAATCTTTCCTTTCCTCCACTCCGACAATTCTTCCTGCCGATGGATGGATCACATCCTACTTCGGTCAGCGTATTTCCCCATGGGCCGGACGCCTCAAAATGCACGAAGGACTTGATGTCGGCGCTCCGTTCGGCACGAAAGTTCACGCTCCCGCCGATGGCATCGTTACTTACTCCGGCGAGAAATCCGGTTTCGGAAAGTTCGTGCAGGTTGATCATGGTTACGGCATTGAAACAATCTACGCTCACAACCAGTCTCTTTTCGTGAAAGCAGGTCAAAAAGTAAAACGCGGAACACTTCTCTCCGCCGTCGGCAATACCGGCCACTCCACTGGCCCTCACCTTCACTACGAAGTGAGAGTCAATGGCATCGCCGTCGATCCCCTCTATTTCATTCTCGATTAAAAAAAAGGCAGCATATGTTTGATAACGTGATGAAGAAAATCTTTGGGACTAAACAGGACCGTGACATCAAGGCCCTCGAACCTGTCCTCCATCAGGTGAATGCACTTGAACCAAAATATAAAGCGATGTCGGACTCTGAACTCCAGAATCAGACAAATATCTTTCGCGATATGCTTCAGAATAAAGGCGCAACCGTTAACGATATTCTCCCGGACGCTTTCGCAGTTGTAAGAGAAGCTTCAAAACGCGTTCTGAGCATGCGCCACTTTGATGTGCAGATTCTCGGCGGCCTGGTTCTTCACCAGGGAAAAATCGCCGAGATGAAAACCGGTGAAGGGAAAACTCTCACTGCGACTCTCCCGCTTTATCTTAATGGACTCACCGGACGTGGTGCCCACCTCGTTACCGTGAACGATTATCTTGCTTCCCGTGACTCGCATGAGATGGGAAAACTCTACACCTGGCTTGGTCTCTCTGTGGGTTGCATTCTTTCCAACATGGAAGATGAAGACAGAAAGAAAGCTTACGAATCAGACATCACCTACGGAACCAATAACGAATTCGCGTTTGATTACCTTCGGGACAACATGAAGTTTGATCTCAAGGATTATGTTCAACGTGAACATCACTTCTGTATCGTGGATGAGGTCGATTCCATCCTGATCGATGAAGCACGAACTCCGCTCTTGATCTCCGGTCCATCCGAAGGCGACACTCGCCTCTATGGTGTTGTGAACAAAGTGATCCCGCAGCTTGAGAAAGAAAAACACTACACCGTGGATGAGAAAGCAAAATCTTCTGTCCTCACTGAAGAAGGTATTATCCGCGTTCAGGAAATCCTGAAGATCGGAAACCTTTACGACATCAGAAACATCGAAATTCTTCACCACGTGAACCAGTCTCTCCGCGCACACACTCTCTTTCACCTCGATGTGGATTACGTTGTTCGCGAAGGAAAAGTTATTATCGTGGATGAGTTCACCGGTCGTCTCAAGGAAGGCTCGCGCTGGTCGGATGGCCTTCACCAGGCAGTGGAAGCAAAGGAAATGGTCGACGTTCGCTCGGAAAACCAGACTCTCGCTTCGATTACGTTCCAGAACTACTTCCGTCTTTACTCGAAACTCTCCGGCATGACTGGTACTGCTGACACTGAAGCAGACGAATTCATGAAAATTTATAATCTCGAAGTCGTGGTGATTCCGACGAATCTCCCGATGATCCGCGAAGATGCGCCGGATGTTGTTTACTCATCACGAATGGGGAAATACGAAGCAGTCGCCAATCTCATCGAAGAATGTCACAAGAAAGGCCAGCCGGTTCTTGTGGGTACCATTTCCATTGAATCATCTGAGATCATTTCAAACGTTCTGAAGCAAAAAGGGATTCATCACGAAGTCCTGAATGCCAAGAACCACGCGCGAGAAGCGGAGATCGTCGCCAACGCCGGACAACGTGGTGGTGTGACGATTGCCACAAACATGGCAGGTCGTGGTACCGACATCAAGCTCACTCCGGAAACGAAGTCGCTCGGTGGTCTCTACATCATTGGCACGGAAAGACACGAATCCCGTCGTATCGATAACCAGCTCCGCGGTCGTTCGGGACGCCAGGGTGATCCGGGGAAATCGAAATTCTTCCTCTCACTCGAAGATGATCTCATGCGGATCTTCGGTTCAGACCGGATCAAGGGCCTCATGATCAAGATGGGCATGAAAGAAGATGAGCCGATCGAACACAACATGATCACCAACGCGATCGCCAAAGCTCAGAAGAAAGTTGAAACACACAACTTTGATATTCGTAAGCACCTTTTGGATTTCGATAACGTCATGAACGAGCAGCGGAAAGTGATCTACAAAATCCGCCGCGACATCCTGAATGACGAGTCCAACTTCGAGCTCGTCCAGGACTTCATCGAAGAAGTGGCATACAACCTCGCCGAACAGTTCAAGCCGGAGAAGAAAAACCCATCGGTACGCGACTACAACTGGGAAGAGATCAATAACCAGCTTCGTCCGTTCTTCAATATTGATTATGCTCTCACTCCGGAAGAAGCTTCTGCTAAGCACTCTGGTGATCTCGCCGCCTACTTCAAGGCAGTGGGTGCGGAAAGCATCACGAAAAAATTCGAAGGTCTTGATCCGGAACAAGTGAAGCTGACGTACCGTGAAGTGCTTCTCGCT
>JBJMLZ010000177.1:0-4815 GCA_045805035.1 Bacteriovoracaceae bacterium
AACGACCGAGAGGATAGTAGCGGGCCTTGCCCTTGATTCTTCCGCCGAAATTCACTGCGATTTCTCCATTTCCGCGGTCGCGAAGAATACCCGCGCCTTCCATGAGAAGGGTGGCGCTGAAACGCTTACAGACTGTGGCGAGAACTTTTCCTTCTGGCGTCAGGAGAGTTTCTTTTTCATTGCCACGATATCTGACTCTTCCGTAGCCGCCTTTGCAGTTCACTTCAGTTTCCAGTGGCGTGTAGTACATCGTAGGGAGAAGATCCGGGATCTTCTGCAAATCCAGATCGCTCACTTCCGTCGGAGGTGAAAAACTTTTCTCAGATCCGTGCTTGGCAAGCACCGGGGCCGTGGCAATCGTGAGAACCATAATTGAGGCAACAACATTCGTTCGCATAAGGGACCTCGTTTTGAGTGGCCATTAGGTACCAGCGATCTTAAGGCTATGTTGAGTCGACCGGGTAATTTCTACACGGCCCACCACCGGCATCGACGTGAAAACCCGTAGGGCGGTAAGAAAATATTTACAAATATTCTCCGCCGTCCGCGGTCCCATGATAAAAATCCCGAACTTTTTAAGACCCTTTTAAGGAATTGAATGAAGCTCATTCTCCTTCTTCTCATGATGATCTCGGGCCAGGCGTTCGCTTCCATTTCAAGCGAAGAAAAAACTGAAGCGCTCGGATCAGTCCGCGATGTGATGATGAGTATGGCAAGGGCCACCCCGGATTCAAAATTTCTCCATTCTTCGGTTGTTGATGAAATGGGTACGCGACTCATCGTCGAGTTTTCGTTCCGGGACATGAACGGGGCACTGAAGTGCTCCTTTGCCTACGACCGGGTGTTAAAAAAGATCATCAAAGACTCCGCGACCTGCGATCTCTAGCAACTTTTCGTGTTATCATCTCTCAATGACCCTCTCGATTGATAAAGAAGAAATCAACAAGCTTCCCGTTATGGAATTCCACGGCGAGATCATCGAAATAGTCACACCGGAAGGGGCCAAGCGGGCAGTCGAAGTCCTGATGAAGGAAAAAGTTTTGGGATTCGATACGGAGACAAGACCTTCCTTCACGAAAGGTGAGAGTTATACACCTTCGCTGCTGCAACTTTCTACCGCAACTCATGCATTTCTGTTTCGACTGAAGTTTTATGAATTTCCGGAAGAACTCAAGGTACTCCTTGAAACCGCTGAAGTGATCAAGACCGGTATCGGAATCAAAGATGATCTTCACGGCCTGAATAAGATCATTCAGTTCAAACCTGCAGGGTTTATTGATCTCGCGGAAGAAGTTAAGCACTTCGGAATGACGAGCGCGAGTCTTCGATCACTTACTGCGATCTTTCTTGAGCGACGTCTTTTTAAGAAGGCCAAGACGACGAACTGGGAAAGAAGAGAACTCACGGAAGCGCAGATCCGTTATGCTGCTATCGATGCTTATGTGGGTCTCCTTATCTACGAGAAAATCATCGCGAAGAAAGAGGGGAAATGAAGTACTCCTCAACACTCGCGGAGAGGCCCTATGATGTCATCATCATCGGCTCCGGCGTGAGTGGCCTTGCGCTCGCGTCTCTCCAGGCCAAGCAGGGAAGGTCCGTTCTTGTTCTCGAAAAACATTACGTCCCTGGCGGGTTTACTCACACCTACAAACGCGGGGGACACGAATGGTCTACGGGCCTTCATTATCTCGGGGATCTTCATCGTGAAGAGCATCCGTTGCGTATTGTTTTTGATTACGTCTCCGGAAACAAGCTCAAGTGGAATGCGTTACCTGAAGAATATGACCGCTTTGTCTTTCCGGACAAGAGTTACTCACTTCGCGCGGGAATGGAAAATTTCCGCGAAGAGATGCTGAAGCATTTTCCAGAAGAAAGAAAAGCGATCAATGAATACCTGAAACTTCTTCCGCGAATGACAGACGCTCTCGGGAAAACCGCAGTGGCCTCACTTCTTCCTTCGTTCCTGCGAGGAGCGGTGGAAGGTCCGGATGCTCATTACCTTCAGACGAGCACCTGGAATGTTCTTCGCTCGCTTACTTCTAATGAAAGACTTATCGCGGTTCTCACTGGTCAGTGGGGAAACTACGGGTTACCTCCGAAAAAAAGCAGCTTCGGTGTTCACGGCGTGATTGCTCATCACTATCTGAATGGCGGTTGTTTTCCTGAGGGCGGATCTTCATCGGTTGCGCGCACGATGATTTCAGAGATCGAAAGTAACGGCGGCATTGTTGCTCATTCAGCGGACGTCGAACGCGTAATCGTGAAAGGAAATGAAGCGACCGGTGTGGAACTCGCCGATGGGGATAAAATTTACGGCAAAAGAATCGTCAGCAGTGCGGGCCTCACAAATACCTGGTCGAAACTTATTCCGCGTTCTGAGTATCTCTCCCATATGGTTCCTTCCAGTGGCTATGTTTCTCTGACAATTGGCGCGGATATTCCTTCGGAGGAGCTCAATCACGCGGGTGGGAATCTCTGGGTGTATAACGATTATGATCACGATCGCGCTTTTGATGATTACTACCGCGATCCGGAAGGCAAACGTCCTCCGATGTTTTACATTTCATTTCCTTCTCTGAAAGACCGGACTTGGAAATCGAGAATCGGGAACAAGACTGCAATTGATGTCCTCGGAATCGGAAACTATGAATGGTTCAGGCAGTGGGAAGGCACTCGCGCTCATAAACGCGGTGAAGATTACGTTCAGAAGAAAAAAGAATTGATGAAACCATACCTTCAGGCGCTCACCGGACTTTTTCCGCAGCTTGAAGGAAACATGAACTTTGAAGAGATCTCCACTCCGCTGACCGTTCGCCATTATGTGAACTATCAGCATGGGGAAATCTACGGAACTGAGCTTTCCGCCGATCGCTACAAGGACCTCCGCCGCGCAAAAACACCGATAAAAAATTTCTATCTCACCGGCCAGGACATTCTCATCAACGGAATTTGCGGCGCTTTAACGAGTGCCTTAGTGACATCGCTAGCAATGAGTCCGCTCGATACTACTTCTCAGCTCTTACCGCTGGGAGTTCTCGGCAGAAAGCTTAGAGATTGATCGTTCTTGGACATGTGCCGATTTCAAGAGGCTCGAGACTTTTTCTAAAACCGCGAATTTCGGCATGACAAGAATGGGTATTAAAATATGGATATGAAAAAGTTTTTCTTAAGGGGTAATCCTTCAGTCCTGGAATACATTCTACTCGTCGTAGTCATCTGTACAGTCGCTTATAAATTCAAAGACCATGCACCTCGTTCTTACGATTCCATTAGAGGAGATTTCATCATCCCGAATCAGAATGCCCCTCACCATTCGCAATTTCCCTACACTGAGTGACATATGCCTTTTTCAAGTTAATCAACCAACTTGAAAAGGGCGATTCTCATTTGAATAATACTGAAATCTTGAAAAGGGCACATGTCCACCGGGGAACCTAACTATCAAGAAAGAAGTCCACTCCATCCGTTTTAAGAAACGGAGTCCGAATCATCCAGGAAAAATCCTTGAGTGAAAATTTGCGCTCGCGATAGATTTCCGGATGGATGCGTTTGATTTCAGCGCTCGCCTGTCTCAAATGATACCAGGGAATCCCAGGCGAGACGTGATGGGGAACATGAATGTTAATATCCAGCCACAGCCATTCAAACAGTCTGGGAAAGCGCACATCAAACGTCGCCTCTGTCTGACCTTTCAGTGGCGTCCATGATTTCTCCGAATACCAGCTGGTCTGTTCATTTGCGTGCTGAATGGTGAGAAGAAAATATCCCGTGAACATCGCAATCGCTGCAGGGATTCCATGATACTTAAACATCCCCGACAAACCTGTGAAGGTAAAGAGCACTCCGTAAATTGAGAGCATCACTGACCACATAATGAGATTGGAAACGCGCACACTCGATGAAGTATTCCGAAGTCCGCGGCCGATAGCATTTAACCACACCCAGAAAAATACTCCGAACGGAAGAGCATAACCAAATTTTCCGGCAAAATTATTTTTCCATGAAGCTCGGGCAAATTCTTCTCTCGTCATGAGCCACTTCGACCAATCAACATCTTGTCCGCGAAGTTGAGTGTGAGCGTGATGATGATTATGAGTGACGGTCCAATTCACGAGACCATTTCCCAGCGGTGAAAAGGCGACGTGGCCCATCACCAGATTCATCAAGCGATTGCGTGAAAATGATCGGTGGCCACAGTCGTGTCCGAGCACAAAAAGACCCACCAAAACCTGGCCATGGAGAAACCAAAGAGGGATGAGATAAAGGAGCTGATCCGTGAGGGTCTCGAGGTATAAACAAACTGAAAGAAGGGCAAAAATCCGGACCACAGTCCACCACGCCCGGAGCGGGGAAAGCTCCAGGAGGGCCCTGGGCACGGACTTTTGAACATCTCCGAAGGTCTTCATAAGAGCGAGGTTACCACGAATGTTTATGGGCCTTACGGGGTCTCACCTTTTTACAACGCCACCCCCGCGAGTGTGAACTTCGACTACACTTCCTTGCATGAGTCAAAAAGCTGCCCGCCTACGGAACATAAAGATCAGTCGTATCATCATCGTTGCGATCCTGATCGTATCGACTTCAACTTACTTCTGGCAGCCGACCGGTGCCTGGTGGGTACTTGATATCGCCTTTAGAACCTGGCTTCTTTTTCTTTGCGGCGTCATGGGACACGAAGGCTCGCACGGAGTTCTGGGTAACTCTAAGATGGCCAACATCTGGTGGGGAAGAATCAGTTTCATTCCGATTGCCGTACCGAACGTTCAATTCAGAGTTACTCATCGCTATCATCATTCCTTTACTAACGAAGAAGGA
>JBJMLZ010000178.1:0-3255 GCA_045805035.1 Bacteriovoracaceae bacterium
GTACGCAACCTGAACGAGGGCGCGATCAGCAAGACCAGCAGCTACCACGTTCTTAGCGATGTGGCGGGCAGCGTATGCAGCCGAGCGATCAACCTTCGATGGATCTTTACCGGAGAAAGCACCACCGCCGTGAGCTCCGTGACCACCGTATGTATCAACGATGATTTTGCGGCCAGTGAGACCGCAGTCACCCATTGGCCCGCCGATCACAAAGCGGCCGGTTGGGTTGATGAAGTATTTTGTATTCTTATCGATGAGGTTTGCGGGAACGGTCTTCTTGACGACCTCTTCCATGATTCCTTCTTCGATCATTTTCTGAGTCATGCTCTCAGCGTGCTGAGTAGAAACGACGATCGCGTCGATGCGCGAGAGTTTTCCGTCGCGGTATTCAGCAGTGACTTGAGTCTTGCCGTCAGCGCGGAGGTCTTTCAGCGTTCCGTTGTGACGAACGTCTGCGAGTTTCTTGGCGAGTTTATGAGAGAGATCGATTGTCATCGGCATATACGAATCAGTTTCATTGATCGCGTAACCGAACATGAGACCCTGGTCACCTGCGCCCTGATCGAGGAATTTTCCTTCGCCTTCGTTCACGCCGATCGCGATGTCCTGAGATTGTTTTCCGAGAGCAACTGTCACACCGCAAGTGTTACAGTCAAAGCCCTTATCTGAATCGTCGTAGCCGATTTTTTTGATTGTCGCGCGAACAACATCGTTCACGTTGACGTTGGCCCCAGTGGTGATTTCGCCCGCAACAACCACCAGACCAGTAGTGATGAGAGTTTCACAAGCTACGCGCGACTTCGGGTCTTGCGTGAGCATGGCATCGAGGACTGCATCAGAAATCTGATCTGCGATTTTATCCGGATGTCCTTCAGTCACAGATTCAGATGTAAACATATAGTCTTTCAACATAGTGAAGCTCTCCTAAACAAATAATAAACTAATGGCGGATTTTATACCGTGGAAGCACCAGATTATCAAAAGGATTTCATTCTGATTTGGTGAAATAGCGGAAGTAGTGTGGGTTTCTGTGACGGAAAAAGAGCTTTATACCTTTTTCCTCCCCTATGGCGTAGTTCTCGCCCTTGATTTGAACGACTTCAAACGGGATATTTGCGGGATCTTTGAAAGAATAAAGATAGGAATATTCTCCGGCAGCAAAGGCCTTCTGAAGTGCTTCCTGTCCGGGAGCGAGAAGTCCGGGACGCTCAGGTGTGGGAACGTAATCATCCCACACGGAATCCATGTGAATTCTTCCGATCATGCTCGCGCGGGAAAAATATCTCGTCGCTTTCAGCGGATGATCTTTTTCTTTTAGCACAGTGAGAGCGAGCTCAACGTTTTGTTTGCGGAGTTTTTTGGCGTTCGGAGCAATATCCGGGCAGAAAATTTTCGGCGCTCCCGCCATGTAGTAATACGTGAAGGAAAATTCGCCCTGCTTAAAGAGAGCATTCAACCAACGTTCAGTTTTGAGCGTGTGATCGGAAGCGACTTTCTGAAGATACGGATAAACGAATTCTTTTTTTCCGATCGCCAGATACTTCGGTTTATCCAGGCGATTCACGACCACGCGGGCAACGTCCATGCGTTCGAGAGCGTCCTCACCATCAACACCGCCGACTTCGTTGATGAGGATCGTTTCGAGCACAAATATTCCGCGGAGAAGTTCAGACTGATCAAGCCAGTACTTATAAACTTCTGCCTGCTTCGTGTAGACGTAGTCTTTGAGTTCATCCTGCGCCTTATTGTGTTCCTTAATGAGCTCGCGGTTCGGTGTTGTCTTCACTCCGCTGATCTCAATCTCTTTCTGGTTGGCGGGGTCAGTGAGTGATTTATAAAACTCATAGGCCTTGTGCGAGCGCTCTTCCCATTCAGTGAGACGCTCGACGATTTTCGGTTTCCCTCTGCCGATTTCTGCTTCAATTTTTCCAAGAACGTAATCCAGATCAAAGCGTGCGTCCTCGGAAAGATAGAAATCATGTTCCTTCAATTCAAACGAGAGCGTATCCAGAGTCGTGCGAAGGTAAATATCACTGGAAGTGTGATCTTTATTGTAAGCGCCGTCTTCCACGAGTTTCCGGTAAAGGAAAGTGTAGTTGGCGATCTTCACCTGATTCGGGTCCTCGCTCTCGCGATACTGATCAAACACTTTGCGGTTTTTCAGGTGATCGACCGGATAAGCGTAGGTCGTGAAGAAAGAAAGTTTCTTCATAAGCGAGGAAAACTCACTCTGAAGCTTCGTGAGAAGTTTCAGCGATTCTCCCCGCGCCCGGGTCTTCTCAGATTCGTTCGTTGCGAGTTCGGTTTTCTTCAGCTCAAGGAGACGCGCGAGAATTTTCCGCACCGGAGCGGTGACGGTCGCCTTGGGAAACTTCCCTTTCTCCAGTTTTTTCCGCTCGAGCTGAATCCACTTCATCTTCTTTTCCATCTCGGGAAGAAGAGTGGTGATGGTGGCGACGTCGACGTCGTCTTTAAGTTCAGGAATCCAGTAGCCCTGGCCGCGATAAGAGCGAAGATATTGATCGAACTTTTCTTCCGCTTTAGGTACGCAGACTTTTTTCCGGAAAGACTCGAAGGTCGTCATGTACGAAGTAACTTGCTTCTCAATCGGTCCCTCCCAGGGAACCGAGTGAGCACACGAAGTCACGGATAGGGTCAACCCAAGAAGGGCCGAACTAAGCCTTAAGCGCCTGGACAAAATCTGACTCCCAGAGACCCAGACAGGTCCGGTTACTGAGGATAAGAAGAACGGCGTTGTCTTCAGCGTACGCGTCGATGGTCTTGCGGAGATCCGGAAGGACCTTCACGCAAACGGAAGGTTTACCTTTGCCGGAAATTTCCTGCGCGAGTTTTTCCCCATCGAGATCAGTTCCACCGAGCGCAGTCGTTGGTAGATCGGGCTTGGCGATAATAACTTTGTCGGAAGCCGCGAGAGAGTCGCGAAATTCGTTCTGGAAGATCGAGCTTCTTGCGGTCGCTGAGATTGGCTCGAAGATCGTGATGATTTTTTTATTCGGGAAACGTGCGCGGATCGCATCCATTGTGACCGTAATCGCCCGCGGGTGGTGAGCGAAGTCATCGATCACCGTCATGTTCTTGTACTTCCCTCTTACTTCCTGACGGCGCTTCACCATCTGCATCTCGCGTGCCGCTTTCTGGACTTTCGCGACTTCAAAACCTTCAGCGAGAAGGAAGATGAGGCAGCTTGTGAGATTCAGAACGTTGTGTTCGCCGACGACACTGGAGGTGAAGGGA
>JBJMLZ010000179.1:0-13168 GCA_045805035.1 Bacteriovoracaceae bacterium
CTTGTAGAGATCGATAAAAGTTTTGCCCTGAAGGAAAGATTCAATCGCCGCTTGTCTTTGAGCAGTGATGTCTGTCGGCAGAGGATTATATTCAGTTGTATCATCCACCACGAGATCATCATCAACTGGCTCAGCACAGAAGTAACGATCGCTGTTGATCTGCTGGTTCATGTTGTCCATCATGATCGCACAATTATCGTAGGCCACGTTACACGCGTTTTCGAAAGTCTGCACAGCTGTGTAGTCATTTCCATCAACGAGATCGTAGCGACAAGTTTCAACCGGATTGTAGCGGTAACGGTAACCATCATCGACATAGTATGGGTAACCATCCATATCCCAGTAGCCATCTGTGTATGTCCAGATCACAGGCTCCTGAATCCAGCGACGATAGATGTAGTGACGGCTCACGTGTATGTAGTAGTCACGTGGCGTGTGATAAATGATCACCTGATTCGGCACTGAGTGCGGAACGTGAGTGTAAATCGTGCGTCTCACGAGAACGTGATCCTGGCGGTGTGGTGCCGGAATCGACGGGCCCGGAGGATTGTAACGAGGCCCGCGTGGAACGTGCACGCTTCCCGGATTCGGCATTGGAATCGGAGTCGGTCTCGAAGGAATTGGATCCGGTGACGGATTGTAACGTGGTCCACGCGGAGTTGTGCTAGTCGACGGAGAGGATGGTGTTGGTGAAGGAGACGGCCAAGAAGGAGTCGGATCCGGCGAAGGATTGTAACGTGGTCCACGTGGTGTGGTTGACGTTGAAGACGTAGACGGACTCGAAGGAGTTGGGGTCGGAGTTGGTCTTGAAGGAGTCGTATCCGGTGAAGGATTGTAGCGAGGGCCACGCGGAGTCGTTGATGTGGAAGACGTAGACGGACTCGACGGAGTTGGCGTCGGAGTTGGTCTTGAAGGAGTCGTATCCGGTGAAGGATTGTAACGAGGGCCACGCGGAGTCGTCGACGTAGAAGACGAAGACGGTGTGGACGGAGAAGGATGATACGTTGGAGTTGATGGACTTGAAGGCGACGGCGAAGGTCTTGATGGAGACGGATTATAACTTGGCCCGCGCGGAGTTGAGCTTGATGAAGATGACGGAGACGGCGACGGACGCGATGGAGAAGGATTGTAACTAGGTCCGCGCGGAGTTGAAGAACTCGAAGAGCTCGGCGACGGATGATACGAAGAAGAAGAGCTACTCGAACTTGATGGACGTGAGGACGAAGATGAAGACGACGATGGTGATGGAGAAGAATGTGATCCTCCACCCGGGTTGTAGTGAGGGCCTCTTTGGGCCA
Source organism: Bacteriovoracaceae bacterium (assembly GCA_045805035.1). Lineage (GTDB taxonomy): Bacteria > Bdellovibrionota > Bacteriovoracia > Bacteriovoracales > Bacteriovoracaceae > Peredibacter. Next base: position 1,299 of record JBJMLZ010000179.1, read on the forward strand.
TGAGGTCTGAGCTTAAACCCAAAACGATCACGGCCGTGCTGAACACGGTTAGCTTTTTCATGTCTATTCTCCTGAATTGAAGACAATGGGGGTAAGAGTACCTGAGCAATAAACATACCAAAATTTACAGGAGGAATTTTCGAAACTTGACGCAACTCTCAGTACACGCAAAAAGAAACCGGTATCACGGTGACATCGGTGAATGAGGCCTCAGTGACACTTCTTTACGAGGAAATTTTAATTTGAAGCGATCGGAGATGCAGCAGGTTTACTTAAAGTTTCGGTGATGAGCTTCATGATCTCATACTGGTTGCCCTTATCATCATCAAGGTCAGTGTGATCAAGTGGCGAGAGAATGTTTTTCACGTCAGTGAGTTCGTGACGACGGGCCACGTGCGGTCCATCGTTCAGGAAGAATGATGTCTCACCAAAAATATTGAGATGCTTTTTTACGTTTTGAGGAATGATGTCGTTGTTAAAACCAACTGCATCGAGGGTGATGAGAAGATCGACCGGACGGAAATTATGCTCGAGACTATCGAGCGTATTCGCAATATCCACTGCCGTATCACCACCAAGGCTGTGACCAACGAGGATCACCTGCTGAGTCGGGGCGACTTTTTTAATTTCTTTGATGATTTCATCTTTCTGATCCCAGCCGTAGATGCGCGAGCCTTTCACACTCTCTGCCATTCTCCCGACGCCTGCGTAAGCACCTTCAGATTTTGAAGGCGAACTCAGCATATCAAGTCCCTTGATGAAAATAATCGCGGGTCTCTTAGCGGTTCCATCTTTCTCTTCAACTTTGGCGACTTCTTTTACTTTTTCTTTTGCTTCATCCTTCACCTGATCTTTGGCGACGTCTTTTACATCAAACTTCGGAGCATCGGGGGTTGATGGCGTAGAAGGAACTGATGGTGATGAAGGAAGTGAAGGCATCGAAGGCAGAGACATGGAAGACGATGGAGCTGAAGGAGTTGGAGTCTTTGAAGAAAGATCGACTTTGTAGTCCGGAGAATTTTTCGGTGCAAGCTTATCCCCTGCTGTCGCAAGGGCCTCTTTACCTTTTAATTCTTTCGGGCCCACTTTCCGGGCCTGTGACTGGGCAAAACTGCCCATCGTCGTAACGTCGGTCTTCACCCTTTCATCATACCATTTTGAAGAAAATTTCTTCGCCATCGGCAAAAAGCTCTTACCTGTGTTTTTTAGTCGGTAATCCCATCCCTATTTGTGACGATGAGAACCTCATGAAGCTCGCCCTACTCATTGTTTTAGTTCTTGCTGGTTCCTGCGGAAAATTTAAATTCTTCAAGAAATCATCGCAGCAAAAGCAGGATATCTCCAAGATCTACGCCAGCGGTACGCTGAAAGTGAACGTCTTTTACGAAACAGGGGCCGAACCTTTTACCGACGTCACGGGTGCCGAGCTCAATCTTCCCGGTGTCACTCAACTTAAAGTTTTTAACGTCCTGAAAGAAAATCTCAAAGCGCTCTTTCCGGGAAAGAATATCGACGTTCCCTTAGATCTTTCTCAGATGTCTAAAATCTCAACACAGAACCAGAGTGTCTGGTCTTTTGAAGCAATAGATGCCATTGGTAAATCATACGGTCAGCCTTCTGCAGGTGACATCACTGTCTTTAATGTCTTTTTTGTGAAAGGCCACTCTGTTGACGGAGATCTCGTCATTGGACTGCATCTTTCGGGCACTAAAACGCTTATGATTTTTAAAGACACCGTAAATAGTGTCTCCCAGACTGACGTTGTAAAAATGTATGTTGAGCAATCGACCCTCATTCATGAAATGGGTCACGGAATCGGACTTGTGAATAATGGTCTTCCGATGACAACTGCTCACGAAGATACTGCTCATAAGCCTCACTGTAGTAACCCTGATTGCGTAATGTACTGGCAAAATGAAGGCTTCGCTGATCTCGTAAATTTTGCCAAATCCCGCGCGACCAATCTCAACCCGGTCATGTTCGATCAGGCCTGTCTCAAAGATGTGACATCCTACAAATAAATTGATCTAATAAAGACATTCGTGAAGGAGTGTCTTTATGGGTCTGCCTTTGATCGCGCTGATCTTTATCGTTATCATTACTCTTGGTTATTTTCAGTACGGCGGATGGGTAGCGAGACAATTTCAGCTTGATCCACAAAAAGTAACTCCCGCGCATCAGTATCGTGACGACCAGGACTACGTTCCCACAAATCCTTTTTATCTTTTCGCCCAACACTTTTCCGCCATCGCCGCCGCTGGTCCGATCGCGGGCCCGATCGTTGCTTGTCAGCAGTTCGGGTGGCTCCCTTCACTTATCTGGATCACACTCGGTGTGGTCTTCATCGGCGCAGTTCATGATTTTTCTACGCTCACCGTTTCAGTGAGACATCATGCCCATTCCATTGCTGATATCACTCGCGAGCAACTCGGAACGAAAGCAGGCAAAGCGATGATGGCCTTCATCTGGCTTGCTCTCATTTACATTATCGTTGCGTTTGCTGATATCACCGCGAGCTCGTTTGTCTCTTCTCCGGAAGAACTGAAAGATCTCAATCTCAATTTCCATCCGGGAGGCGCGGTGGCGTGGGCCTCGGTGTCTTATCTCATTCTCTCCATCATCCTCGGCGTGTTTGAAAAATATCTCAAAACTCCGTTGTGGGTGAACACACTGATCTTTGTACCCGCGACCTTCGCGGTTTGCTGGGCGGGAACTTATTTCTCGCATTGGTTTCAACTCTCGCAAGTCGGATGGGCAATGCTCATATGTATCTATTGTTTTATCGCTTCCATGATGCCGGTGTGGATGCTCCTCCAGCCCCGAGGTTATCTCGGCGGCTACGTCCTCTACTCCGTTCTGGTGCTCGGAGTGATCGGACTTTTCTTCAGTGGCAAAACCATCGCGCAACCGGCGTTCACCGGATTTCATTTTGATTCGATGACAGGTTCGATGTTTCCATTTCTCTTTGTGACAATCGCCTGTGGTGCGTGCTCCGGTTTCCATGGTCTCGTGTGCTCCGGAACAACTTCCAAGCAGATTGATAATGAAAAGCATCTTCATCCGGTGGGATATGGAGCAATGCTGGCAGAAGGATTTGTGGCCCTCATCAGTCTCGGAATTATCATGATGATGGCACCGGAGGATGTGACCGGACTCAAACCCGGAAGCATTTACGGCCGCGGGATCGGGGAATTTCTCACGCTCATTATCGGCAAGGATCACTTGCCTTTCGCGATGACTTTCGGAGCGATGGCGTTCTCAACATTTGTCTTTGATACGCTGGATGTATCCACGCGTCTCGGACGCTATCTCATCCAGGAACTTTTTCAGATGGAAGGAAAAATCGGAGCATTCTTCGGAACCGTTCTCACTATTCTTCCGGCAATGATTATTCTTTATCAAACTGACTCAGGAATGTGGGCACAATTCTGGACTCTCTTCGGTGCTGCCAACCAGCTCCTCGCGGCTCTTTCGCTTCTTGTGATCTCGGCATGGCTTCATCAGAATAGAAAGCGTCTCGCTTTCACTCTCGTCCCTATGGCCTTCGTGCTCGTGACCACACTGGTGGCGTTGTTTCAGCTCTTCCGGAGTAATCTCATGAAGTCGCAGGGATTCGACATTTCGCTGATGAATAGCCTCGCGTCCCTCTCCTTGATTCTTCTTTCTTTGTATCTGGTGGGGATTGCCTTCCTGAAAATGAAAGGCTCAGAGACAGTTATCTCGAACGAGGTCTAAAAGTTGCTCGAGATCCATTGGCTTTTTGAGTTCGAGAATATCAGCAGGAAGATCCTCATCAATCCTTCCATTCGCGGAGCTGAGCGCGCAGGGAACTTTCCCCAGCGTTTCCGGATGGTCTTCGCGGATTTTACGGATGAAGCTCGCTCCATCCATCTTTGGCATCAGGTAATCCAGTAGAAAAAATCCCGGTGGTTTTTCCGAGTCGGAGAAAGAATCAAGTGCGTCCTCGGCGTTATCAAACGGAAGCACCTCAAAGCCATCTTCCTCGAGCGCGAAGGTAATTACTTCGCGAACATCATCATCGTCATCAATAATACACACACGTCTTTTCATTGAAGAAGAATCTCGCCTTTGGGAATCTGAACGGTAAAGCACGAGCCCTTGTTGAGTTCGCTATCGACGGAAATCTTGCCCTGATGGGCCTCCACGATCTGTTTGGAGATATAAAGTCCCAGCCCCAGCCCCGAGACTTCACTCGCGGGAACTGCGCGCTGAAAGCGCGAGAAAATTTTATCTTTGAATGAATCCGGAATTCCCATGCCCTGATCAGTCACGGAAATTGTCATGAAGTCACCCTTACTCCGGAGATCCACTTTCACCGGCATACCTTTGCCGTAGCGAAGAGCATTGTTCAGGATGTTCGTAATGACTTGTTCAATTCGCAGGCGATCGCAATGGACTTCACCATTGGCAAGCTCACCGATTTCAAGCGATGAAAAATGCGGCCGCATACGATCGACAACGTCCTGGACAACGGCAGAGATTTCTACCTTCTCAGGAGAAATCGAAAGTCTTCCGGTGCGGATGCGGGAAATATCGAGCATGTCATCTACAAGACGCGTGAGGCGACTCACCTGCACGTCGGCCTCGGACATAAACCTTTTAATTCTTTCCGGGGAAAAAGCTTCTTTTTCGTTTCGATCACTGTGCCGCTTGAACATCTGCGACTGGAGCTTGAGCGAAGTCAGCGGCGTTTTTAATTCATGAGAAGCAATGGAGAGAAATTCATCCCGATAAAATAGTGCCTCATGGAGCATGTCTTCCGCTTTCTTTTTTTCGGTGATGTCCATGAGTGTGCCGATCATGCGGATCGGTTTTCCTTCGGGGCCGCACTCAACTTTACCGGTGGCACTCACCCACCGGATGGAAAAATCATCATGCATGATACGGAAGGAGTGTTCGAAGGAATCACAGCTCTCAATTGCTTTATTTACGATCAGTGAAACGGCTTCAATGTCTTCCGGATGAATGCGATGGCGGTAATCATCCATCTCTCTATCAGGTTTTGAAGAGAGGCCGAAGATCTTGTCATAAACGGAGTTATTGACCACATGACGGGTAATGAGATTCATCTCCCAGATCCCGAGACCCGAAACATCGGTGGCGAGTCTTAAGCGTTCCTCACTCTGGCTGAGAGAGGCGACGGCTTCCTGGTATCTCTCAACGTCTTTCAGGACAATGACGAGTCCCATGGTTCCGTTCTCAATGCGGATGGGTGCGCAGGACAACTCCACAAATCTTCTTTCACCGTCTGCGCGGATAAGGCGGCAGTGGCCCTTGGATTCCCAAGGACGTTTTCCTTCCATGACATCATTCAGAGCGTGGCCGAAAACGCCAAGGCTCTCTCCCTCTACCTGAAGCACTTCTAAGAGTGGAGTCAGACGAACATCATGGAGATTTTTTCCGGTGAGTTTTTCCGCACTGGGATTCATGAACATCACAAGGTGCTCACGATCAGTCAGAATGACGGCATCGCCGATACTTTCAAAGGAAGTTTTAAAAAGACTGAGATTGGTTTGAAGTTTTTTCTCGGAATGAAGCAGCCGCTTCATCAGATAGAGAACCAACGCCGTCGTGAAGACATACACCGTCGTTCCGATCCATGGAGAACTTTCGTCAGGAAGAAAATAATGTACGGAAAGAATCGCCACGGTAATGATGGCCGTAACGAGATAAGGCAGTAGTCCTTCACTGCGTTCATCACTAGTTGTGTGAGCGTAAAACATGCACACGGCTCCCTGTGTTTAACTCTAAGAATAATGAAGCATTCACGGGTAGTTGGAAACTTAATGAAACCATAATGTCGTGCGAGTAAAACGCTTTTATCAAGGAAAAATTAATGGATCGCCCCTTGTCGCTGACTCGCTGTGATTGTGATGCTTTTGACATGAAGGCGGCAGTTTTTCATCGACCAAAAAAAATTACTTGCGACCAGGTTCCTGATCCTCGCATCGAGGCCGCAAGCGACATCATACTGAAAGTTACTTCAACGGCAATCTGTGGATCTGATCTTCACATCTACAACGGACTCATTCCCGAAGTGCGGCCAATGGTTATGGGTCATGAGTTCATGGGTGTGGTGGAAGAAGTCGGCACGGAGATTAAACATCTGAAGCGCGGTGATCGCGTGGTGGTGCCATTTCCGATTGCGTGCGGGCATTGTTATTTTTGTGAACACCAGCTTTCCCCACATTGTGAAAATTCCAATCCTAACTACGGGCCCGAAGGAGGACTCCTTACTCAGAAAGGCGCCGCACTTTTTGGATATACTGACCTCTATGGTGGCTATAGCGGAGGCCAGGCACAGTATGTGCGCGTCCCCTTCGCGCACTTCGGCCCGAGAAAAGTTGAAAGCAATCTGAAAGATGAACAGGTTCTTTTTCTCACCGATATTTTTCCTACCGGATGGACTGCAGTCGACTGGGGAAATTTAAAAGGTGGTGAGACGGTTGCGGTTCTTGGCTGCGGTCCCGTCGGCATCATGGCGATGAAGGCCGCGTGGATCAAGGGCGCCGGACGCGTGATCGGCATTGATCATCTTTCCTATCGTCTTGAGCGCGCCAGAAAATCCGCGAAAGCAGAAACAATTAATTTTCACGAAGTGAATCCGGTTGATGCAGTCAGAGAGATGACGAAGAATCACGGCGCAGATGTGGTGATCGATGCGGTCGGCATGGAAGCGGAACGTACACTCTTAGAGAAGGCCAGCAATCTTGTTCATCTCCAGATGGGTTCACTCAATGCGTTTCACACTGCCGTAAGCCTCGTGAGACGCGGAGGCATTCTTTCGGTCGTGGGCGTCTACGGCACGAGTTATGATAATTTTCCGTGGGGCCAGATCTTTGAGAAAGGCATCACGGTGCGCGCGGGACAGGCCCCGGTTCACCGTTACATAGATGAGCTCATGCAGCTTGTGAGAGACAAAAAAGTTTTTCTCGATGACATCATTACACATACTCTTCCACTCAGTCGTGTGGCAGAAGCGTACCATCTCTTCAATGCCAAGGAAGATAATTGCCTCAAGGTAGTCCTGAAACCGCATCACTAAATATAATCTTTCGGCACCTGCCTTGCTTGTCATCTCTGGATCATCTTCAAGGGGGCCGGTCATGAATTCGTCACGGGAAAACGCAAAGAACGAAACACAACGTTCTGACTACAGCGGCTGGGCCGGCAGGAAGGCCGCACCGAAAGAGCGATTCCTCGATAAACTCGGCGAACGCCTGGTTTTTGAGCGCGCGGCGGTCCGGCTCTATGAATCTCTCCTCGCCAAGTACGATCGTGACACGGACAAAGAATCACTTCCCCCGATTGAACTTCTTCGTCAGTTTCATCGCGAAGAGCAGGCACACCGGGAAATGCTCTCTAAAGTTATCCGCAAATCCGGTGGCGATCCGGAAGTCATCACTCCTTCCGCCAACATTGAACTCGTCGCTAATCACGGATGGGCCCTCGTCATGCAGGATCCACGAACAACATTCGAAGAGTGCCTTCACATCATTCAGCTTCTCGAGCTTGCTGATGGTGATGGCTGGGAACTGCTGATTGAACTTGCCGAGGCAAGCGGCATGAATGAGTTCATTGAAGAGTTCCGCAGTGCCTGTGCGCAGGAAGAAAATCACCTCGTCAACGTCAAGAACTGGAGCCGCGCCACGATTGAGCGAAAATTCATCGAGGAAAATGATCAGCACCGACATTAAATCCGTGCTTTAAAACGGCGCACAAAAAGGATTTTGTTCCAAGAAGAGACGACCTGACATAACCTATACCGCATGTTTAAGAAGACACTCACGAAGCCTGACGGCCGCTCCCTTTACCTCTATTCCCATCGTCCCATTAGTGACAACATTGTTCCGACGAATCCGAAGAACGATGGCGGGAAAGCTGCACCTCACATGCGCTGGCATCCGCTTCGTCGTGAATGGGTTGTGTATGCGGGCCATCGGCAGAACAGAACGTTTCTTCCACCGAAAGATTTTTCTCCGCTCGCGGTTTCAAAGAATCCGGAGTTTCCAACCGAAATGCCTCAAGGCGATTACGACATCGCAGTCTTTGAAAATCTTTTTCCATCCCTCAACGAAACGACGACAGAAAAACCAGATCTCTACGTAAAGACGGCCCCTGCCAAAGGAGTTTGTGAAGTTGTCGTGTTCACGCAGGATCCGGACACCGCACTTGGACACATGCCGCTTGAGCGCGTGGAGCTTGTTCTGAAAGTATGGGCAGATCGCACGGTGGAACTCGCCAAGCGCGAGGACATTCATTTCGTGATGCCGTTTGAAAACAAAGGTGTCGAGATGGGTGTGACTCTCCATCATCCGCACGGGCAGATTTATGCTTACTCATTCATTCCGCCGGTTCAGGAGCGTGTGCTCGAAAGCATGAAGGCACATCCGAAAGGAAAGCTCCTCGAAGAAGTCATCGCTGATGAATTAAAAGACGGTCGAAGAATTATTGTAGAGACCGATACCGTCGTTGCCTTTCTTCCTGCGTTTGCACGCTACACCTATGAGACGTGGATTGCGCCGAAGAAGGCCTATCAACATCTCCACGCGATGGATCCGAAGACGATGAAGGACATGGCCTTTGTCCTGAAAACTCTTCTTCTGAAATACGATGGCCTTTGGCAGAGACCATTCCCTTATCTCATGACTCTCTTCCAGGCGCCGGTGGATGGAGATGATTATCCGTATGCGCATTTGTATCTTCAACTTACGCCTCCGTATCGCACGAAAGACAAGCTGAAGTTCCTTGCCGGCACTGAACTCGGTGCAGGCACCTTCATTAATGATTCCTTCCCTGAAGAAAAAGCAAAAGAACTGAAAGACGTGACTGTGGAGAAATTTGTATGAGCGACATCGTTCGTGAGAAGGCCAATGGCCGCGTGAACCTCATCGGTGAGCACACCGATTACAACGGAGGATGGGTTCTTCCTACCGCCATTCCTCAATACACCGAAGTCAGCGTGATGAAGACAGGAACAAACAAAGTTCACATCAAGAGTTCCGGTAGCCGCGAAGAAACGTATGAACTCGGTAAAGAGAAACACACCGGCACGTGGATCGATTATCTTCAGGGCGCAACGAAACTTCTTTCTGAGAAAGGCAAACTCGGCGGGATGGAAGTTACGATTAACTCCACCATGCCTGAAGGTTCCGGACTTTCTTCCAGTGCCGCGCTGGAAATTTCATTCCTCAAGGCCCTTCGCCACACTTTCGACGTGAAGGTCACAGATATAGAACTCGCTCTTCTTGGCCAGCGGATTGAAAATGAATTCGTCGGTGCGCGTGTAGGAATCATGGACCAGATGGCGGTCAGTCTCGCCAAATCCGGCGAGGCCATTTTCCTGGATACCAAAGAACTAACTTTTGAGCGTGTCGAGCTGCCGCTTGATCAGATGGATCTCGTGGTGATCAACTCCGGACTTTCTCACCAGCTTTCTGCTCACGACGGCGGCTATAACCAGCGCCGTGCCCAGTGTGAAGAGGCCTGCAAGATCATCGGCATTCACCAGCTCCGCGATATCAGTGTCACTGAGCTTGCGAGTAAAAATCTTCCCGATCCTTTGAATCGCCGTGCCCGTCACGTGGTCACTGAAAATGAACGCGTTCATCAGGCAGTGAAAGCGATCAAAGAAAAAAATCTTCCTGTCCTCGGCAAACTCTTTCTTGAATCACATCGCTCGATGAGAGATGACTACGAAGTGTCCATTCCGGAGATCGATCTTCTCGTTGAGCTTTGCATGACTCATTCGGAGTGCTTCGGAGCACGCCTTACCGGAGGCGGGTTCGGTGGTTCTATTGTGGCGATCACCAAAAAAGGCGAAGGCAAAAAGGTCTCCGCTAAAGTGGCAGAAACATACGAGAAAAAAACTAAGCACAAGGCGACCGTCCTCGTTTGACCAATTTTTGTGGCTAGGATTTCTTCCTAACTCGCGCCATTTTGTGTGCTTCCCATTGTCCTCTATCATGGGGACATGAAAACAATTTTCCTATCGCTTATCTTTCTCTTCTCTCTTCCTCTCAAGGCCCAAAGCGGTTACTCCGCCGAAGCGCGCGTGATCTTTGATAAACTGATCAAAGCGAAAACAGAAAAGAATGAAACGATCCGTGGCTCACGAGGGAAACCCGATAAAGAAAGAGTAGCAATCATCCATGGTGCTCTCGCCAAATACAAAGATGTCGTTGTCCCGCTTAGTTATGCTGATGGTGACCTTCGGGACAAATATCGCTCCATCGCTTCGCAGGCCGAATGGGATCAGGTTGAAAAAGTCCGTACTCAGGTAGGAAATTTTCTTCACGATGAAAGCGCGATGGAAGAAGCAGGCAGGGAAATTAAAGAATGGTATAATTAGTGACAGGGTTTTTCTGAAACAACTTCCGCAGTAATCCGGCAATCGGGAGAACGCTCAGTCTTCACTTTGAATTCAATGCACGAAGGTTTGGTTGTTCTCACAAGCCAGTGGCCATTCGCTGGCATCACTTTAAGGTGTTTGGCGCTCGTCTTTTTTTTCACGACATTCATTGCCGCCACTTGAGCACTCTTCTTTGCGTCTTTCGGATTCATTTTGCACGCAAAGGCAGGAACGCTCAAAAGCAAAAGGAAAAGCACTTTCACGCTTTCACAAAGCTCCGTGCGACCATGCCGAAGCCGATCACCGACATCATCCCGCCGCCGAAGAGATTCACGCGGATTCCCTGAACCAGATCGTTCTGAGAAACAATACCGGTGAAAAAGACGATGAGCCCGATGATCGTGAGAAAGAGACCAATAACAAAAAGAAGATCGTTCAGTTTCTGAAGCATATGGTCCTACAGGTAAATAAAGTTAAGAGCGATTGTAGCAACAAGAACGATGATCGCAAGAATTCCCGGACGGTGATACCAGCTCGTCCCTTCCGGTTTTGGTTTTTCTGTAAGCGAATACACGAGACCTTTCAGTTCACTGTCTGGTCTTGGTGTGGTCACCATCGAAATTCCCGCAGTGAGAACAAAGCAAACCACCCACGCGATGATTGCGATGAAGAAGGCGTGTCCCATGCCCGAAGAGAACGTGTGCGCGTTGGTGATCCATCCGCCCTTCCCTTCCGCCACGGTCATGCCGTGAGTGATGGCAGCCGCGGCAGTACCTGAAACAAGTCCCCAGAATGCACCATTAGCAGTGGTTCTTTTCCAGAACATACCGAGCATGAAGGTCGCAAACAAAGGTGCATTCACAAACCCAAACACGAGCTGGAGAAAATCCATGATGTTGTTAAACTGACTCGCCAGATACGCCGTCGCAATCGAAAGAATGATTCCGGTGATCGTGGTGACTTTCCCCACCCAGAGGTAATGCGAATCCGGCGCCTCTTTCTTGATGTGTGCCTGATAGATATCGTAAGTCCAGACGGCGTTGAACGCAGTCACGTTTCCGGCCATGCCGGACATGAATGAAGCAATGAGAGCAGTGAGGCCCACCCCAAGCATGCCATTCGGATAGTAATTCATGAGCATCATCGGGAGTGTCAGATCGTAATCGATTCTTCCATCGGGTTTTGTCGGAAGCTGGAAGGCACCTCCGGATTTATGAAGAGAAAGAGCGATGAGGCCCGGAAAAATCACAACGAACGGAAGAAGCATTTTCGGGAAAGCCGCGATGAGCGGAGTTCTTTGAGCGGCGGACATGTTTCGCGCAATCATCGCCCGCTGAACGACCAGGAAGTCCGTACACCAGTAACCGAACGAGAGAACAAAACCAAGACCGAGGCACATCTGCCACCAGTTCACACCCATGGTGTTGGAGCCTTCACTTCCGAGATATCTCCAGGTGCTCGTCATGTCCTGCGGGATCTTCGCCACAATTCCTTCCCA
>JBJMLZ010000180.1:0-6086 GCA_045805035.1 Bacteriovoracaceae bacterium
CCTTGAGTTGTGCATCTTTTGTAGCTGCGAGAAGATCTGTATTGAGATCATTCAGCACCATCTGGTGAGTCTTGATCTGATCATCCATGTAAGCGCGATCAAGCTCGCTTCCTTTAAGACTCATGAGCTTCTTCTGAGTCATCTGTTCTTTCTGAAGCAATTCTTCACTCTTCTGACTTTCCTCGGCTTGAATATTTTCTTTCGACGCCACTTTTCTATTCATTGAATTGTTCATCGTATGGTCGTCAATCATGTGCTGAGCAAAGGCCTTTACCCGAGCATTTTTGGAGTGGGCCACAACGTATTGAGCAAGGAGAATTTCCCCGTCATTGGTTGTGGTAAGAATCTTCGAGACCTGAGCGTCAGAGAGCTGGTCTGATTGGGTCGTATTATCCATTGTTGCGGCAAATGAACCAGAAACAAGAAATGTGCCGAGGGCCATCATGGCAATTATCTTTTTCATACATGCTCCTTGTGTCTTTCGACACGTTGTTTATTTTGAGGAGTTGCAATTCATCGGCCATTCGAGCGGAGTTTATCAAGCACTGTCTTTCCTAAAAAGTTCGAGAGGCGGCCTTGCACGGACTGCGTTTTTATACTTAGCCATCTTATTGCGAGCGACCCATCGTGCTCGTGCAGATAGCAGACAAAATTCCTTCGCACCTTGAGAAGAAGTTCATTCTTAAGTTCGCTCACAGAAAATTAAGGTGAGTGCTGTCTAAAGCCATGTATCGTTGAAGTATGTATGATGATGAGAGTAAAAAGTTCCGGAAGTTCCAGGATAATTCTCCCGTCGCCTTCATGGCAGTTAGCGAAGACTGGATCCTGGAATACGCCAATCCCGCGTTCCTGAAAGACGCTCACCAGACAATGGGTGGGACGGATCTCATCGGTCGAAATATCTTTGAAATCTGGGAAGGACTTCGCGATTCCGTTTTTCATCAGCACTATACGCTCGCGATGCTGGGTGAGCCTCAACATTTTGAAGGCCACTACAAACCTTTCAACGAGTGGTACAGTATCTACGCTTATCCGCTCTTCCCCGGCATCGGCATCATCTCTCACAACATCACTCACTCCAAGCGCCTCGAAAATGATTTACAGGATGCCATTCAGGCACGCGACCGCTTTCTTTCCATTGCCTCTCACGAACTCAACACTCCACTGACGTCACTGAAGCTTCACACGCAGATGATGTCGCGGATGCAGGATAAGGGCATTTCGGTGGAGCGCCTCACCCGATTCTTCCTGCAAACGGACATGCAGATCTCGCGGATTAAGCGACTGGTGGATGACATGCTGGATGCGTCGCGGATTCGTGACGGCCGTCTTGCTTTGAGTTTCAACAATTGTTGCCTGAAAATGGTCGTCGAAGAAACCGTGGAGAGATTTGCACCGCTCTTTCAGAGTCTGGGCATGCCTTCACCCGAACTGGAAGTGAGTGCGGGAGATTTTCCCTGCAGTATGGACGTGGCAAGGATCGAGCAGGTCGTGAGTAACCTTCTTACTAACGCCTTTAAATACGGAAACGGGAAACCGGTGAAGGTGAAGCTCTTCGAGGAATACGGGCGCTATGTCCTGACGGTGAAAGATGAAGGCCCCGGAGTTCCGATGCCGGAGCATCAGAAAATCTTTGAGCAGTATTACAGAGGAAATAAGCTCGCGGGTGAAGGACTCGGACTGGGCCTCTTTATCGTGAAGCAGATTATTCAGGCCCACGAAGGGATTATATATCTTGAGAGTGAACCCGGAAAAGGTTCCACGTTTGTGGTGAAACTTCCGAAGCCTCTCACTGTCGACTAAAACTCTTCCGCAAAAACTTTTTCAGTGATCTTCCAGAATTTTTCCTGCTTCCTCGCAATCACAAACGAAGGGAGGCGCAGTAGCTTCTGGTACTTGATCACGTCCTGGGGACTCTGGAATTCATTCGTGAGTTCAGGGCGCTTGAGGTGCGAGCGCAGAAAATTGATCTGAAATTTCTTCATCGCGGAGAGACTGGTGAAAAAATGGGCCTCAGATAAATATTTCGCGTCGGCATCATAGTAACGGATTTCAAGATAGGCGTTGGAGTTCTTATCCAGGCGCTCTTCGAAAGTGATTTTATCCGGTGTCATGACGTGGGCGTTTTTTGAAAGCTTGGCCTGCTTGAGTTTGGAATCGGCGTCCACAAGAGTGGCATCACATTTCACGCACGCTTTCGCCGTCACATCGTTTTCACTCCCGCAGGAGTGACAGAGCTTAAAACGGAAGCGGTATTCACATCCACTCATCCGGCACTTTCGTCCGAAGTGCTCGATCACTTCACCTTCAAAGTCGACGATGCCCCAGAAGGTGTTGGTGAAATCACACTCCGGACACGCAACATTCACCGGCACGGATTCCTTGTGCGGTTTTTTGTCGGCGATCTCCGGCGTGTAAATGTCGTGGCCCATGCCGGTGTAATCGAGGATGAAGCAATCCGTTTTCCCCGGATCAAGGCGAAGCCCGCGTCCGATGATCTGCTGGTAAAGCCCATTGGATTCGGTCGGGCGAAGAATCGCCACGACATCCACGTGTGGAGCATCGAAGCCCGTGGTGAGAACGGAAACGTTCACGAGATATTTGAATTTCTTTTCCTTGAAGTCTTCCACGATCTCATCGCGCTCAGTGATCGTCGTGTCCCCAACCACGAGGCGCGCTTCATTTTCCGGAAGATAAGAAAGAATTTCTTCCGCGTGCTTCACCGTCGAGCTGAAAATCATCACGCCCTTTCTATGAAAGCGCTCAGTGATGTCGACGATATTTTTCACGATGAGGGGAGTGAGCTTCTTCTGACCTTTCAAGAGTTCTTCCACCTCTGCCATGGTGTACATTCTTCCTTTCTCGGTGAGTTCGGAAAAATCATAGCAGGTAACCGGGATGTCCACCTTCACGGGTGAAGTGAGGAATTTATTCCTGATCATGTACGAAAGAGGAAGTTCGAAAACACATTCCTTAAAGAAGCGCGGCTCCTCTGACTTCACTTCGCCGTTCACAGCGAGTTCATAAATCCATCCCAGACCCAGGCGATAAGGAGTGGCAGTGAGACCGAGGACACAAAGATCCGGATTGTTTTTCCGCAGACGCGAGATCACTTCCTGATACTGCGTCGATCCTTCTTCGGAAACGCGATGGCACTCATCGATCACAAGAAGCGAGAAGTCGGTGAAGAAATCATCGGGGGCCCGTGCCACAGACTGCACGGAACCGAAGATCGCTTTCTGATCAAAATCTTTTTTCCCGAGGCTTGCGGAAAAAATTCCTGCCTCAAGATCGTAGCTCGTGTATTTGGCGTGATTCTGTTCGACGAGTTCCTTCACGTGCGCAAGAACGAGAACTCTTCCGCGAGCAATCCGCGCGAGTTCCGCGATCACCAGACTCTTACCTGCTCCGGTAGGAAGGACAATCACCGCGGGATCGCGGCGACGCTTGAAATAGGCGATGGTGCTTGCCACCGCTTCTTTCTGATAAGGACGAAGACTATACATGAGAGGAGTGTATCGTCCGGTCCTAGGACTTGGATAGTGTCAGAATATAGACGGTCTGTTTGAGTGAAGTCACAGGATCAAAACGCGCACTTTCCTGGTTCGGACGCTGACTTTCAAGTTTTTTTATCGAGAAATTGTTCTCATAGAGCTTGCGGACTTCTCCTTCCGGAATACTGAAAGGAGGTCCCTGGAGTTCTGATTCATCATACTCGTAAGTAAGGAGGAGATACTTTCCGTTAGGTTTCAGCGCCCGGCGAAGGACAGTGACGTAGTCCTTGCGCATTTCCGGAGGAAGCGCCACAAGTGCGGCGCGATCGTAAATCAAATCGTACGTGGCAGTTTCATGAAACTTAAAAAAATCCCCGGAACTGATCCGGATTTTTCCCTGGGAATACGTCACGAAATCGTTATCTCGGCAAACCTCCGGTGAAGGAAGTTTGTTTTCCGTGAAAAACGCCTTCACCGCGTCTTCGTAGAGCTCAATGCCTCTCACCTCAAGGCCCTTTTGAGCGAGCCACAGCATGTCCTTTGATTTCCCGCACAGGGGAACCAGGACCTTCTGATTTTCTTGCGATAAAAGCTCGGGAAAATAAGTCAGGAGTTTGTCGTTAAACTTAGATTGATGAAACCCCGTTCTTCCTTCTTCCCACGCATGTTCCCAGAATTCTTTGTCCATAGACATATAGTATGAAGGCCATTACGCTTTTTGTATGAAAATTATTCTCGCAATACTGATTGTCTGCATCTCCTGCTCCAGCACCAAAGAGAAAGGCCAGCCTACGGTCGAGCATGTCGATCTCGAGCGCATGAATGGCAACTGGTACGAGATCGCGCGCTATGAAACTCCGGCTCAGAAAGATTGTGCGGCGGCGAGAATTCATCTCACTGCTAAGAAAGATAAAGTGGATCTGATGCATGAATGCCGCGATAAATTTACCGGCAAGAAAGAAGATGCCCATGGCGTCGCTGAAGTGACGAATAAAAAAACCAACGCCGAACTCAAGGCAAGTTACGTTCCCGTCTTTCAGAACTGGGGAATGTTCGGCGGCTCGATCTGGATCATCGGCCTTGATAATGACTATCAGTACGCTATTCTTGGTCACCCGACTCACAAGCACTTCTGGATTATTTCCCGCCAGGAAGAAATGAAACCGGAAATCTATGATGAACTCGTGAAGCTCGCCGAGAGCAAGGGCTACAAGAAAAAGCTCATGGTGCGCGTTCCGACCTGGAAATAATCACTGCTTTAAAAGATTCGGCCCGCTATTCAAGGGAAGAGAAGTCGTCTGCGCGACCTTCTTCAGTTCTTCCTCGTGAGAATCTTCTTCACCATTCGTTCCTTCATGGTCAACATTTCGTTTTCCGAGAAGCGCATCCTTGATGCGGGAAATGGCATTCGAACGCAGGGTTGCTTCTGACGATGACTGGGCATTGAACCAGAACGTGATCTTGATCTTCATTTTGTTTTCAGGAAGCAGCTGATCAATCACCACGAGTGGTCGGGGTTCATTCTTGATGTCTCTGATTCCTTCAAGCACCTGATGAATATTCTGCTGAATACTGCGGAAAGAATCTTTCATGTCAACGTCAATCGTGAAGGATGTTCGCTTGTCGGAGTTGGCACTGAAGTTTTGCACCACAGACTGAATAACGGTGGTGTTGGGAATGAGCACGAGATTCCCGTCAAGATCAACGATCGTGGTTCCGCGCATGTTGAGATTCTGCACGATTCCCTGAAAGTCATTCACCTTGATGTGATCGCCCTGAGTGAAAGGCGAGCGCATGGCAAGAAGAAAACCGGAGAGATAATTTTCCGCAATCCCGCGAAAGGCGAGACCAAAGAGGATCCCCGCCACGCCGGTACCACCGATGATGGTGGTCGCAAGATTCTGCAGCCCAAGAATCTGGAGAGTAATGTAAAAGAATACGATCCAGACTGGAATGAAAGCGAGCTTGGAGATGGTTGAAGCAAGAAAAGGATTACTGATCCTCTTTTCCCACAGAGTGTGAAAGCCTTTCTGGAGCCATCTTCCGAGGACAATAAAAAATCCGATGAGAAAAAGTCCCACGAGGATTCGCGGCGAATTTTTCTTCACTTTTCCCCAGAGGTCCTGCCACTCATGATAGTAAGGCCCGAGGTCTGTCACCGGCGGTGTTACGAGTTTGGCGTTATTCACGACCGCAAGAGTGGTCGGAAGTTTTTCCGAAGTCTTCACCAGCCAGTCAATGTGATTCATATCCATGTAGGTGCCGGAGATGTACACCACGCCGTAATTGACTCTGATTTTAATCTGATCGAGCCAATGGGCCTCTTTGATCATGTGCTTGAGGACGATCTCACTGTCGCGATCGTCCTGGGCCATGGGAATGTCCTCAAGACGATCTTCCTCCGCGAAGGTGAGAAAACTAAAAAGCACGAAGATGAGGCACAGGAGTGCTCGCATCCTAATAGCGAATCCTTTCGTCGTCGTCATCTTCTTCATCATCTTCGTCGTCATCATCATTGTCGTATTCTTCGCGTTGCTTGACCTCTTTGGAAGTCTCGGAGACTCTTTCTTTTTTCTTCTCAAGCATGCGGCG
>JBJMLZ010000181.1:0-9178 GCA_045805035.1 Bacteriovoracaceae bacterium
AGGCTCTCTCTTTTGTTCTTCTTTCTTCTGTTCTTTCTTAGGCTCTTCTTTTTTCGGTTCTTCTTTTTTGGTCTGCTGTTGAAACTTCTGTTTTTCTTTCTTCAACTCTTCCGCATCTTTTTTGATTTTCTCTTCAAGCTTCATCACCTTCGGCTCTTCCGGAAACTTAGGAAGGTCGGGATTGAAATCAGCTTGTCTGACGTCTTTTAAAGTTCTGCGGAAAAACCAGAATGGAAGTTTGATGAATAGAAAGTAGCCGACCACAATAGACACAACAACCGGAACGATCTTCGCTCCGCCTTTCATCATGGTAGTTGTGAGATAGTCACCGTAATTCATAGTGATCCTTCAATCTCTCATCGGTGTTTCCGGAAATTTTCTTGGGGAAAATTAAACCAGAGTACGCTACTCGGTCTTACCCAACGCTTATGCATTCTCAGTCATTTGTAAGTTCTTAAACCGATCAGAGTTTTTTTGATTGAGGTCATCTTCCCCAAATTCACTGACCCGAACTCTTCACTCGAGAAGTGCTGTCCCAAACTTCCCCTTGTCGATCGAATACCTGCTAACGATTATGGCGTCACATCTTAAGTTTAACTCAAGGTCAGACACGGAAGTGAAAGACCCACTAAAACCGAAGAGGTTATGCATGTTGAAAACGTTATCAGTCCTATTTGCTTTTTTAATGCTCGTTTCGTGTGGAAAGTCCGGCGGTGGAAACAGTGGCTCAAAAGGCGACGCGGTTACGATGCAGGAAATCGAATCAGGTGTGGTTCCGCAAGCGGCCCTCAACTTTAATATGAATTTGAAAATGGATGGGTCTTTTAATGGATCAGAAGCCGATAAAATTCATGTTGCTGGTGAATTGATCAAAAAAGTTTTTGCCTCTGAAGAGTTCAAGGATGCGATCCTGAACTTCTCTTATAACGGAAAAAAACAATTCGTGGATAATGGAGGTCTCTCGAACGCTCAAATCTATAAGAAGATCATCGAAGGTTCTGAGGCCCTCTCTCCGGGAATCGATAATGAGATGGATCTTTCCATGTCAGTGTATAAGGCGAACAACATTGTCGTTGGCTACACTACTCCAGGCGAACTCGGGATCAATATGAATTCGAAGTTCCTCGACATGAATCCGGGCTATAAAGTGACGACCAACATGGTTCATGAGTGGCTTCATAAGCTTGGCTTTGTTCATGCTTACAACAGCACTCCCAGCCGTCCGTACTCAGTTCCGTATGCGGTTGGTTACCTCGTTGCCCGTCTCGCTGTAAAATATCTCTAATTCTAAATTACTCCCGCTTCACATAATTCCTGTGCTCTATTACCAAAGTAATAGGGCACAGAGTTTTCCTTCCCTACCGGACTATTGTCCCCGTGAGAATATCCTACAAAATGCATGTATTCGTGCACGAGCGTGTTGATGAGCTGGCACTCATTCCGTTCCAGCTTCAGCTCATTAAAGTAGGCGGTTCCGCCTTTGTGAAAGGCCAGAGTCACCATCTGCTTTTCGTTAGGCTCAAAGGTGGAGACTTTCAGGCGAATCTTATTGTCCAGACGTTGGAGGATTTCATCGAGCTTATCTTCGGTGAAATCAAAATCTTTTTTCCGGACAATATCGCCTTTAAAAAGAACGAGACGAAAGAAATCATTTGCTCTTGGCATGTAGGGATCAAGGCGCTTAGGGGCCATTTCATCGGCAATGAAACGAGTAAATTGTTCCATCTGCGGGCGTCTCAATAGTTTCAGCGCGAGCTTCTCGCAGAGCTTTCCCACAGTCAGGTCTTTCCGGGTGTCCGGTGTATCATCAAATGTCACCGTGACGTCCTGGAATTCTTGCTGTCCGCAATTAAGTGTCGGAAGGAATAGTTCTCTTACTCCGGCATGGGCGAAGGAAGAAAGAAAAACAAAAACAAAAATCAGGTACTTCATGCGGGCCTCCACTAGAAAAAGTGGAGAAGTCGTATCACAGGAGTTCCCTCAGGTGATTACGCTTAAGGCTGCCCTGCCATACTGCGCCCAGGGAGAAACTTCTCTCCGTAGTATTTATCGAAATACTCTCTACGGAAGCTTGAGAATTTTTCGCGCTTAGACTCATCCGGAATTTTCTCGACGAGCCATGCCAGCTGATTGGTTTCGTAGTCGCGCATTTTTCTGATTCCCTGATCGAGGATCTTCGGATGGAGATCTTTTCTGAGGTTTGCGAGCTCAGTGATGAGAGTTCCCTCTGAGGAAATGAAGTTAATCGCAATGTCTTCTGAAAGTTCGAGGTCTTTTACGATGAAGTCATGCACTTTGAGGATCCACTCATTCTGAAAGTCTTCCATGCCGTAAACTTTCTCAAAGTCAGTCGTGTAAATGATGTTGTCTGTGTAATTATCTTTGTAGCCAATCGTGGTCACGGGATTAAAAGTGTTCTTTTCTCTCCACTCCTGCTTTTGTTTGTCGGCGTAGAGATTGGCGGCAGATTCTTTCTGCTTCAGCATTTCGCCCACTTCATTCACCATATACGTGCGAAAGTTTCCGACGTCGGCCATGACAACTGTCGCGACTGCGGCAGGGACGCCAAAGCGAAGGGCGTACTTTCTGATGACAGGAATAATTTTCTTTTTATTTTCCGGATTCATATCAAGAATCTGCTCAACTTCCTTCTGCTTTTCCAGCTGAACTCCATTGATGGCAGCCTCCAGTGTTTCGCTGATGCGCTTTCTCCAGAGCTGGTCTTCCTGCTTGACCTGATCGAGATCGCTTTCCAGCAAGTTCATAAGCGCTCGAGTGGCGTTCGCCACACGTTCGCGTTTGGTTCTTTCAAAAGATTCTTTTTCTTTTTTCAGATCTTCTTCCCAATTTTGTTGGTGACGGAACTTCGACTGATTAATGTGTTCGAGCATGTATCTTTTCTTCTCCTCGAGTTCTTTTTCCTGCATCTGGCGAAGTTCGTTGATCTCTTTCAGAGTTCTGACTTTTTCGGCTTCAAGATCCTTCAGCATGTTTTCTTTCATGCCGTGAAATTTTGAAATCTCCTCTTCACGAAGCTTCGAGACTTTCTTCAGTTCCCGGCGCTTGAGGTCCTCGAGTTTTTCCTGGGCGGCATTTTCAATCTTCTTCAGATTCGATTCGTGTTCCTGATCGAGCTTAGCGATATGGGCCTCTGCTTTCTCACGCTTCATCGTGAGGAAGCCTTTTACTTTTTTCTTGCCGGTATTCAGTTCCTGCTGGAGATCGAGCTCAGTTTTCCGGATGAGCTCGCGGGAATCAATCCGCGCCTTATTGAGAATGGTTTCCGCTTCTTTCTCTTTCCCTTTGAGATAGTCCTGCGCATCCTTCACTCTCTTATGTGCTTCCCGCTCTCTTTCTTCCGCGGCTTCCGTCGCGGTATTGAGGCGATTAGAGGCTTCGCGGATAATGGTCGCTTCCTGGGTCCGGGCCTCACGCAGGATTTTTTCCGCCTCTGCGTGGACATCCACTTTCATGATGTGGAGTTTTTCTTCTTTCTTCCGGTACTCAGATTCCACCTCCGCAAGCGATTTCTGTTTAAAGGACTCCACTTCCGCCAGAGTCACGTTTTTTTCTGCGATGATGCGGTTTCGTTCCTGGTTCTTGAAATTTTCCATCTCAAGTTTTGCTTCTTCCATCTTCTCCTTGATCTCGGTCTCCGTATCAAGGAGGCGAATAGAGAGCGAAGAGAGCTCGCGCTGAGCGCGGTCTTTATCGTGATTTAAACGGATGATTTCATCATTCATGCTCTTGAACTCGTCCTGAAGGGCCGTCTTCTGAACATGGAATTCAGAAACCTGTCCTTCCAGAACAGATTTCTCTTTCTGTAGCGAGCGGTATTTTCCCGACACTTCTTCGAGAATTCCGGTGAGCCTGGCGCGTTCGGCTTCTTTTACTCCCACAATCTGAGTGCCTTCTTCGATCGCCGCGCGAACTTTATGAAGTTCAGTATCGAGTTTCCCTTTTTCCTCGAGGTATTTTTCCTGGAGCGTGCGTTTCTCTTCCTGCGCTTTCCTGGAAACGGTATCCAGATCTGCCTGAATCGTTTTGATCTTGAGATCGAGGACTTTTTCCTCCCCACTCAATTCTTTCAGGCGCATTTCCGTGCGCTCGACTTCAAACTGGAGGGTGGAAAGTTTCCGGTGGGCGTCCTGCGCTTCGTATTCGACCTTATTGAGCTGGCCTTTCTTGGAGGAAAGCTTTTCTTCCGCTTTCATCATCTCAATCCGAAGCTCGGCATTGAGATTCTTAAGATGCGCCTCCTGGTCCTTATTTCGTTCAATCGCTTCCGCGAGCTTGTTCTTCTCGCTGGAAAGCGAATCAATATTGGCCTTCGTCTCCGCGAGCTTTACCTGAGATTCTTTTCTCTGTGCCTCAAGGAAGGTGATTTCTTCCTGAAGCCCCTGGACCTCATGATCAAGCAGTGTTTTTTCCTTCAGGACCTGGGCCATGTGCTCACGGATGCGGCCGGTTTCCTGAACCGCACTTTGATTTCGCTGAAGAATCGATTCTACCCGTGAGGTTTCCTCGCTGATTTCTTTTTCCTGGTCTTCGAATTCTTTGGCGAGTTCTAAGAGTTCTTCCTCGCGTTTTCTCGCTTCGAGTTCAAGGCCTGAGAGTTTATTCCGCTGGCCCTCGATCTCTTTCATGCGAGAGTCGCGTTCGTCCCGCAGATTTCTCAGGACAAGATTTTGGGCAACGATATTGTCTTTTAATTGTCTTTCATCGTTTTCCAGGCGTTTTACGTAATCGCGCAGGTCGCGAACTTTGCCTTCCTCGTCCTGAAACTTCTGGTGATTCTGGCGAAGGTCTTCGGAGAGAATGTCTTTCTGGGACCGCAGTCCCTCCACTTCCGCAGAAAGCTTTCCTTTCTGCTGGGATTCTTTCTGAAACGACTTCAATAACTCATCCAGATCGTGGCGCTTCTTTCCTTCCTCATGCGCGAGGGTTTTAAGTTCGGTTTCCTTTTCTTTGATTTTGAAATTCATCTTATCCAGGCGTTCCTTGAACTCATTCTCAAAGAACGGAGGTGGATCCTCGTGCTGTGACTCTCCCCGCGAGATAGAAATTTGATACCGTGATTCTTCAATCGTGATCGCTTGTCCTTCGTGATAACGAACTTCCTCCCGCTCCGGGAGAATCCGGGAATTGAGGAACATCTGATGCTCGCTTCCGAGATCTTTAATGAAGATGTTCCCTCCGGAAATCTTCACTTCAAGGAGCTTCCCTTCCACGTCCGGAAGATGCAGGTGGCACTTTTCATCGGATCCGATGAGAATAGGCCCCATTGTCCCGAAGAGGTACTCGCGCGCCTCTCCGTCGATAGAAATTTTTATGATCAGTGAAGACACGTGCTCCTCCTCAACAACCTTTTAAGCTGCATCTCTATCGTTATCTTTCTTCACATGAAGGGCCTCACTGGCCACGGCTGCAGACACTGGCTGGCGGCCAAAGCGTCCCCACCAGCGACTGATGGGACGAACAATCTGCACGAAACCAATTTCTACATTGAGTTCTTTGGCGATGAGATCTTCCGACAAGGCCTCAATCGGATCGCGATCGGCTTCAAAGCTTGTGATCTCAGCAGGGAGGCGATTATTCGAAGACATGTTCCAGAGAGTATCAAATTCGTTTTCCATTCTTTCGACGGTGTTCATGTAGACTTTCTCGCAGCTAAAGAATGTATTCATAAGCTGCATGCTGACGGAAAGAATGATCCCGATGATTGAGGTCGACATCGAGAAGGAAATTTTCAGGAGGAAGTTATCCATGATGATCTTAGAGCCTTCCACGTCCTGGAGATTCATCCCACCAAGTTCAGGGAGGGCCTTCATGATCCCGAGGAAGGTACCGAAAATACCACCTACGATGAAGAGGCCCGGAACAGAATTTAAAAAATCATTAAAGGTTGAAACCGGAATGATCCCGAAAACTTTATTGAAGCACGGATTATTTCTAAGCACAGTATTGGAGATCTCCAGGAACTTCGGTCTTTCCCCCCACTTCTGATACTTCACTTGTTTCAAAATATCGTTCACCATGCGGGCCGATCCCTGCTGGACCAGGAACACACGGTCAGTCACTGTCATGATCGCGTCCGGATTTCTTCTTTTGAGAATCGAACGAATCTCGAAGACTTCATAGTAAGTGATTTCCAGCAGACGCTTACAAATAACATAAAACGATTGCTCTGCTTGCTCATCCCGCGCTTCCATGAATTTCTTCACGCGCTTACTGAATTCCTTCGAGAACCAGTCTTCGCGTTTCACGGTGTAATAGATAAGAAAGCGAAGGGTAGCGGATAACACGAAAAACAGCGCCATCATCGGCATGAGAAGATCGGTGGCAAAGATCACCACTCCATCTACAATTCCCTGAACAAAGTCCTGGCTCATACAATTCCCCTTAGTCCTTTAAGTTGAAGCGAATGATTACTTTCTGAGATTTTTCGCAATCATATGTCTTACAATATTCTTTATGTGAAATTCCCGAGGCAATATCGCGGCCCTTCACTTCCTCAGCGAGAAAGGATCGGCCGGTCACTTTCACGAGCGGGAGAAGATCTTTCTGGTAGGAGTAGCTCATCTCCTTCTTATCAAACATGTAATTGAAGATGGACTTGGCGCGGTTATAAGACAGGTCGAGGTTGTAAGCGACCGCCGTTTTGTCCTGGTCGGAAAGTGACTGCGGGTCCACGTACTTCCCTTTATAAGTTGGAGAAGAGAACCCGACGATTTCTACCGACGAAATTTCTTTTGCTACTTTTTCATCTTCTAAGAGGGCCTTGGAATAAGTCGGAACGAACTTACGAAGGATTTCCTTCATATTCTGTTTGAGATCCGCGCGACCGGTATCGAAGTACTCTCCGAACTGAATAGTCACGTCACCATTCTTGCCGTCCACCCCCGCCTTGATTCCGTTCTTGGCGAGCTGGTCAGCAATTTTTTTGGCGAGCTTCTTCTTCTGGCCAAGAATTTCTTCCGCGCGTTTCAAGTCACCAGACAGACCATCCTTGTCCTTCTGGAGCTTGTCGATCGCCGCGAGATACCTTCCATGTTCTTTCTTGGCGTCTGCGAGAGAATTCTTCGCGGCTTCCGCTTCGCCTTTTGCTTTCCCCACTTCATCCTTGAGTTGAGCGAGCTGGTTATCCAGTTGAGCTTTTTCGCCTGCCATCTTCTCCTTGAACTCCGCAAGTGCCTTGGCCTTTTCCGCCGCGGTGGCCTTCTCAGCTCCGAGCTGATTCTCAAGCTGTTCGCGTTCTGCGTTCATCTTGTTATTAAAATCAGATTTCATCTGGGCCATCTTGGCCTCATGCTCGGCTTGCGCCTGAGCTAACTCTTCCTTCATGTCCTGAGTTGCGTTCTGAAGTTGAGAAATCTTTTTCGCATTATCCAGTTTCATCATCGCGATCTGGCGATTCAGCACTGTCTGTGAAGTATTCGCCTTCTGAGCTGTTTCCTTCAGCTCTTTAATTTTCTCAGACAGATTAGAATTCAGATTCTGGATCTTCGCCTGAGTTTCATTCAGGCTTTCAGTTTTTTGCTGAACTTCGTCCTGAAGTCTGGCCACCTCTTGTTTCCGCTGTTCGAGAATTTGTTGTTTCTCGCGGATCTCACGATCTTGCTCAGAAATCTTCTGATTGTTCTCAGCAATGATCTGCTTTTTCTCGGAGATGTCTTCGTTCTTCTCCTTGATGACCTCGTTTCTGAACTTGATCTTCTTATTAGAAAGCAGATTGGTGTTCACGATGTTTCTCACCATCTGCTGGTACTGGTTGAGGGCGCGGGCCTTCGATTCGTTCTCATTTGCCTGCGCCTCAAGTTGGCGTTTCTCCTCTTTCGCTTCTTCCTGAAGGAGAGAAAGCTTGGACATCAGTTCTTCATACATGCGGGCCTCATCCGCTGAGGCCTCTTTTTCGAGGTAATCATCCTTGAGCGCATTGTATGCCTGGATCTGCTTCCTCAGATCCTGGTTCTCACTCTTCACTTTCTGGTGCTCGATCTGCGACTGGATATTGGAAGTTCCAGATCGAAGAGAGGCCACCACATAAAGAAGGAGGAACACGACTGAAAGGACCATGAACAGGTCGGAGTACGAGGTCCAGAATGAACCTTCTTCCTCGTGCTTTGCTTTCAGCTTTTGATAATCCAAACTCATTTTGAATCTCACTGTTAAAATCGGTTTCAGGATTCACGGAATGGTACGCCTCAGATTTTGGCGTGAGAGGAAAATCAACAAATCGAAATGTCTCAGCTAGTTAATTGAAATTGCTGCGATGATTGTTTGTGGCGGCACTTTTTTTTGGTGTGAGAACGGATGGAGGCACAACCTCATAAGAGGCGTGAAATCATTTACAGATATTTTCTTTGAATTCAAGAAATGTCGTCTCGAATTTTTTATTCTCGGCCTTGTCTTCGTACGGGAGCATGTACTTATCGTAGGCGGCATTCCACGGAACCATGGTGCAGATCACAGAGTCTTTCAGCATGCGCGCACTCGCGAAATCAGAGACATCCTTTCCAATCGAGCGAAGCTCGCTCTTGAGTCCCTCGTCCTTCAATCCTTTGGGGTCAATTTTCCCAAGTTCCAGCAGAAAAGGATTAAAGATTTCTTTCAGAGCACGGTAAAAAAGAACGTCTTCAGTGAGGGTCAGATACTTTCCTTCCGGATACTTTTCGCAGTCCATGGTCGAAGCAAGTTTCTTCCGGTCAAAAGTGCTGAAGTAAGTGATCCAGGTCTGGATCGTTTTCACGAGACGCCGCGCCTCACAGGAGTCATCGCACTGGTCGGGCCTTGACTTTTTCACGAAGGTTTTCATAAAGTCTTCAACTTTGCCGATGTCATCAGCATATCGAATTGGGATCTTTCGAAAATTCTTCCGCACGCAAGCAAAATCATTTTTCGCACAATTAATCTCGGCTATTTTCCCGTCACGAATGGCATTGTAATGATGTCGGGTGGAAGCATCTGTTCCGCGGTAATCCAAAGGTTCACGATTCACGCATCTCTTTGCCACTCTTTTTTCAAAGAGCTTCAGTGCCTCGGCATACTCTTTATCCATCTTTTTTCCGGAGCTCTCCTTGCCCATGATTTCATCATAGACAATATCGCCCTTATGCAAATTACAGAGAACGGAATTACTGAAGCGCTTGCCTGCCCGGATGGTGATCAGCACAGGATC
>JBJMLZ010000182.1:0-9579 GCA_045805035.1 Bacteriovoracaceae bacterium
ACCAATTCACTGGATGAAGCTCTCGCTCTTCCGAGTGAATTTTCTGCGCGGATTGCGCGCAATACTCAGCTCTTTATTCAGAATGAAACCGATACCTGTGATGTGATTGATCCCTGGGGCGGCTCAAATTTCGTCGAGTCACTGACACAGGAACTGGCGCTGAAGGCATGGGCCCACATTGAAGAAATAGAATCTCTCGGCGGCATGAGTGCAGCGATTGCCAAGGGTATTCCGAAAATGAGGATCGAAGAGGCGGCTGCCCGCACCCAGGGAAGAATTGATTCCGGCGTTCAGCCGATCATCGGGGTGAATCTCTACAAACGTATTAAAGATGATGTGCCGAAAATCCTTCAGGTGGAAAACTCGGAAGTGCGTGAAGCCCAGATCAAGCGTCTGAAAGAGCTTCGCGCTTCCCGTGATGAGAAACTCGTTCAGGAAAAACTCGCGGCGATGACCCGGGCCTCTGAAAGCGGAGAAGGAAATCTTCTTGCTCTTGCGGTTGAGGCCGCCCGCGCGAAAGCAACCGTCGGGGAGATGAGTCTCGCGATGGAAAAAGTTTTCGGCAGACATCAGGCAGAGATCCGCACAATTCAGGGTGTATACTTGAAGGAAGTGAAAGAGGGGAAATACGACGTGAAAGAAATCCAGTCTCTCATGGAGAAGTTTCAGAAAGAGGAAGGGCGCCGCCCGCGTATTCTCATCGCAAAGATGGGCCAGGATGGACACGATCGCGGACAGAAAGTGATTTCCACTGCGTTCGCTGACCTTGGCTTTGATGTTGACGTTGGTCCTCTTTTCCAGACGCCGGAAGAAACTGCAAAACAAGCAGTGGAAAATGACGTTCACGTGATTGGCGTTTCTTCCCTCGCTGCCGGTCACCTCACTCTCGTTCCCGAACTTAAAAATGAACTCAAAAAACTCGGCCGCGAAGACATTCTCGTCACGGTCGGTGGCGTGATTCCTCCCCAGGATTACGACAAACTCTATAAAATGGGTGTCGCGGGAATTTTCGGTCCAGGTACCGTGATTGCTGATGCCGCCCGCGAGCTCATGAAAAAACTCATGGAGAATGCGTGAAGAAAACGCTCACTCTTCAGGATTATCTCGACGGTTTCAAGAATCAGGATCGCACGATTCTTGGCCGCGCGATTACTCTTGTCGAGAGCACACACCCAGATCATCAGAAACTTTCGCAGGAACTTCTCACGAGTCTTCTTCCTCAAACCGGAAAGGCAAAACGTCTCGGCATCTCCGGAACTCCAGGAGTGGGGAAGAGCACATTCATCGAAGCTTTCGGGAAGCATCTCACCTCACTCGGAAAGAAAGTCGCGGTTCTTGCTGTCGATCCTACTTCGCAGGTGAGTGGTGGTTCTATCCTCGGTGATAAGACGCGCATGAATGAACTTGCGGTTGATCCGATGGCCTTTATTCGCCCGAGTCCATCGGGAGAAACTCTCGGTGGAGTGGCGAGACGAACGCGCGAATCACTTCTTCTGTGTGAAGCTTTCGGTTTTGATTACGTTCTCGTGGAAACCGTTGGTGTGGGACAATCTGAAACAACCGTCGCGGAGATGGTGGATATCTTCATCATGCTTCTTCAACCGGGAGCCGGCGATGATCTTCAGGGTATCAAGCGCGGCATTCTTGAAATTGTCGATATGGTAGTCGTGACCAAAGACGATGGCGAAAATCAGAAGATTATCCAGAAAGCAAAACACGATTACGGCAAGGCACTCGAAATTCTCCGTCATGACTCAGGTTACATTCCTTCGGTTCTTTCCTGTTCATCGCTCACCAAATCTGGTCTCTCCGAAGTCTCTGCTGCAATTGAGAAATTCCTAACGACAAGAAAGGATGACATTTTGTCGAAGCGTAAACAGCAGAGCATTGAATGGATGTGGTCACTCGTTCACGAGGGCCTTGACCGCGCATTCCATGACAAGGTTTCTCCTCAGGAGATAGAGAAAGTTAAGGCAGAAATTTTGAAGCAGTCACTCACTGCTCCTCTCGCTGCTGAAAAACTTCTTAAGCTCTTCAACAAGTAGGTTCACATGCTGGCCGAATTTCGGGAGTTCCTGAACAAGTACGGAGTCATCGGTCTTGCGATCGCTGTCATCATTGGCGGAAAGCTCAACGTGTTTGTGACTTCTCTCGTGAATGATCTCCTAATGCCAATTATCTTCCGGCCTGCGCTCAATATGGCGGGCGTTTCACGAATTGCCGACCTTCAGTATCACGGAATCTTTTACGGCAAAGTCGTCGGGGCAGGGATCGAGTTTCTCATCGTCGCGTTCTTTGTTTTCTACTGCATGAAAAAGCTCATGCCGCCCGAAGCTCCGAAAGCTTAGCGCCTCTCGTTATGACAGGATCAGTGAAAGCTGGAACACTTGTTTGATACAAGGAGCTTTCATGAAAACTTTCATCGCCACCATCCTCGCATTTGCTTCTGTTTCAGCTTTCGCTGGATCAGTGAAAATCACTTCATTCGTTTATGCTACCAGCACCAGCAAAATTCCTCTCGCGGAAATCTGCGGAACAGTGGAAGGCGTAACTGCTCCTGCGTTTGTTCAGGTCACCATCGACCCGAATGGAAACAAAGGCGCTTCCTACAATACTTATGCGGGCACCAACGGTAAATTCTGTATGGCAGTGGTTACGTATCAGGGGAACGCGGAAGTTTCTCTTCTCTCTGGCGAGAAAACGAAAGCTTCTATTCGCTAATCAGCCGCGCATCTTCCAGAGAAGTTGTGACAGGAATGGACGTCTGTTCTCACCTGTCGCAACCATCAGGAGCTTGGTGATCTTGAGATTATCCGGATCAGTGAAGAGAAGAATGAGAAGTTCCTGAATGAAGTTCGTATTGAGCGTGATGTAGTTATCTGTTCCCACCCCAAGCTTCAGTCCCTTCTTTTCCCACCACGAAAACGGATGATCTTTGTAATCGCGGAATGAGTTCGTGAGCTTGTTGTTCGAGGAAGGAAGGGCAACGAGACCAACACCCTTATTAATCATGCGGTTCAGAACGTCGTGCTGATAATGTTCAACTTCGCGGGCAGCGTGGAACTTCACCTTCACAAACTCCCGGAGCTCATCTTGCGTGAGCCGTTCGCCCTTAATGATTTTCGTGCGAATGCCTTCGTGTTCTCTCCATTCCATGTCGTGAAGCTCTTTCCAGTCAGAGGAATTTTCCTTCACGATATTACCGCGCTCATTCTCCATCGCCAGACGCAGGAAGAGTGAGTGGAAGTAAAAGTTCGGATTGATCCCGAGAGAAAGTCCGTGCTCGAGAGTGTCGATGTGCCAGATATTGAGAGCGTTATCTACCGCCTGGACACCTTTTTTGAGCGTGTGCCAGGTTTCACCGTGGTGAGAGCGAATCGCAAAGCCCTTGAAGTGGAGCTTCCTGAATCCCTGCTGCATTTCCGCGAAGTGACCTTTGCGATAAAGATCTTTCTCCGAGCCGACCGTATCAACTTCTTTCAGGTAATCGCGAAGGAAAGGATACTTGTCGAGCATCTCGACGATCTTATTTACCTGGTGGAGAAAGTGTTCTTTCTTTGTAGGGAAGTGAGCGGCATCAAAGAAGGAATGCTCTTTCCTGAAGCACGGAGAGAGAACGAAGTTAAATTCCGGAACTCTTTTCTTGAAATCCATGAACCCGTCATAGAGACCAAGCACCACATCTTCTTCGGTGAGATTCTCAAGACCCGGGATCTGCTCGTCCGCACTTTGATTGGCGCGCGAGAGTGTGAACTTCAGTCGAAGCATACCGACGTTGTACTTATGATAGAGCTCGCTCGCCATATGGTAAGCGGCCTTCCGGTGCATCTCGCGATCCGTAAGAATGAGCTTCGGAAGAAGTAGAATTTTCAGGTATCGATCAAAAAACTCATCTTCCTTCAGGCGAATAAGATTGTCGACGTCTTCAACCGTCTTCACTTTCTCCGCAGTGCCTTCGCCATACACCTTGTTGATGATGTCGAAGTAAATCTGCTTGTGTGAACCTTCCAGGAGCGGCATCAGGTGCGGATGAATGAAATCCGCAGTGAGTGAACCGGTGAGGTGAATGTGTTCTTCAATGTACGGTTTCGGAAATTTTCTGAAGAAATGAAAGAGGGCCTGCGAGACCGGATGAGTGAGAAGTGTTTTGATCTCAACTTCATCGGACTGGAAATCAGAAACAAGTTTTCTGAATTCAGTGAGGGATTTTTTTACGGAGGTATTGTCGTCATTGAATTCACCCATCACCGCGAGCTCAAGCGTGTCGTTGAGAGAAATACCGTTGGTTTCAGAAATTATGCGAATGAGATGCTCAGTGAGCAGTTCGATCTTAGATTGCTTAGGCATTCAGGTCCTTTAAGGAATCGACTGAGAAGCGGCCCTCGGTGTCGAGGTGAGGAGGGCAGTCAGCTTTTCTCTGTCTAACGTATCTCTATTGTCGAGGAAACTGAAAAGGTCTTCAAGGGAATCATTCCCCCAGAAGAGCTCAGTGTTCGCTACAAAGCTTGGAACTCCGAAAGCACCGGCCTCGATGGCTTCCTGGATGTTCTTTTTGAACTCCACTTTCGCATCTCTCGTGAAGCTTTTTTCATAGAGCTCATCTGCGGGAAGTCCGGCCTCCCGTAAAACACGAAGAAGCTCATCCGGGTCACCCATATCAATGCGCGACTCCCAGCCTGCTTTCCAGAGTGTATCGATAACTTTCATCTGATGAACGTCCGCCACACCCGCAAGCGAGAGTCTCAAAGCGTAGAGTGAATTAAACGGATGAGTCTTCGGAGTGGTGAAGGGAATATTGTGTTTCACAGAGTAGCGAAGACATTGCTTCAGAAGAAATTCGCGCTTCGGTTCCACTTCACCCGGGCCCTTGATGCCCCATTGATTAAGCAAAGATCCAAGTGAAACTGGTTTATAGGCGATCGAGAATTCACCACGATAGTTCTGCAAACGTTTCTGGGCGAAGTAGGAAAATGGCGAAAGATAATCGAAGTAAAATACGAAGGACTTCATAGACTTAGGAGGATGCCTTGACAGGAGTGGAGTTGTCCACTCAACAAATCGATTGCAAAACATTCTGAAGTTGATAAAATAACGCATCGAATTAGATCGCTTTTTCTTCGTTGCACGTTTTTCCCCGCTGGACGTTTGTTGAAAGCAGAAGAGTGATCGAAAAAGAGACTACGTTCTCTTTCAGGTACATTCATGAAAAAATTCCTCTCTGGTTTTCTCACGACCGTGATGCTGGCGTTTGTCGTCTCGTGCGGTTCAAACTCCAACGTCCTCACTGGCATTCAGGTCTCTACTCAACAGGTGAATAACGACACGATGTTGTCATTCTCCGCGAATCTCAATCTCGGCGCGATGAGTTTTGCTTCGATCTCTCTTCCTATTATCGATCCCCATGGTAACGGTCAGATCGGTCAGCTCGAACTCACAAGTGGTCTTGCTGGTCAGTCACAAATCAAGATCTCAGTGGATCTCAATGCAGTTGCCGGTGTGAATGCTGCTCAGGCAGTTCTTCCTAACGGAAACCAGATTCCGCTGATTGCAAATAACCCAGCGATCGCGATCAACATCGGTCACGGTGCAAAGGTCTACCTCACTATCGGTCAGGGTGTGGCCGCTATTGGTGTAGCAGTTCCGATCGCAGCGTTTGATCAGATCGGAAGCCAGCTCCCAGGCCTCAACTTCTTTCCAGTTGTACAACAAGGGAATGTTGTCGCGACTGCGGGAGTTTTCACCGGCGCTCAACCTGGCATGAACGGAATCGCCGTGGTTGCTGATGTTTCGAAAGTTATCAACCTCGGAAATCTCATTCCATCGTCACAGCTCATGGCGAAGTCACTGACTGCTCCAAAGGCCATGACTCTGAATTATGAATCGCACATGCCAGTGAAGGCACAAGCGGATCAATTGAAGTCGATGCTTGCGACGCTGAATGCTCGTAAGACAAAACTCAAATTGCACTAAGAAGTGCATTTCTCCACGGATGGAGCTGTTCATGGACGGAGCGGCTGGATGCCGCGCACGCCGCGTGCCCAGTGGGCACTCACGAGCAGGATGCGAAGTGATAGGGAACAGTAAATGAATCGAAAATCAGGATGAGTGTTTACTAAGGAAGGAACAGTTTAAGGACGGACGATTTTTAAGGATGAATATAAAAAAAGGCCCCTTGGATGGGGCCTTTTTTATTTGGCTTAGATTTTCTTAGAGTGTCTTGGCTTCGCCGATTTCTTCCGGCGCTTCTCAGCTGCCTCGAGTTTTTCCATCTTCTTCACAGACGGTTTCTGGTAGTACTCGCGGGCGCGGTACTCTTTCACGATTCCATAAGCATCACAGAGGCGCTTGAATTTTTTCAGCGCGCGTTCAACCGCGAATCCATCAGTAATGTCGATGCGGATTTTATCTCTGGGATCTTTTTTCTCGTGGGCCAAACAAACCTCTCTAAAAAATGGTGGTGGAAGCTTTTCGGTAATCTAGCACAAGACCTTAAAAAGGCCAGACACCTGCAATCAGTCCGGCAATCTTAAGGTGGCAAGAAATGGATAGTGATCGGAAGGGAGAATATTTTTTTGCTCCATGCGTTTTGGAATCGGGAGCGCCAGACCTTCTACAGTCTTATAACGAGGGAATAGACACTCGGAAGGGATAATTAGCGGAGCGTACTTGTCGGAAATAAAGAGGTAATCGATCTGCTGAACGAAGCGATTTCCCCCGCGATTAAAGTAAATATAACTGAAGCGTTCTTCCTCCGGCACCTGCGCAAGATAGGCGATGTCTTTGAGGTCCGTGTGCTCATAGATTTGCCGGAACTCTTCTTCCGTATCTTTTTCACCAGCGTGTCCGTTGAAATCGCCACCTATCAGCACCGGAACATTCTTCGCCTGGAGTGATTTATAAATTTCGATGAGCCCTTTGACTTCAAGCACTCTGCGCGTGCGTCCTTCGAAATCTTTTTTCTTCATATCAAGCTTGGACTTGATGTGAACAAGGAGAAGCACGAGCTTGATGTGATCATTTTCGAGGAGATCAAGGCGAAGCACATCGCGGGAAAATCTCCGCGCGGGCTCGGGGAGAATGTAATCAATATGAGAGTGAAGATCGACTTTGTAGGGGAGAGTTTTCTTCACCAGATATCCGAGATCAATGCCGCGATCAGAGTTGGAAGGAAGACTGTAAGAAGCGTATTCATCGTTCAATAAATACTTTGAGAAATTGTGTAGCGACTCGGGCCCGCCAACTTCTGTCATCATCACGATGTCGGCCTCTGCATCGAGAATGGTTCGCGCGAGCATCAGGCATTTTTCTTTGGTTTTGTTGTTGATGAGGCTCGAGCTCATGAGGTTCCATTTGATCTCGGAGAGCTCATTGACGCTGGTGCCGTCCCACTTGTCCATGAAGAGAAAGAGGTCCTGCGCATTGAGGACCATGACTTTCAGCTGGTTCATCCCGACTATTGTACAACAAGAGAGTCTTTTATTAAGCTAATTCCCATCAAAGGAGTTTTCATGCTGCGCTGGTTAGTTTGTCTTTGCATTTCTCTCTCTGCCTTCGCCGGAATTACGCCGGAAGCGATCGAGCTCTGGAAAAAAAGAGACGACAAGGCGAGCCTGGAAAAAGCGGTGCAGATTCTCGAGGGACAACCCAAGGATCTTGAGACGCTCACGTATCTCACACGCGGAAATTTTCTTCTCGGCGAGATGTACACGAACAAGGATTCGGAGAAGCTGAAAGTTTTTGAGAAGGCGAGGAAGTTTGGTGACGAAGGTCTTTCGCTTAATGAAGAGTACAAAAAGCTGAAAGACAAAGACATCAAGAAAGCGATCGATGCGCTCACCATGAAAGAGATCGATGTTCTCTACTGGGCAGCGGCCTCCCTCGGAAAATGGGCGAAGGTTAATGGCGTGATGTCATCGCTGAAATACAAAGACCAGATCCTCGCGATGATCGGCAAAGTGGAGCAACTGAACCCGAATTATTTCTACGGGGCGGTTGATCGTTACATGGGCGGCTTCTACGCCATCGCTCCCGGGATTGCCGGTGGTGATATGAAAAAAAGTCGCAAGCGCTTTGAAGCAGCGATGAAGAAAGCGCCGGAAAATCTCGGCACCAAGGTTTTCTACGCTGAAGTTTATCTCACCGAAGAAGGCGAAGAAAAAGAATTTGAGCGCGTCCTGAAAGAAGTGATCGCCGCTCCGAATGGCCCCGAAGAAATCGCACCGGAAAACATCATGGAAAAAAGAAAGGCGGAAGAACTTCTGAAGAAAAAGGATAAACTTTTCTGATGGTCTGGATATTTTTTCTCCTCACTACTTTTGGGTTTGCGAATACTTTCAACCTCGGCAATTGCCCTGAGAAGTTTTCCCTCGTGATTGATTCCCGCCATCTGATTTATCATTCAGATAAAAAGAACGTGAATTCACAAATTAAAAAATGCAATTTGCCTCTTGTTCGGGCACTCAATGGCGAACTTATGGCGCTGGTCCCGCAAAAAAACTTTCCGGATGGATTGGCCTTCATGGTCGACGGGAACAAGTATTTTATTTCCGGGCAGGGAAAAGAAGCGAAGGTTTTGTTTGCGATGAATGCGCGGATTGAGCGCTTTCAGGAAGAAGAGAAGAAGGCCTGCCCGTAGTTATTTCATGAAAAGATTCAGCGGAATGCCGGCAGCAAAAACGATAGCAAGTACGATCGCAGTTCCTACAAAGACAGTTCCCAAAACTTTATTCAGCATAAGATTCTCCTCCCTCTAGTTTAATAGCGGGGGACGTTCGGGTCAATCTCGATGGACCACAGGTCAATTCCACCCCGTAAAGACAGGGCGTCATACCCATGCATCTTGAGAAATTGCGTGGCGTAGAGCGAACGCACGCCATGGTGGCAATAAACGATGAGAGGCAGCTTATCGTGTGGAAGCTCGGTGTAACGATGCTCGAGTTCATGAAGGGGAATGTGGACGCCACCGAGATTCACAAGCTCGCGCTCATCATCTCTTCGCACATCGAGAAAGCGGAATTCTTTTCCATCTTTCTGCCACTGCGCGATTTTCTGGGCGGTGATCTCCATTACTTTTTACCGATACTGATTTCGATTTTATTCAGGATAACGGAATCCGCTGGAACGCTTTCGGTGATCCAGGTGTTGCCGCCGATAACTGAACCGGTGCCAATGATGGTGTCGCCACCGAGGATAGTGGAGTTGGCGTAGATCACGACATCACTTTCAATTGTCGGGTGACGTTTTACGGACTGAAGTTTTTTCTTCACCGAGAGCGCACCAAGAGTCACGCCCTGATAAATTTTTACGTTTTTCCCGATGAGACTTGTTTCGCCGATCACCACACCAGTTCCGTGGTCGATGAAAAAATTTTCACCAATCACTGCACCCGGATGAATATCAATGCCGGTTTTTTCGTGCGCGTACTCACTCATGAGACGTGGAATGAGAGGGACATCAAGTTTGTGAAGAGCGTGGGCGAGGCGATACACGCAGATCGCGTAGAAGCCCGGATAGGTGATGATGATTTCTTCTTTTGAGTACGCGGCAGGATCGCCGGCAAACGCCGCTTCGACATCGGTA
>JBJMLZ010000183.1:0-6890 GCA_045805035.1 Bacteriovoracaceae bacterium
GAAAATTTTACTGGGCAGTGGTGAACGGCAGCTTCGACAAAGAAGGACTGTGGACGCATCATCTGCGGGGCACAGGCATCAAGGGCTCCAAGCAAAAGATCACAGATGATCCGACCGAACTTTCTTCACCGGGAACTCTCGCGGTCATGAAGATCTCGGAGAATCAGGGAAAGAGTCTTCTCCTTGTGAATCTCAAGTCGGGTCTTCGTCACCAGATCAGGGCCCAACTTTCACATCTTGGTTTTCCCATTCTCGGAGATGAACTCTATGGGGGAGTGAAGGCCGAGCGTCTTTACCTTCATGCTTTGAGATATGAATGGATGGATGTCGTGGAAGATCCCCACGCGGAATTATTTGACCGTCTGTTTGACCTGAACGGTGCTCTTCAGATGAGTCATGATGTGCTCGGGCGATTCTAACGTCGCAAGCTTCACGATAAATTTCCCTTCTGTGACTGCATTGATCTCCATCTTCGGATGATCGAGATGAAAGCGAACAAAATCTACTTTTTCCAGAATGTCGGGAAGCGCGGTTTTCGCGACAAAGCTCATGTGATTGGCGAGCTGGCGGTACATGAGGGCCTCAAGGTGATTGGCGTCTTCCGGAACTGCGAGCTCTTTGATATCGACTGCGAGATTGTTTCCTTCACAGAAGACTTTCCAGTTGGCGGGAATTCTTTTTTCCACCTGGATGACGACGGCTTTACACGAAGTAGAAATGAGCTTGGGATTGGAGAAAACTCCCCATTTTTCCTTCGAGGCAACCTGATAAAGGAACATCGCAAAGAGGATAATTCCCAAAGTCAGAACCGGATTTTTCATCAAGGAATTCCACAACATAAGGCCATTATCCCTGTAAAACTTAAAAATTGCACTAAAGAGTTCGCGGGCCTTTTCCGATAAATATACTCAAGAAATAGACCCCAAAAGCGAAGGGAAAAATGCGGAAACTGGACGCTAAGACGTGGAATAAATTGAAAGTACTCGGTGCTCATCAGGGCGCTATGAAGCTGAAGGACCTGGCCCATGAACTGGACCTTGCCGTGGAAGACACACTGACGTTCCTGCGCCAGATGTTTCCCGAAGGCAAAGGCGCCATTGTCTATGAAGATCAGGGTGAAGGTTGGGTGG
The DNA here is from genome assembly GCA_045805035.1 of Bacteriovoracaceae bacterium. GTDB lineage: Bacteria > Bdellovibrionota > Bacteriovoracia > Bacteriovoracales > Bacteriovoracaceae > Peredibacter. Next base: position 1,131 of record JBJMLZ010000183.1, read on the forward strand.
ATTTCTCAGCTGGAGACCTGGAGTACATGCTTCCTGTTTCTCCTTCCGAGTTTACGTTCCTCCAGGGACTTCTTGAGAAAGCTCCTGTGAGTTCATTTGAAGATCCTTCCTATGAGATTCTGAAAAAGAAACTTCATGATAATGGTCCGCTGAATACGATGATGCAGATTCTGGATCAGATCGGATCATGGGATCAGGAGATCTCGGCGCAAGACCAGGCGCTCGTTGATAAGCTTGATCACGCAGTGAAATCTCGCGATGTCATTGCCTTAAAAACGAATGACGAAAAAGCTTATACGATTTACTGCTGCAAAGTTCTTCACCTGGAAGGTCAGCTGACTTTGATTGCCGAGGATTTCTCCGATCATTGTCTGATGGTGATTCCACTTCACAAGATCATTTCCTGTGAAACCATCTCGCGCTCGGGAACTTCACGAGTCACTAACTTTGAGATTGAAGAATTCATCGCCGCGGTTCGTTCGATGAACGAACGTGAAACACGACTCATTTTAAAAATCTACAATCCTCAGGCAGTGAACCTCTTTCCGGATCATCACTTCCTCGGGAAGCCGTGCATGGTGACCAATCCTGAAGGGGATCTCATCTGGGCCGCGTACGTTGAGCCTTGCCATGATCTCTTCGAGTGGGTTTTCTCTCTCGCTCATCACGTAGAGATCCTCGATCCGACTCAATTTAAGGAACAATATTTTGCGTTCCTTGAAGAAAAAATGAGGAAAGTAGCTTAGACTTCGCCGTATGCAAAACGTGAACGGCAACGGCCGCCGGCAGCCTCCTTTTTTTCTATTGTCCTTCATTCCAGCAGTCGCTTACTGGCTGCTGGAAACCTACACTTCACTTGAGGTCGCACTCATTGGTGGTATTGCGCTCGGGCTTCTTGAGATGATTCTCGAGAAAAAATTCTCAGGCCATGTGCACACACTTTCCAAGCTCAATATCTCGCTTGTGGTGGTGCTCGGAGTGATCTCTCTCATCGCCAAAGAGGGGATCTGGTTCAAGCTTCAGCCGACACTCACCGGAGTTTCGGTCGCCGGTTTCTTTGTTTATAAAAAGCTGAAAAAGGAATCTCTCATTTATCAAATGCTCGTCGACATGAAGACTCCGCCGAACAAAATGCTCCCGCCGGAAATTTACGAAATGATGGAGTGGCATCTTTGCATCTTCTTGATTGCGTTTGCTGCCTGGATGGCCCACGTTGCGGTCTCAACATCTACGGCGAATTGGATTTTCTGGAAGACTGGTGGCTTCTACATTGCCTTCATTCCTTTCATGCTGATTGAGATGATTTTTATCCGGACCAAACTCAAGGGACGCAAATGAAAATCTGTATCTTTTGTGGGGCTTCTGAGAGTCGCGATCCGAAAGTAAATGCGGAAGCAAAAAAAGTGATGAAGAGCTTTCATGAAAATGACATTGCTCTGGTTTATGGAGGTGCCGCCATTGGTGTCATGGGTGCGCTTGCCAATGAGCTCATTTCCCTCGGAGGAAAGGCCCATGGGGTGATTCCGCGCCAGCTCATGAAAAAAGAAATCGCTCACGGTGGACTCACGGAACTTCACGTGGTGGCGGACATGCATACCCGGAAAAAAATGATGTACGACCTTTCCGATGCCTTCCTGATTTTCCCCGGAGGAATGGGGACGATGGATGAGCTCTTCGAGATTCTCACCTGGCGGCAGCTCGGCTTTCACGGCAAGCCTGTCGCGATTTACAATATCAATGGATACTTTGATCACCTCCTGAGCTTTCTTGATCACGCAGTTACGCAGGGACTGATTAAACAGCACGATCGTGAACTTCTGTATTCTTCTTCGGACTGGAATGAAGTTCTCAGTCACCTCTGGAAGCGTGCATGAGTATCCGCGACTTTTTCCGCTCGCCGGATCCGAAAGAATTATTTCTCGATTTTGATCCGGTGGGATCCACTTTCTCTAGTGTCACCTGGAACTATGATCTTGCCGGCGTTGGCGAGAGACGTTACATGACCGAGATCCAGAAAACTCACAAGGAAACGATCGACTGGTATCAAAGTTCGAATGAAGAGGTCCGGTTCTTTCGTGACGGAAAAATTCTGAGAAAGAAAAGAATCACTCATGAGCGCGATGAATTCGTGAAGCTCATGAATCTCTCCATGCATGCGACGATCATCCAGGGACTCGAGCTGCATAAGGAATTTGTCACGACACTTGTTTCAGGCGTTACAACTCTGGATTATGAAAGTGAGGCGAAATCACTTCAATGGATTCAGGCGAGCTTCGGAACACTTTCGCGGGCCCTGAAGAAAGTGCGAAACGAAGAGGGGATGATCCTGACCGCGGCATTCTTCTCGGGACTCGAACCTTCGACACAGGAAAAAGTCCTTCGTCTCATTGCTTTCAATCTCGATATCATTTTTTATTTCCAGAAAGACGATTCGCTGCGGATTCTGATCTTCGATGATAAAAATCTCGGGCAGGGACAAGCGAAGAACCCGTCGTTTCAGCAAATAATCAAAGTTACAAAACCGCAATTCTATGATGAAATAATCAAGTTAACCCATGAAGTGGCCACAGTTGGTGAACTGAAGTGATCAGCTTTTTCGTCCTCGTCATTGTGTATTTCGCATTTAGCTGGGGACTTCCCTGGCACAAGATTCCTTCGACCATTTCTTTCTCCTACATCTTTGATTTGCTCTTCGCTTTGTCGGTGAGTTTTTTCTTCCGCCTGCCCTGGAAGTTCCGTTGGATCATCACCAAGCAAACCTTCAAGGCGATTCTGGAAGTCCTCTTCCTTGCCATCGGGGCCGTGCTTGCGATCTGGTACATGGATATCGAGACTCCGTTCCGTCTCGTGAATAATCTTGAATGGCACTTGCTTCTTTTTGCACCCGTGCTTGAAGAGCTCGTTTTCCGTCAGACGTTCCAGCGCGTGCTCATCTCAAGTGTGGGTGGGAAGTATGTGACTTCGATGCTGGTAGCGGCGATCTTTGCTTTCTCTCACATGGTCGGACTGTCAGTTTTGCCTGCCGAATACGTGCCGTTCATCGGCTTTCAGGTTTTCTACACCTTCCTCCTCGGTCTCATCTGTGGTCAGGCGCTCCTGAGATTTCACTCAGTTTTCGCTCCGATCGTGCTCCACTTTATCTTCAACCTCGTCTTCTACATCGCTTTACAGTCTGAGTTTATTTAGGCTATAGTGCGTCACACATTTATTCACCTTCAGTCTTAGATTGAATAGCTAAAGTTTTGAGGGCCGCATGACTACACCAACTCCCACTGTGAAAGTGGGTGATCTCGAATTTCCCCCACGTAAAGTCTGGATGAAGACCTACGGTTGTCAGATGAACTATCACGACACCGAACGGATTCTTTCTCATCTTTCCGGCATGAACTTCACTCTCACTGAAGAAAAATCAGACGCAGATCTGGTGATCTTCAACACGTGCGCGGTTCGCGATCTCGCCAACCAGAAGTTTTATTCGCACCTCGGTGAAACGAAAAAGCTGAAAGAGAATGCGGATGTTGATCCGGAAACCGGTCTCAAGAAAAACGTGATTGTCGCCGCTGGCGGATGTATCGCGCAGACGGAAGGTAAAGACCTCATCCAGAAATACAAGCAGCTCGATTTTGCGTTCGGTACTGATGTGGTCGATAACATCGGCGAGATGGTTTATCGCGCGTACTCTGGTGACAAGAAATTCGCAGTGACCTCATGGGATCGCTCCGAAAACTATTCGATTGAAACCAAGATCACTCACGGCTCACCAATGGCCTTTGTGAACATCATCAAGGGCTGCGATAAGTTCTGCTCATACTGTATCGTTCCTTTCACCCGCGGACGGGAGAAATCACGACGTCTCAATGAAGTGGTGAAAGACGTCGCGAGACTCGTGGAACACTCGGGCGTTCAGGAAGTCATGCTTCTTGGTCAGAACGTCAACTCCTACGGAAAAGATAACGGAGAGTCACTCGGGCAGCTCATCATGGAGCTGGAAAAAATTACGGGCCTGCAGCGCCTTCGTTACACCACTTCTCATCCTTATGATGTAACTGACGATCTCGTGGATGCTCACGCGAATTCTAAGAAACTCGCCAATCACCTTCACCTTCCGGTGCAGAGTGGTTCCAATACCGTTCTTCAGCGCATGCTACGTGAATACACAGTTGAGCATTACCTCACACTTCTAGCGAAAATGCGGAAGGCAAATCCTGAGATGATTATCTCGAGTGACATCATCGCGGGATTCCCGAATGAGACGGAAGAAGAACATCAGGCAACGCTGAAGCTTCTCGATGATGCCCAGTTTGATTTTATCTATTCTTACGCTTTCTCTGCCAGAAAAGGCACCAAAGCGGCGAAGATGAATGATGTCCTGAATGATGAGATTCGCGGGCGTCGCCTTCGTGAGATTCAGGATCGCCAGCTCAAGATCCAGGAAAAAATCCGTCAGGGCATGATCGGAAAAACGTATCGCGTGCTGGTGGAAGAGAAGGGCCTCAATAAAGGTGTGACGAAGTGGACAGGAAGAACTTCCTGCTACCGCCTTGTGCACTTTGAACCAGAAACTCCGGAAAAGGATTATCAGTGGCATTGGGTGGACGTTGAGATCACTTCCGCGACCGCACTTTCCACTCAAGGCAAAATCATCCGCGACCTGGGAAAAAACATTCAGTGAAGCCGGTTTGGTTTGTCCTTGGCTGGATAAGCTTCGGGCTCGGGGTTTTCGGCGCGTTTGTTCCAATCATTCCCACGACGCCGTTCATGATTCTTGCTGCCTTTCTCTTTTCAAAGTCATCCCCGCGCTTTCACGCCTGGCTTCTCTCACTTCCGATCGCAGGCCCAGCGGTACGGGACTGGAATGACCATCGCGTAGTAGGGGCGAAGGCCAAAATTCTCTGCGCTTCCATGATCCTTTTTTCTCTCGCGCTCCTCTGGTGGAGGGCGCCGGTATTAATCGAACTTAAAAGCTTCCTGACTGTTGTACTTCTTTCCGTCTGTGCTTTTGTCATGACACGGAAAAGCAGGGTATGATTCGGGGATGAGATTTCTTCTCGTCCTTCTCCTCTTTTTTTCCACGGGCTGCTCGAACGTAGGCGTCGGCTACCTCACTGAGCAGGGATATAATTTTGCCAAGATCCAGTGGCTCAAGTCTCGTGCCAACAACAATGTGCTCGATGATCCGGACATCTCTGAAGAAACCAAAAGAAAAATTCTTCTCGTGCAGGAATACAAAAAGTTTTTCTATTACTTCTTCAATGAGAAAGAGACGGGCATTTATACACGCACAACGATGCTGGATAATGAGGCGGTCACGTATCTTGTGATCGCGGCCCCACATACGAAGATCGAGGCCCATGAGTTTAAGTTTCCTTTCGTAGGACATTTTCCTTACATCGGGTTTTACAAAAAAGATTCGGCGAAGAGCTTCGCTAAAAAGCTCCGGAAAAATGAAAACCTCGTGACTTACGTTCGTCCGGTGTATGCCTATTCCACTCTCGGGTATTTCGAAGACCGGATTCTCTCCTCATTTTTTGAATATGATGACATTGAGCTGGCAGAGACAATCTTCCATGAGCTCTTCCACACTGTTTATTTCATCAAGGACGAAGTCGAGCTCAATGAAAACCTCGCCAATTATTACGGCAAGGAACTTTTGAAGGAATATTTCAAGGACCAGCAACAGCTGAAAGACTACCTCGATCGTGAGGAGAAAAAAGAAGTTCTGAAGAAGAGAGTGTTGGAGTTGATTTCCATTCTTCAGGC
>JBJMLZ010000184.1:0-10462 GCA_045805035.1 Bacteriovoracaceae bacterium
ATAATCCATGGTTCCGGTCTTATCAAGCATACGGAATGAAATACCGCCGGCGGCACCGAAGCCCGGAACTGCGGGTGGTTCGAAGTACTCGATGATGGCGCCGAAGTTTTTCGTCTTTTGTTCGAGCTCTTCGATCACGTCGTGAACGGAGTTCTTTCTTTCCGCCCAATCCTTCAAAGAGATCAGACAGGTTCCGGCGTTGGAACCCTGACCCTCAGTGAGAATTTCGTAACCGGCGAGAGTCGCAACAGACTCCACACCTTCAATGGTCTTGGCGACGTTGGCGAGCTTGATCGCCACATCGTTGGTTTTTTCAATCGTTGATCCCGGAGGAGTCTGCACAATCGCATACACCATGCCCTGGTCTTCGTTTGGAACGAATCCCGGAGGAACGAGAGCGGCGATGAGAATAATCCCGGCGACAAATCCGCCGAGGACAACCAACGTGAAGAAACGCTGGTGAGCGATCTTATTCAGGATCCCGATGTAGAAATCAGTGACTTTTTCAAAGTAGTGGTTGAAGACCGCGAGTGCTTTCGTGATCGGATTGATCGTATGCTTGTGAGCATCTCCGTGGGCATGTGGCTTCAGAATGATCGCAGAAAGAACCGGAGTGAGTGTCAGCGCCACGACACCGGAGAGAACGATCGAACACGCCATCGTAATCGAGAATTCCCTATAGAAGACCCCGACGGGCCCGGGCATGAACGAGACCGGAACAAAGACTGCAGTCATGAGGAACGTGATCGCGATAACCGCGCCGGAAATTTCCCCGAGAACCGCTTTTACGGCGGCAAACGGAGAGAGATGAGCTTCTGCCATCTTGGCGTGAACCGCCTCCACCACGACGATCGCATCATCCACCACGACCCCGATCGCAAGAACGAGAGCGAAGAGTGTGATGAGGTTGATCGTGAGACCGAAGGACTTCATGAAGAAGAAGGCACCGATGAGTGAAACCGGAACCGCAATAGTTGGAATGAGAGTAGAGCGCCAGTCACCAAGGAACACGAACACCACGAGGGCCACGAGAATGAAGGCCTCAAAGAGTGTGTGCATAACTTTTTCGATCGAGGCATCAAGGAACGTCGAAACGTCGTAAGAAATTTTATAGTCCATGCCCGGAGGGAAGTTTTGCTTCATCTCCTCGAGCTTGAGCTTAATGTTTGCGATAACTTCCTTCGCGTTCGAACCGGCGTTCTGACGGAACATGATCGAAGCGGCAGGGTGACCGTCTACGGAAGAATAGATGTTATAGAACTCGGAGGAGAGTTCGACCTTCGCGATGTCCTTCATGTACAGAATTTCACCGTTCGGGTTCGCTTTCACGATGATGTTCTCGTACTGCTCAGGTTTATTGTACCAACCTTCGTAAATCAAAACGTATTCTAATGACTGCGCGGTTTTCCCCGAGGACTGACCTATTCGTCCCGGTCGTCCGACGATACTTTGTTCGGCGACCGCTTTCATGACGTCTTCGGTGTCGACACCGTAAGCACGCATACGATCGGGATTGAGCCAGAGTTTCATCGCAAACTGACGGGAACCAAGAATACGCGCGAGACCAATCCCTTTTACCCGACGAAGTTCAGGAAGAAGGAAGACGTTGGCGTAGTTGAAGAGAAATTTTTCGTCCGCGTTTTTATCCACGCTGAAGAGGTTCACGTACATGAGCATCGACGGCTGAACCGTCATGGTGATAACCCCCTCGAGCTGCACGAGTCGCGGAAGTTTGATCATCACCTGGTCCACGCGTGCTTTCACCTGAACGAGGGCGGCGTTTGGGTCCGTCCCCGGCTCAAAGAGCACCTGAATCATCGCCTCACCAGCGGAAGTTGCCGCGGAAATGATGTATCTCATTCCCGGCACACCGTTGATCGCCAGCTCAAGCTGAATGATCGAGGTTTTCACAAGCACGTCTGCTGACGAACCCGGGAAAGAAAGAGTTACGATTACCCGTGGAGGAGCAACTTCAGGGAACTGGGAAATCGGTAGTGATTTGATGGAGAGAAATCCGACAAACACAATGAGGACAGAGATAACGATCGCAAGGACAGGCCTGTGTACGAACTTCTGGAACATTTTTCCTCCGGATCAGTTTGCCGCGAGCTCAAGACTTTTCATGACGGTAGGGACATCCTGCTGCTTCACGCGGACGTGCTGGCCTTTGTTGACCTTGCCCAATCCTTCGAGAAGAACGCTGTCCTCGGAAGTAACGCCAGATTTAACGACAAAGAGGTGTGGCACTTCTTTCTCGATTTCAATTTCTCTCTGCTGAACGATGCCTTTGTTGTCCACGACGAAAACATATTTCTTGTCGAGAACTTCGAAAGTCGCTTTCTGCGGAATAACCAGGGCATTTTCAATCGTTTCTTTCAAAACGATGTTGCCGGTTTCTCCGTGACGGAGAAGGAGATCAGGATTCGGGAATGTCGCACGGAAGGCGACGTTACCAGTTTCGTTGTCAAAGTCCGCTTCGATGGTGTCGATCTTACCCGGGTGCTCATAGATCTCACCCGTGGCAAGTTTCAGGCCCACCGCAGTTGCAGCTTCGCCGTTCTTCTTTTTCATTGCCATATAGCGAAGGTAATCGCGCTCGGAAACGTTGAAGTAAACCCAGAGCGTGCTGATGTCGGAGAGTGTAGTCAGGAGTTCACCTTCTTCCACGAGGGAGCCGAGTCGCACGCGGAACTTATCCATCATGCCGTCAAACGGAGCAGAGAGACCAGTCAGGTCAAGGTGGGCCTTGGCGAGATCGAGCGTCGCCTGTGCTTTATCAAATTTTGCTTTCGAGAGAGCGAGCTCGTTTTCCGAGACGACTTTCTTCTTAGCGAGGGACTTCGTATTGGTATACTGAATGCTTTTTACTTCGAATTCTGCGAGAGCTTTTTCATACTGCGCTTTACGGAGCAGCGGCATGATCTGGAACATCTTCGTGCCTTTCTTGATCAGCTGACCTTCGTCGACGAAAATTTCCTGGAGATAACCTTTTTCAAATGCACGAAGCTCGATGTGCTGAATCGCGCGGATCTGCGCAACGTATTCCTTGTTACTTTCTACGGTTTGTCTCCACGGCTTCGTAACCGCATAAACCGTTTCGGCCTCGTGATGGGCCTCTTCCTTACACCCGGTGAGAAAAAGTAGTGCTACGAACACGCTGAGGAAGAAGGAAGAATATGTTTTCATCGGAGGCCTCTCTTAAAAAATTTGTGATCACTCAGAAAGCATCTGCTCACTCGAGTTAATGACGATTACTTCGACCACTGAGACCAGCGTCATTAAGGAAAGAGTGCAGAACTTTCTCATGCTTATAAGATTACTCTAAGGGAACAGAGAATCAATAAGAACGGTCTTAATCATTTTTCATTTTTTGATTACTGAGATAGTCGGGACTCTTTCCGGAAAGTCGCCGGCGACTTTTTTTCGTGAATCCGGAAAAAGCGGGTGAAGTAGTTGGCATCTTCAAAGCCAAGTTCGTATCCGATTTCGGCAATACTCAACTGGGAAAATGCGAGAAAGCGCTTGGCCTCCAGGAGTATTCTCTCCTGAATGATTGTTCTCGGGGCCTTTCCGATCGAACGTGACAACTGCATGGTGAGGGCCTTGGGCGAGGTCCGAAGGTCGTGGGCATAAGTAGAGACGTCATGATGCTGGCGGAACTTTTTCTCGACAAGTTCCTTGAATTTATCGACGGTTGAGAGAAGTTTGTCCTGCCGGAGAGTCTTCCGGTATTGGCGCATAAGATGGATGAGAAAAATAGTCAGGAGTCCCTGAAGCGCCAGATCCTGTGCCTCTTTCCTGGTTTGGGTCTCTTTAAGCATCTGAAGTGCAAGAGTCAGGGCCTCTTCAAAAACTTTGGGAGAAACCTTCAGCACATCCGGCGAATGTTGGAGGTCATCCATCAGGCGGATGCTTTCCTTGAAGGCGTTGAGAGATTGATAGTGAAACTCAACGAGGAGACCGCTCACTCCTTTTTTCATTTTCCAGGAGTGCATCTGGCCCGGCTTCATCAGGAAAATAGTGCCGCGGGAAACCGGATGTTCTACAAAGTCGATCTGATGAGTGCCAGCTCCAGCGGTCACAAGCATAAGCTGGAAGAAGTCGTGCTTGTGAGGAAACGAGACTTTGGGTTTGATTCTTGCTTCGAGTTTTTCTGCGCGGATTCCGGAGAGGGAAACTTCCTCGATCCCAAAGGCATCAATAGGGTGTGAGTGCATAGGCATGTACTGATCATAACCCTGCTTGTGGCGTTTGTGCTAGTATTCGTGGGCTTTGACTCTGTCGGCAAGCAGGGAATTGGACGATAATGTCAGTATGAAAAATCCAGTTGATTATCAGACTTCCAATTCTCTTGCCTCGATCTGGAGCATGATGCTTCCGGGACTTGGACAACTCATGAAAGGCAGGATCATGGCGGGAATCATCTGGGCGTTCCTCGTCGCCTTCGGTTACTTCTCTTATTTCTGGCCGGGACTTATTCTTCACAGTTTTTGCATTCTCGATGCCGCCTTTTATAAGGGAAGTGGATCACTGGTCGATCTTGACTCCTGGCCCAAGCGCATAGGCTTCGTGTCGCTTGTGGCGTTTCTTCTATCGTACATTGTCATCCGCAATGGCATCTGACGGCGGACGCATTTCCCTGACTCGCACATTTCCCTCCTGACTTTGTTGCTGAGGCATTAGGCGCTCACTAACAAAGAAATCCGCTCCTTAAAACTTCGCACATTCATCCGCGTAAAATCATTTAAAGAGGCCTCAGAATTGCTCTTCAGAATTAACAAATCAGTTTGCTTCTGAACACGGAGGTCTTATGCAAACTCGCACAAAAGTTTTTCTGAGTTTTCTTGTCTTCTGTCTTTTTCTTTCGGGAAGTGCCTTTGCAGCGAAGAAAAAACCTCGCGTGATGATTCTCGCCACCGGAGGGACGATCGCCGGTGCGCAATCGAGCCAGGCCGATTACGGTTACAAGTCCGGGACCTTCAACGTGAAAGATCTCATCAGTGCCGTGCCGGCGATGAAAGATCTCGCCAATATTGAGGGTGAGCAGGTCGCCAACATCGGCTCGCAGGATATGAATGATGAAGTGTGGTTAAAGCTCGCACGAAGAATCAATGAAGTGCTGAAAGACAAAGACTACGACGGTGTGGTGGTCACTCACGGCACGGACACGATGGAAGAGACTGCTTTCTTCCTGAATCTCGTGGTGAATAGTGACAAGCCGGTGGTGCTCGTCGGTTCCATGAGACCCGCAACTGCAGTGAGTGCAGACGGCCCGGGAAATCTCTACAATGCTGTCGCCATCGCCGCAGATCCGAAGGCGAGCGACCGCGGAGTTCTCGTCGCCATGAACGATGAGATCCACTACGCAAGAAACGTCGAGAAAATGAACACGACCAATGTGGAGACGTTCGGAAGTCCGGAGCGCGGGCCCGCGGGTCTCGTGAACACCGGGAAGATTACCTGGTTTGAACCGATCTCTAAAAAACACACGAAAGAAACGGAATTCTCCGGGGACAAGCTGAAAAAACTTCCGAAGGTCGAGATCATTTACGCTCACACCAACATGGACGCCACTCTCATCAACGCTGCCATTCAGAATGGCGCGAAGGGGATTGTGATCGCGGGTGTCGGTGACGGCAACATGTCTCAGGAGGCACTCGATGCGCTTGAGAAATTTTCCAAAAGCGGCGGACTTGTCGTCCGGAGCACGCGTCTCTCTACTGGAGTTGTTCTCCGGAATAATGAAGTGAACGACGACAAGATGGGGTTTGTTGCTTCCGGTGAGTTCAATCCGGAGAAGTCGCGCGTGCTTGCTGAACTTGCACTGACCAAAACTCACGATCCGAAAAAAGTGCAAGAAATGTTTAACGTTTACTAAGCGGGGACTTCTATGAAGAGCTTATGCTTGTTCGTTTTGTTTTTTCCTCTGATCACTTCGGCGACTACAACTCCGGTGCCGCTCAGTAATGCCACTGCCACCCGCACCGAGCACGACCTTCTCGGGAATAAAGAAGTTCCTGCGGAAGCGTACTACGGGGTGCAGACCGCGCGTGCGCTGGAGAACTTCCAGATCTCGGGCGTCGGTATCAATCACTATCCGGGATTTGTGGAAGGGTTTGCGATGGTGAAGATCGCTGCTGCCCGAGCGAATGCCAAAGTAGGCGGGCTCGAAAAGGGCCGATTGCAGGCGATTGAGAAAGCGGGATTCGCGGTGATCGATGGAAAATATCTCGATCAGTTCAATGTCGACTGGTATCAGGGTGGAGCAGGGACCTCTGCGAATATGAACGTGAATGAAGTTCTCGCCAATATTGGTCTTGAGATGATGGGTCATCAGAAGGGCGAATACAAATATCTTGATCCGCACGATGATCTCAATCGTTCACAATCCACCAACGATTCTTATCCAACTGCCATTAAGGTTGCACTGATTCTCCGGAACGCGCGACTCATCAGTGAGCTCGAACGACTCGTCACTGCGTTTCGCGAGAAAGGGAATCAGTATCTCAAAGTAACCAAGATGGGACGCACAGAGCTTCAGGACGCAGTTCCTATGACCATCGGTCAGGAGTTTCACGCTTTCGCAGCTTCAGTAGAATCCGAGATCAATGTCCTGAAAGAGGCAGAAAAAAATCTCTACGCGGTTAACATGGGCGCTACCGCCATTGGTTCCGGGATCAACGTGCCGAAGGGATACAACGAGGCAGTCGCGCGTGAATTAAAAGACCTTGTGAAAAGACCCATTGTGCCTGCAAAAGACATGTTTGCGGCGACATGGGATCAGCAGGGCTTTGTGGCGTATTCCTCCGCGCTGAAAAGTGTAGCGGTGAAGTTGTCAAAAATATCAAGTGACTTGATTCTTCTTGGATCTGGCCCGCGCGCAGGACTTTCAGAAATTAATCTTCCCGCCGTTCAGCCAGGCTCATCGATCATGCCGGGGAAAGTGAATCCGGTGATTCCTGAAGTGGTGAATGTTATTGCCTTTCGGGTAATGGGAAATGATGTGGCAGTTTCTACTGCTGCTCACTCCGGTCAATTGCAATTGAACGCCTATGAACCACTCGAGGGACTCGCGATGATGGAATCGCAGCATCTCCTTTTCAAGGGCTCGGGCCTTCTCACAGATAAATGTGTGAAGGGGATTACGGTGAATGAAAAAGTTCTCGCTCACTATATGGAGACGACAGTGGGAATTGTCACTGCTCTTAATCCCGTGGTGGGCTATGAGAAGGCAACCGAACTTGCCAATGAAGCCTACAAATCCGGCAAGGGAATTCTTCAGATTATTCGCGAGAAGAAAATCCTGAATGAAAAACAAATCAGTGAGCTCCTGAATCCGGAAAAACTCACCAATCTCAAGAAGGAAAACTACCGCCTATGAAGTGGTTTCTTTTTCTTCTTACCATTGGCGCTGTCTTTTCTGCGTTTGCTCAGGAAAAAGATATCGACGCCGCTCAGTCGGATGAAAGTCACTCGACCAATCAGGATGTGAAGTGGAATGAGTTTGATCTTGGTCCGATTACAATGAGACTCGGCGGAGGTGTCGGCGTTGATAGTGCACGCTACTTTCAGGACGACACGAGTAAAAAGCAAATGGCCCTTGATAACGTGACTGCACTGAGAGACTTGCGTGTTCTTCTCAAAGGTCGATTCAACTTCGCACCTCGCTGGAGCTACACACTTGGTTACATGTATGACGGCGCTCAGGATGATTGGCGCTTCCGTCAGACCGGTCTCATGATGGATGTGCCGGAGTGGAATGGAAATCTTTTCATCGGAAGAACGAAAGAAGGGTTTTCGAGTAACAAGGCGATGGTGGGTTACTATATCTGGACTCAGGAACGTTCGGCGGCCAATGAAGCTTTTCTTCCCATCTTAGCGGACGGTGTAAAATGGACCGGAAGACTTTCAGAAAATAAAGTTATCTACAACCTGGGTCTATATAAAGAGACTCTCACCGCATACGAATCTTACGACAAGAACAATGAAATAGGTGTGGCCCGCGGAGTCTGGCTTCCGATGTATTCCGAAGAAGACAAGCGCGTGCTCCATCTTGCAGTCGAAGGTCGCTACGGGACTGCCAAAAATGGCACTCTTCAATTCCGCTCAAAACCTGAATCCTTCCCTGCGCAGGACTATGCAGTTGATACCGGAAAATTCAAGGCCCATTCCAACACCATTGGAGGTGTGGAAGCGTACTGGAGTCCGGGGCCTCTCATGTTCGGGATGGAATACTACTGGAACAAAGTGAATTCTCCTTCGACCGGAAACCCACTCTTCCATGGTGGGGAAATTTTCACTGCCTATCTTCTGACCGGCGAAATCAGAAAGTACAACAAAAAGGGCGGATACTTTGAAGCTGTTTCACCGGCGAGATCCGTGTTTAGTGGCGGTCCTGGCGCATGGGAATTTGTTCTTCGCGCTTCGTACGCGGATCTTGATGACCGGAAAATAGACGGCGGGCGCTTCTCTAAAATCACGCCGATGATGAACTGGTATCTGTCAGACAATTTACGACTGGAATTTGTCTACGGTTACGGTGAGCTTGACAAAAACGGCTCTCACGGAACACTCCAGATGGTGAGTTCAAGAATTCAACTTATCCTTTAAGAGGAGAACGATATGAACCGTAATAAACTCATAGTGGGCGCGGGACTTATTCTTGCGGGCACGACTGCATTCGCTCAGGACAAAGCGAATGAAAAAAAATTTGAAGTCTACGGCTTCACCCAGGCCGATTACATTCAGGACTTCAAGCGCGTGGATCCCGCGTGGGAATCCACACTGAGACCATCGAAGATTCCGACTCAGACCGGACAATTTGGTTCTAACGGACAAGCGATCATTTCCGTGAAGCAATCGCGCTTCGGAGTGAAAGGTGCTTTGCCTGTCGAGAACCAGGTGCTGAATACAAAGTTTGAATTCGACTTGTTCGGTGTCGGTCCCGATCAAGGGCAAACGACGATTCGTCTCCGTCACGCCTACGGAGAGTATGGGCACTGGCTCGCGGGCCAGACCAATTCTCTTTTCATGGACGGTGATGTGTTTCCGAATCAGATTGATTACTGGGGGCCGGCGGGGATGGTGTTTCTGCGTACTCCGCAGATTCGTTATAATTTCCTGAAAGGTGCCAATGAGTTTGCGGTCGCGATTGAACACGCAACCAATGATATCGATCCGGGAAATCTTCGAGTGTTTGCGGATAACATTGGTGTCACCACTGCTGCCGATGAAAAACTTCCGGACGTAACTCTCATGTCGAGAATCAACCGCGACTGGGGTCACCTTCAGGGAAGTGCGATTGTCAGAAGCATTGGGTTTGAAACTCTTGGTGGATCAAAAACCAATGAACCAAAAAGTCGTCAGACCGGTTATGGCCTCAACATTTCTTCGCACATCAATGTGGGCACCGGAAATAAAATCAGATGGAACGTTGTTTATGGTCGCGGTATTGCTTCGTACATGAATGACGGTGGTACGGATCTCGCCGCCGCAGGAAGTTTACGGAATCCGCGCGCCGATACTGTTCCTCTCTTAGGGATGACACTTTTTTATGATCATATGTGGAATGAGCGGGCATCAACTGCGATCGGTTACTCCACAACACAAGTCGAGAACACGAGTCTTCAGGCCGCCAATGCTTTTCACAAAGGTGAGTATGCGCTGGTGAACTATCTCTATAAACCCGCGAAGAATATCACCGTCGGTGGTGAGCTTCTTTGGGGCGGACGTCAGGATAAAAACGGTGATTACGGGACAGACACGAGAACTCAGATTTCCTTTAAATATGATTTCTCGAGTTTAGACTTCCTGTAATTATACTGAGGGAAAAGGAAGATCCTGGAGCGCCACCCATGGCCCTTTTCCCTCTATTTTTCAGTCTAAGCGGCTTTTATTTGTAAACAACCGAAAGTTTTACGATTAAGTTAATCCCGCACGAAGCTCATCCGAAATGAATCCCATGTCTGGAATCGATCCCTATCTCATCGTCTTTACCATCATCGGCATTCTCATTGTCCTCGTGGCGTGGGTGTTCTTTGCGCTCTTAAAAGAAGGGGCGAAGATGGCACACGAAGCGATCTATGAGACCGAAAAAAAGAAAAAAGAAGAAGAGAAGCGAAAGCGCGCGGCTTAGCTGAAAATCTTTTTCACCAGCTCATACGAATGAAATCTTTTTTCCTGATCATGAATCATCGAAAGCACCATCAGTTCTTCAAATAATCCTGAATCAATATAGGGCGAGAGTAGTTTTTTTATTCTTTCCGGTGATCCCACAAACTTTGGCATTGAGCCCGCACGCACTTCCTGCCAGTCTTTTTCAGTATACGGAAAAGCTTTCGCTTCATCCACGGTCGGAAGAGGAACACTCTTTCCGCTTTGAACGAAAAGCGAAAAAGAGAGATCCGAAGAAAGCGCGAGCTCTTTTGCTTCGTCATCAGTGTCCGCGCAGATAATATGACAG
>JBJMLZ010000185.1:0-2541 GCA_045805035.1 Bacteriovoracaceae bacterium
ATCAAATGAAACTTTGTAATCGGCTTCAAACGGGTGGCGCTTACCCGTGATCTTCATGTCATCGTCTTTCGTGAGAATGAGACGCGCGGGACGTTTGGTTTTGTGAGCAACAAGAGCCGCGTACGCTGCAATCGGTGCCGCCTGAGATTCTTTTCCGCCGAATCCTCCGCCCATTCTCTTCACGATACAAACAACGTGATGGAGTGGAAGTCCCAGAGCCTCTGCAACTACCCGCTGAGTTTCGGAAGGATGTTGGGATGAAGAATGAACTTCAATTTGCCCGCCTTCGAGCGGATAAGCGACCGCCGCCTGAGACTCCATGTAGAAGTGCTCCTGACCACCGCAAGCAAAGTGACCATCGAGTGTGTGCTTGGCAGACTTGAAGGCCGCGTTCACATCTCCCTGACCAAAAGGCGTGGGAGCTTTATAAAGTATGCTTTCTGCTTTTTTTGCTTCCGCGATTGTAAAAATCCCGGGTTCTTCTTTCACCGAAACTTTCACGAGCTTTCTTAGCTCTTCCACGGACTCACGTTTGGCAGAGGCGATGATCGCGACAGGTTCGGCCATGTAACTGATCTTTGGATTACATAGGAACGGCTGATCGTGAACAATCGCTCCCCATTTCTGGTGAACAAAATCCTTCCATGTATAAACGCCGACGCAGTCCGGATGTTTCAACGCTTCCGAAAAATCAATGTTTGTCACTTCCCCACAAGCAACCGGAGAAAGAACAAGTCCCACATGGAGTTCGCCTCGTTGTTCCGGGCGATCATCTACGAATACACTTTCACCAGTGACATGACCGAGGCCGGAATCGTGACGGATATCCTTCCCAACAGTCATAGTGAGATCTCCTGAACGGAGAGATTGTTTTCTTTCATGACTTCATCACAGAACTTCAGCATGAGATTGTGAGCAAGTACCAGACGGAAGTCAGTGCTTCCGCGAACGTCAGAAAGAGGCTTAATCGTATTTTTCACTTCACCAGCAAGACGCTTGAAGAGGGCCTGATTGAAATATTGTCCGACTGCCTTCGCTTCAATCTGAGTCATGCGAAGAACCGTCGGGCCGACACCGCCTAGAGCGAGCGAGAAATTTTCCAGCACGCCGTTCTTGAGAATGTATCTTGCGGCAAAAGTCACCGTCGAGATATCGAGGTCTTTACGCGAAGAAATCTTATAAAGTTTGTATTGATGCTGAGTTTTAGGAATCCGGATGTGAGTAACAATTTCATCGGCACGCATGTCGAGTTCTTTGTAACCGCCTTTGATGAATGTATTCACATTCACCGTGCGCTCACCATTCACGCTCCGGAGAACAACTTCTGCTTCTGCCACTCTCAAAAATGGAACCGTATCCGCAATCGGAGAAGCATTGATGAGATTTCCAACGAGTGATCCGGAGTTTTTAATTTGCGGGGATGCGAAAATATGAAGGTTCCGCGCAAACTCCGGAAAAACTTTATCGGTTTTCCTTTCCAGCTCATCCAATGAGGCGCGAGCGCCCACCACAACATGAGTAGATGTCTCGTCCACGGTATAGAGCGAAGCAATGTTATTGAGTGACATCATCTCGGTGAGTTTTAATTTCCCTTTATTGGAAACCACACCAAGATCTGTCGCGCCGGCGGCAAGACGCGGAGACTTTTCTTTCTTCTCTTTCACTGCCTCATCAACAGAGTCAGGAAGGAAAATCGATTTCTGCCCATGAGAAATGCGGACGGCACCTTTGAGACTCGCGAGTTCCTTCTCGATTTTCGTATCGTCATACATCGAAGCCAGTGGTGAAACCGTTTTGAGATCCACCTGGCAGCCGGCCTTGATGATGGCATCGTAACCTGTGCAGCGACAGAGATTACCGGTGGTGTAATTCTTCACCCGCTTTTCATCGACTGAAAATTTTTCGTTTTTCGCGTCTTCGGTCAGTGAGGCCATCGCGCAAATAAATCCGGGCGTGCAATATCCGCACTGGGCCCCGTGACAATCCACCATCGCTTTCTGAACG
The DNA here is from genome assembly GCA_045805035.1 of Bacteriovoracaceae bacterium. Classification (GTDB taxonomy): domain Bacteria; phylum Bdellovibrionota; class Bacteriovoracia; order Bacteriovoracales; family Bacteriovoracaceae; genus Peredibacter. The sequence goes on from JBJMLZ010000185.1 coordinate 2,005, forward strand.
GGATGAAGTTGTTCTTCTTTTTTCAGACCTTCGACCGTGATCAGGTGAGATTTATCGAGCAGGTACATGAATGAGATGCAGGAGTTGATCGCCTTGTAAGCGCCAAGCTTTTCATTCTGCATGCGCGAAACAAGAATCGTACACGCGCCACAGTCACCTTCGGAACAAACAACCTTGGTGCCAGTGAGGCCTTTTTTGTAGCGGAGATATTCAGCAACGGTCATGAAAGCATTCTCATCGGAAAGCTCCACTCGTTCGCCGTTTACAAATAAAATGACACTATTTCTCATCCAGAATTTATATCGTGCTCCCCTATATGGGTAAAGCAGAGATCTCCAAAGAATAACTGAGCATTTTACACACAGCAAAAGCGGGAAAAATGATAGGCGTTTTCGGCGGCCCTTCGTAGAATAAGTTAACCCCCGAAGGAGCCATTCATGTCCAAGCATCTCTCCACCGTTGACCCTGACGTCTTCAAATTCATTAATCTCGAACAAGAAAGACAGGAAATGGGTCTCGAGCTGATTGCTTCGGAGA
>JBJMLZ010000186.1:0-5584 GCA_045805035.1 Bacteriovoracaceae bacterium
AGGAATTCACCTAAAAGATAGGTACGAAGACACAGACGTCAAGGGCCTGATTTTCATGAGTAACGAAAAAACTCCGCTCTTCATTCTAGCGACGGGCGGAACCATCGAAAAGATCTACGACGAGTTCGAAGGTAATCTTCAGAACCGCGATACGATTGTGAAGAATAAAATTCTTGAACGTCTTCGCCTTCCCTGGACCGAAATTAGCGTTAAGCAAATCATGTCCAAAGACTCGCTCTTCATGGACGACAATGATCGTGAGTTCATCCTTCAATCGATCATCGCACATGAGCGTGGAAAAAATCCGATCGTGGTTCTTCACGGAACCGACACGATGGATCTCACTTCAAAGTACTGTCACGATAAGCATCCGGATGTTTCGGTGCCTGTCGTTTTCACCGGCGCGATGAAGCCTTTGGGCTTCGATGATTCCGACGCCGCTCAGAATGTGATTGAAGCGATCTTCGCCGCCCGCATTCTGAAACCTGGTTACTACGTCACCTTTCACGGAAAACTTTTTACCGTTCCGAATTTCAAGAAAAATAAAACGAAGGGAACCTTCGAGGAGATCACATGAAACTTTTCATCGTGAGCGCACTTTTTATTTCGTCATCTGCTTTTGCATGGGGACCAACCGGTCACCGCACAGTAGGGGAGATCGCGGAAAAATACATGAACCCGAAGTCGCTTCTTGCGGCACGGACAATTCTCCAGGGAAATTCTCTTGCGAGAGTCGCGACCTGGCCGGATGAAATCCGTTCGGACCCCGCACGTTACTCGAACACTTATCCGTGGCACTACACGGATTGGGCAGACGATGCTCACGATCATGATGAGTCGACTTCTTCCGGTAAACTCATGGGTGCGATCAACGATCAACTCGCGGTTTTAAAAGATGCCAATGCGACCCGCGAGCAGAAAGAATTTTCTCTGAAGTTTGTGGTTCACCTCATCGGCGATCTTCACCAGCCACTTCACGTTGGTAACGGGCTTGATCAGGGCGGAAACCTTTGCAAGGTGAGTTACATGGGTCAGCCGATGAATCTTCATTCAGTCTGGGATGAGGGCCTCATTAATTACACAAATCTTTCTTTCACTGAAATTGCAAAATTCGTCAGCGCCGGAAAAACTGCCGCCGATATGACCGTCGCACGTTCGGGATCACCGATTGACTGGGCCCGCGAATCAAAAGAGCTTCGTGGAAAAATTTATCCGGCGAATGTGATTGAGCCGCAGGCACCGATGTCGATCAAAGCGTATTGCCAGAAAGACGTACCGGCAGATCAAACGCCGAAACTTTCTTACGATTATGCTTATCAGTTCATGCCGATTTTAGAGCAGAGACTGTTTCTCGCCGGTATTCGTCTGGCGATGCTTTTGGATCAGGCGCTTCAATAATCTGCCAGCTTCTTCTGGCAAAAACCTAACTTCATTACTCGGAATGATCCCCGTAATCCATTGAGATTACGGGGTCCCTCCGTCTGTCTTAGGGGAAATCCCTGAACCGGAAGATAATTTTCATAAATTAAGGGGTTTGTGCCGATATAAACCCTGAGGTCTATGACCATGGAAGTTCTGAGTTTAGGGAAGAAAATTGCGTGTCAGCTGCTTGTGATGATTTACGTCCTCACAAGTTGTAATCCCATGGCCGCGCCCCAATCAAAAAGAAAGTTTGCTTCTCTTGCGGATGGATCGATCTCCACTACCGGCGGATCTTCGTCCGGAACAACTTCAGGAACTGACGGTGATAATTCTGTCGGTGACGGAACGATTCTTCCTCCGAAAGTTGAAATCAGAAACCTGATCGAACCGAATCTTTCTTACGATCCTAATTATCAGACGGGTACCGGCTATTCTTCCGGAGGAAGTTATGTGAGAAAACTCACGCTTCCGAAAAACTTCGCCGGAAAACTTTACGTGGCTGGTATCAACATCGGCACTCTCAACAATCGCATCGTGCGTGTGAAGTTTAAGTGGGGCCTCAATCAGAAGGCGATCCCGGAAGAGGGAATTCCTGCAACTGTGATTCAGGCGCCGGGGATCACTCCGCAAACACCGATCAGTGTTCTCGTGCTTGATCTCCGGGGAGAGCCGTTCCGTGCCGTCCGTCTTCCTTATGATCTCTTTGATTATAACGATTACGATTTCTCCGCTGGTGATACTCCGGTACAGGATAACCGCGACACTGGTCTTTACTGTCGAGGCCTCCAGGTCGGCGATGATCCGACATTTGTCGGTGTAGGTGCTTGTGACGGACTTCAATCGAATCCGGATCAGCCGGACGAAGAATGTCTCTACGCCTATGCAAAAGTGGCCGACCAGGGACTCGTTCGCCAGACATCTGCAACTGCTGCCAAAGTTCCGATGACTCCGACACTCACGCAAACAAATAGTTTTGTCGGAACAAGTTACTATCAGGACTATCTCGCAAAAAGCATCCTGAAACCACTTCCGGATACAATCGCGACCAGCTCGTCTTATACTTCGAGCACATTTCTCTTCTCACAATCGAATGCCACCACTGCCAGCCCTGCGCTGAGCTTTGCCGCCGGAACGATCTGGGATCCGATCGTGGCCGCTGCTACCACTTATCCGAAATATTATTATCGCGGACCTTACCGTCTGATGGATTCGACAAACTGGCAGTTCCGCTTCCAGCGTCTCGATGGCCCACACCGCCTGTTTAAAGAAAACTCGTACGTGAACTTTGATCTCAGCAAAGGTGCAGTCGTCGACAATCCGGTGACAACATCCGTTGATAGTGATGGCAACGTTACTTACTCACCAATTGATAAGATCTATTACAACTCTTATCTCTTCCCGCTCGCTACGAAGATCAAGATCGGAGCAGGTGTTGGTTATCTCGGTTCATCCACACCAGATGGCTCACGCTCGGTAACTTCACTTTCATCAGCGGGTGATACTCTCTGGATGGACGGATCAAACGCGCGTGCTCAGAGTAAAGACTCCGAGATGAATCACGTGGGCTCTTGTAACGTCACTTCTTCAATTGAAATTACCGCCAAAGATGACAACGGTGTCGAGTACACCATCTCGAGTGCCTTCGATGTGAAACTCCAGCTTGTTCGTCCGACGGTTTATCGGACCGACATCGGCAACGAAGTTCTTTATTCGAACTTCCGTTCGTGTTCATCCAACGCCAGCTGCGGAGCTTCGGAATGTTGTCTCAACAATCGCTGCTGGGATGACAGCTTAGTGTCTCAGTGTTTTGATGACACCGACACGCAAGGAAACAAATCCGTAGGCAGCTCTTGCGGATCAGATCTTGAGTGCTCAAGCCTTTGCTGTAGTCCAACCAATGGCCAGTGTGCTCCTCACAATACCACCAGCACTCCACAAGTTCTTTGCTCAAAACCAGTGGGTTCATTCTGTATCGCCAAAGACTGGTGTGCGAAGACGCCGATCACAAAGTGTATCGTGGTATCCCAGCCAAATGATCCGGTAACCGGAGAGGCCCGTTGTACTCAGTCCTGTTATACCGTTTACGAATACGGTGACTGTAAAAACAGTGCCTGTGTGCCTGCCATTCAACCGCCTATTCCGGTGTTTAATCCAGCTGATCCGAATCGTTGTGCAAACGCACAACCTGCCCCTGACTTTTCAAATTGATCTAGACCCTTGTCCTCTGGCATAATGAACGCCTATGTCATTGCCTGAGCTGAGAGACTGCGTCCTTGATCACATCGCCATTGCGGTGAAGAGCATCGATTCCGCGAAAAAAATCTGGGAAGATCTCGGACTCACTTTCGCGCCTGAACTTGAAATCGTGGAAGAGCAGAAAGTGAAAACTGCGTTTGCTCACATCGATGTGAACGGCCACATCGAACTTCTTGAACCTACCAGTACGGAAAGCACTATTCATAAATTCATCGAACAAAAAGGCGAGGGGATTCATCACCTCTGCTTCAAGGTTCCTGACGTGAAGAAAAAAACTCTCGAGCTAACCGCCAAGGGTTACAAGTTCATTTATCCTGAAGCAAGAATCGGCGCGGGCGGATGTCTTGTGAATTTCATGCATCCTAAATCGACTGGCGGAATTCTCATCGAGCTTTCGCAAAGGCCCGCTAAATGAATCAGTATCAGTTCCAGGCGCCGCGACTATCGCCGGTGAATAAAGTCATCGTCATTACGACGGCGGCACTTTTCATTCTTCAGGCTATTCTCAAAGCCGTCGGCGCATTCTCACTTGTCCCCGTCCTGGGCCTTTCTGGTGCGGGCGTTTCTTCCGGACTTCTGTATCAGTTCGTCACTTATCCCTTCGTTGAAGTCCAGCTCATGAGTGCGCTCTTCAATTGCTTACTCGTGTGGTTCATCGGTTCAGAACTTGAATCGATGTGGGGAAGAAAAGTTTATCTTCGCTTTTTACTTCTGACCGTCGTTGGCGTCGGCATCTTTTATACGCTGGTGAGTTTTATTTTTTTCCACGGCACGCATGTTTATGAGTCGCCACTTTTCGGCCTCAATGGCATTAACTTCGCGCTCCTCATTGCCTATGCCACTTGCTACCCGGATCGCCAGCTCTCGCTCATGATGATCTTTCCGATGCGCGCGCAGACTTTCTGCTGGGTCCTCGCCGGAATCGAGGCCTACATGGCCCTATTCTCAAACATCACCACTTCCTGGGCGCACCTTCTGGCGATGGGACTTTCCTGGCTCATCATCCGCTTCCAGCGCACGTCTTTCCTCTCAAAAGTCCTGAATCATTCCTTTGAAAGAAAGAAATCTTCGAAGAAAGGACATCTCTACGTGGTCAAAGATGACGACCAAAAGCCTCCGAAATACTGGCAATAGTTGACTCGCAGCGATATTCCTTGCCAGAGAACTATCACAGTGTTACAAAGAATTTCGTTTTAAAAGTGAGGATCCCATGAAACTGAGACTAGCTCTTGAAGAAAAACTTATGGACGTTCGTATCCGTGACCGCCTCGTAGCTGAAGGCAAGATCTCGAAAGAAGAACTCAAAAAATACATGGATTCTTTGAATGACGACGGCAAGACTGCCGTTTCGCTCGATCAAGACGACAATCAGAAAATGCAGTAACAAAAAGGCCCTCGAAAGAGGGCCTTTTTTTTTTATTTTTACTGAACTACGAATGTACTGAAATAAATCTGCTTCACTACCGGCGTACCCAATCTCTCATTCACGCCCTTCTTCACTCTCGATTCGAAAGTAATTTTTCCGGTCATGGAATCAAGATCTGACGGTTGCATTTGTGCCGCTACAGCGATCACAACATCTTTGAAGATATGCTCATTGTTTTTCACGATCTCTTTCTGGTCGGCGTGAAAAGTGAGGACGTTCATTTCGACATCAAGATAGCGCAGGCGCGATGGACCTGAGTAAAGGTTCACCACGAATTTCTTGATGGGCACTGGCTCAATCTTGGCCTTCTCGGATGCTTCAGTCTTTAATTTTTCAGTTTCTGCTGCCTGATTAGTTGGCTCAGGTTTGATCATGAAGTGAGAATAGTAAACCAGGCCTGCCCCGAGGAGCACCACCACTAAGTTCACTAGAATCAAAATCTTCTGCATGAGGAAATGATAACACGGCGGGGGAAATAAA
>JBJMLZ010000187.1:0-12046 GCA_045805035.1 Bacteriovoracaceae bacterium
ATCCTGAATTCCTTAGCCATCTTTTTCCTGTTTCGTTTTTCCAAGGAGTGAAAGTCTCTTCTTAATCACAGACACCGGCGTGAGTGGAATAAGAAGCTTCAGATCCGGGCCATGATCATGACCAGTCAAAGCGGCACGAACTCCCTGGAACAAAGGCTTCCCTTTGATCGCGAGAGTTTTTTTACAATGCTCCATCCACGTATTGAGCTCGGCTTCTGAAACCGTGGCGGAAGTTACTTTGCCAATCTCCTGCGAGATATAATCAATAATCTTCGGAGTAGTTTCCCAGCCAAGAATTTCGAGGAGCTCATTTTTCATTTCAATATGCTCAGAGAAAATAATCTCCTGTGCTTTCTTCGGAATATCTGAAGTAAAATCAGCATATTGTTTCAGGAGATTCACCGCTGAAACTTTCCACGCCTGATCCTGCTTATTATATTCTGCTGCTTCAGGAATTTCTGTAAGCATTTTCACGATCACTTCATTATCAAGTTTCTTCAGATGCTGACCATTCACCCAGCGGAACTTCTCAAGGTCGTACATCGCCGCGTGTGCGGAGAAACGCTCGAGATTAAAAAGCGGAACAAGTTCTTCTTTTGTAAAAATATCAGTCTCAGCAGGATGCGACCAACCCAGAAGCGTAAGATAGTTACACATGGCCTCCGGAAGATAATGTTCATTCCGGTAAAGATTCACTGAAGTAGCGCCATGGCGCTTCGAAAGTTTCTGACGATCGTGACCAATGAGAAGCGAAACGTGCGCGAACTCCGGAATCTTCGCTCCGAGTGCTTCATAGATCATGAGCTGGCGAACGGTATTGTTGAGATGGTCTTCGCCACGGATCACGTGAGAAATTTCCATCAGCATGTCATCGATCACGCAGCAGTAGTTATAGGTAGGAAGTCCGTTTGATCTCATGATCACAAAGTCTCCGACCATTCCTTCCGGATAGGTCACACTTCCCTTCACTTTATCATTCAGCGTGTATGCTTTTTTTGGCGCTTTAAAACGAATCGCGGTTTTCTCACCTGCAGCGACTCTCTTCTTTGCCTCTGCCCAGTGCTCAGGATTTCTCCATTTACCATTGTAGTGAGGTTCAAGTCCTTCCGCTTCATTCTGCGCTTTCATCGCCTCGAGCTCTTCTTCCGTGCAGAAGTCGTAGTAAGCGACACCTTTCTCAATCAACTCTTGAGCGTACTTATTGTAAAGTTCCAGGCGCTCAGACTGACGGTAAGGAGCGTACTTGGGATTCGGTTTATCCGGGCCTTCATCATGAAGAATACCGAGCCACTTCAAATCATCAATCTGGAGCTTTTCGTATTCAGCGTTCGAGCGTTCAAGATCGGTGTCTTCGATGCGAAGGATGAATGTTCCTCCGGCTGCCTTGGCATAAAGATAATTGTAGAGAGCAGTACGAGCGCCTCCGATATGGAGATACCCCGTAGGCGATGGCGCGAATCTTACGCGGACAGACATGTTGACTCCTCAATCACTTGGACTGAGGAAAAAGATACACCAATCTCAGGCGTAAAGGGAGTCGATTTTGCTTGATACGTCGCCCTCAGGAGTACCCGTCGAGAGGGAAATTTCCTTCACGATGAGATCCTTACACTGGTCGAGCATTTTGCGCTCACCGAAGGACAATTTTTTCGTCATCTTCAAAAGAAGAAGCTGACGAAGAACATCAGCGATCTCAAGAAGAGATCCTGTCTTCACTTTCAGCGTGTATTCACGGTGACGGCGGTTCCATGTCGACATGTCCACCTTCACGTTCTGATCTTTTAAAAGCTCAAATACGCCGTCAATTTCGTTGGAAGGAATGAGGGAGCGAACACCCTCTTTTGATTCCACCGGAATCATCACTTTCATCCCGTTCGAGATGACTTTGATGATGTAGAAGCTCTTCGGCTCACCATTCAATTCTTTCGTTTCCACGCTGCAAATCTGTCCGACTCCGTGGCCGGGGCAGACAACGTGATCGCCAAGATTAAACATGAGTACTCCTTCTGACGGACAAATAATTAACATAAGGAATATAACGCACACTGGCTATCCGCTCTACAGTTTTGAAATTTTTACATAGCGGGAAAGATCTTAAAGACAATTTAGTGTGGATAAACAAACCCCCGGTTGCCCGGGGGTTCGCAAGATTTGCTTAGAAGAAGAGCGAGAACTGAAGGAAGCGGAACTGAACACTCTGTGAGTATTCGAGGTTACTTCCCTTCGAACCCGTCGTTGAGTTCGCAGTCTGGAAAGCGATCTCTGGTGAGTACACGAGGTGAGCAACTTTCCAGCGGGCAAGGCCAAAACGCTTACCGACCGCAAAAGTAGATTTCCAGACTTCATCACGGAATTGAGTGCGGCCGTAGATGTGATCCCACTCAAGACCAGTGAAGAGAGAGAGGTAGAGCGCTTCCTGGAGATTTTCACTGAAGTTATAGAAGACACCAACCTGGAAGCCATAGTTCTCAGTATCACCTGGAGTCGATGTATCTTTTTTATAATTCAGTCGAGTACCCCATTGCCACTGCTTAGAGAATTTGCGGGCATAATTCAGAACGAGATCCAGCTGGGTATCGTTGTCAGCTTCCTTTCCGCGGGTCTTTGATTTATCAAAATTCAAAGAGCCTCTCACGAGCGAGTCAATGTTGGACTCGATCATGTTGTCATCACCGGCCTGATCGCCGGAAGTTGTGTCCGAAGTCTGCGCATAGGCAGAGCTTAGGAGAAGAGCGGTAACTAAGGCATAGATAGTCTTCTTCATAATTCCCCTTTCATGGTTAAGTTTCATCAAGCGAAACATTCTTATGGGAAGTATTCCGATGAGAGTCGGGTCATGTCACCGGAATAACTGTTAACTATGTCTTTACCCGAGTGTCGGGGCCTTGTGACGAAATGGAATATTCAATCAAGTTGAAAGGTGAATCTGCAGAACGACTTTATTGATGGAGTAAGTGTTAGTCGGGAAACAGGGCCCCACGAAGAGGCCCTTTAAGAATTTAGAAGAAAGCTGAGAACTGGAGAAAACGAATCGAAACTGTGTTCGAACCGTAACCGCCGCTGGTGTATTCAGAACGGGTGTAGCTGATCTCCGGAGAATAAGTAACGTTCGGGAGATTAATGTTGGAAAGAGAAAAGCGTTTGCCGAAAGCTGCTCTTCCATTCCACGCTTCTGTTGAACCGTTACCATGACCATACGAATGAAACCAATTCATCCCACCATAAAGAGAGACGTAAGGAGCATTGGTGAAGTCGTCATCAAGGTTATAGATTGCCCCTAGATTCAGACCGTAGCTTTCAGTGTTAGAGAAATTAGAATCAAAATGTGAATAGTTTCCTTGAACGGCGAGCTGAACCCTTTCGGAAATTTTATAGGCATAATTGCCGCTAAAATAAAGGCTCTTGTCAGTTCTGCTTCCATGATCAGTGAAGGAAAGTGCTCCGAGAGTCGCTGAAGTCGTGCTCATCTCAATCATGTGATTGGTTTGCGCGAAAGCGCTTGAAGCAACAAAGGCCAGAATCAGAAGAAAGTATTTCATTGGGAATCTCCATTTAGTGGACAAAAAAAAGGCTCCCCGAAGGGAGCCTTATGAATTTAAAAAATTAGAAACGGTTTACGATTTCGTTTTTGTCGAAGAAGTAAGCGATCTCTCTTTCCGCAGAAGTTGCAGAGTCAGATCCGTGAACCGAGTTCTCGCCAACAGACTTCGCGTAAAGCTTGCGGATCGTGCCAGGGTTCGCGTTCGCAGGGTTTGTAGCACCCATGAGCTCGCGGTTCTTAGCAACAGCATTCTCACCTTCGAGAACCATGAGCATAACCGGACCAGAAGTCATGAAGTTTACGAGTTCGCCAAAGAACGGACGCTCTTTGTGCTCGATATAGAAACCTTCCGCTTTCTCTTTAGAGAGGCGTGTGAATCTAGCTGCAGAAATACGAAGACCGTTCTTCTCGAAGATCGCAATGATGTTCCCGATGTTGTTATCGAGAGTAGAGTTCGGCTTTACGATAGAGAGTGTTTTTTCAATGGCCATGGTTTTCTCCTTATTTAGAAAACGAAAAATTATTTCTTCAGTACTTCAGCAATTTTTTGTCCAAGCTCAGCAGGTGAACGCGCGATCGTGACTCCACATTCCTGGAGAATACGGAACTTCGCTTCTGCAGAATCATCGGCGCCGGAAATGATGGCACCAGCGTGGCCCATGCGTTTTCCTTTCGGGGCCGCGGCACCGGCGATGAAGCTCACTACCGGCTTGGTCATGTTCTTCTTGATCCAGCGGGCAGCATCAGTTTCCGCAGTACCACCGATCTCACCGATCATGATCACAGCGTCTGTATCAGCGTCTTTCTCGAACATCTCAAGGCAATCGATGAAGTTCGTGCCGTTCACAGGGTCACCACCGATACCGACACAAGTCGACTGACCGATCTCACGCTGAGTGAGCTGGTAAACCGCTTCGTAAGTGAGTGTGCCTGAGCGGGAGATTACTCCCACGCGTCCTGGCATGTGAATGTGGCCAGGCATGATGCCGATCTTACACTCGCCCGGAGTGATGACACCCGGACAGTTCGGACCGATGAGGCGTGATTTAGAACCGCGGAGGGCCGCCTTCACTTTCACCATGTCACCAACCGGAATACCTTCAGTGATGGCGATGATGAGTGGCATCTCAGCGTCGATACATTCAATGATCGAGTCAGCAGCAAATGCAGGCGGAACAAAAATCATCGCCGCGTTTGCCTTTGTTTCTCTCATGGCCTCAAAGACAGTGTTGAAGACAGGAATGCCTTCGTGAACTGTACCGCCCTTACCGGGAGTCACGCCGCCAACAACGTTGGTGCCGTAGTCGCGCGATTGAAGCGTATGGAAAGTGCCTTGCTTGCCGGTGATGCCGACAGTGATAAGGCGTGTGTTTCTGTTAATGAGAATGGCCATATTATTTTCCTCCCTTCGCGGCCGCTACTGCTTTCTGGGCAGCATCAGCGAGGTCACCGGCCGGAGTGATTTTGAGTCCGGATTCAGCGAGAATTTTTTTACCAAGTGCTACGTTCGTACCTTCCAGGCGTACGACCAGAGGAACTTTCAGCTGGAGTTCTTTGGCGGCATCAACCACACCGTTGGCGATGATGTCACACTTCATGATTCCGCCGAAGATGTTCACGAGAATCGCTTTTACGTTTTTATCCTGGAGGATAATCGTGAAAGCTTTCTGAACAGTTTCCTTTGTTGCTCCACCGCCTACGTCGAGGAAGTTAGCCGGAGTACCGCCGTAGAGCTTGAGGATATCCAGAGTCGCCATCGCAAGGCCCGCGCCGTTCACAAGGCAGCCGATGTTGCCATCAAGTGAGATGTACGAAAGACCGAATTTACCAGCTTCAAGTTCCTGCGCTGATTCTTCGGTGATGTCTCTCATCGCTTCGATTTCCGGATGGCGGAAAAGAGCGTTGTCATCAAAGTTGAGTTTGCCGTCGAGAGCGAGAACGTCACCTGACTTCGTTGTCACGAGTGGGTTGATCTCCGCGATCGAACAATCTTTTTCTGTGTAAAGTTTGTAGAGACCATCAAAGAAAGAAATCGCTTTCTTCAAAGTGTCGCCTTTGAGCCCGAGGGCGTAGCCGAGTTTGCGGCCGACTGCCGGAGTGAAACCAGTTGCCGGATCAATGTGGGCCTTGATGATTTTCTCAGGGCTATCGTGAGCGACCTTCTCGATCTCCATCCCGCCTTCAGTGGAAACCATGAAAGCAACTTTGCCGGCAGTTCTGTCGAGAACGATACCGCAATAGTACTCATGATCGATGTCACAACCTTCTTCGATCAGGACCTTCAGAACTTTTTTTCCTTCCGGGCCCGTTTGATGAGTTACGAGCTGCATGCCGAGAATTGCTTTTGCGTGTGATTCAACTTCTTCAAGCGTGCGCGCGAGTTTCACCCCGCCGCCCTTTCCGCGTCCACCGGCGTGAATCTGAGCTTTCACTACCCAGATTTTTCCACCTAATTTTTTGGCGACCTCAACAGCTTGTGCTGGAGTATCTGCCACACCACCTTTAAGCACGGCGATGTTAAACTGTCGCATCAGGTCTTTCGCCTGGTACTCATGGACGTTCATGAACTCTCCTTAGAGACAATATTTGGATAAGGGAGATTATAGGCATTTTGCGGGGTCAGACAATGAAAAGGTCTTGAAAAACATGGTTTTGAAGGAGCAATATAGAGGCGCATCCGGTCAAAGAGAAAGAGAGCGTTTATGAAGAAATATTCTGTCCTTCATCCTGCTGTTTTCAAGCTCGACGGTGGCGCCATGTTCGGAATCATTCCTAAACCCTTGTGGTCCAAGGCGATTCCCGCCGATGATCAGAACCGCATTCTCATGAGTCTGCGTGTCATGCTCATCCAAACTGAGCACAGAAATATTCTCGTCGATACCGGAATCGGCGATTATCACGGAGAAAAGTTTGACGACCGCTTCGGAGTGAAAGGCGAGAAAAATCCTCTGATTGAAAATCTCCGGAAAAATTTCGGACTCACACCGAGTGACATCACCGATCTCATTGTCACTCATCTTCACTTTGATCACGTTGGTGGACTCGGATCCGGCGGAAACGATCAACATAAAATTATTTTTCCGAAGGCGACCCTTCACGTTCATAAAAAACACTATGCCTACGCTTTAAAACCGACTGCCCGGGATACGGGATCGTTTCACTCGCAGTATTTCCGGCCATTGATCGAAGAGGCCGATAAAGAAGGCCGAGTGCACTGGGTGGATGGCGAAGAAGGCGAAATTCTTCGTGATGGAAATGATGTTTTGAAGTTCCGTTGCTCGCACGGACACACGCCGTGGCTCCTTCATCCTTACGACGAAAAATTTATTTACATGGCCGATCTCGTTCCGACGAGTGCGCACGTTCCGGTTCCGTGGGTTATGGGCTATGACATTTCTCCGGGAATCACGACAGAAAACAAAAAAGAGTTTTATCAGTTCATTATCAAGAACAATCTCACCATGGTATTTGAGCATGATCTCAATTTCTGGGGAGCAAAAGTTCGTGCGAAAGGAACGGATGATTTCGAAGTGGCGGAGCGCTTTACGGTGACTTCGACCGATCCTCAGTCACACCAAGAAGTAATTTCTCAATCCTGACTTTGAGCTGCTCAAAAGTTTTCAGAACCTGAGGACGAAGATCCGTGAGATCTTTCGGTGCAGGCTTTTTTATTGTCTGAAGCTTCTCGATCACTTTCATGCTCTCAAGGCCCACAGACTTACTCGCGGTCCGGAAAATGCCCTCGTAATCTTTCTGAAGAATGATCGGCCTCACCGAAGGATCTTCACTGAGACCGGAAAAGAAAGATTCGTTGTCGATGACGAGTCTCGTGAGCTGCTGGCCGTATTTTTTTGTATACTGTCCAACCATCATTTTGAGTCGAGGATGGAAATTCCGGATGCCATTATCGAGAAAATCCAGAAAGTGTTGTTCAATCTGAATGGTCATCGCATGAAGCGTCTGGAACTTCATTTGCAGCTCATCCCAGAAAACCTGCTTCTGATTGATGGCAATGTTTTTCAGCTCTTCTTTTTTCTTCATGAGAGCAGTTAGGGTTTCCTGGAAAGCGTCCGGCCCCTGCGGATAGAGCACTACCCTCATCGTTGCTGAATAATTTTGCTCAACCGGATCAAAAATGTTCCTGATCTTCGGGACAATTCCTTCCCACTCGCAGCGGGTTGCCTTCACATCCATCTCATATAGCCCCGGGATAATCTTACTCCCCTTCCTGAACTCAAAAACATTGAGCTCCGCCACGTGATGAGAAAGCTTTCCGCGGGAAACAAGCTCCACTTCTTCATCTTTCATGGTGAGAAGCCTGTCTTTCACCGAACGAAAAACCGCTTCAATGTCACATCTCTGAAAGCCAGTCGTCACAAGCCAGATGTGAGTGAGATCGGGAGATGAAAATTCGTGGAAGAAAAGTTTTTTATCAAGGCCCTCAAACTTCAACTCCTTCCGGATCCGAGAGTGAAGTTCAAGAGTCATTTTCGGGTAGCGCCGGATTTCAAAAACTTCGTTTTCTTTTATCCATTGATAGAGCCCAAAAAGAACGAGGGCCACGAAAGCACCCGCGACGACAGCGCCGCCCATTTTTTTCTTCGGCTCGGCGGCTTCCAGAGTCTCCGGAGTAAATTCCGGAGGGGCCATCTCTTCATCCTCAGTCGGCAAAGGCGGAAGTGGCGGAGGCAGCTCATCATCCGGATTGGCAATCTCAGAGAGAACATCCATGAGGGAAATGGCCACCGGAAGTCCTTCGCGCCAGACCTGGACTCCACGCGCGAGTTTTTTCTCTTCGATGCGCTTTTCGAGAGTCTCAAGGGAATATGGCCCTTCATGTCCCGTCGGGAGCATGATAAACCAAAGAGGAGCTTTTTTATCGGACCAGTCGTTCAACAATTCGTGTACCAAATGTGGGAATAGGACAATCTTATGACGAAGGCCCCTAACACTCAATCTGAAAAGCGGCATCTCGAGTCTCTCGCTTCTCGCTTTGGCGCGAGCGGCGGACAGGAAATTATTTTCCTGAAAAGCTCTTCTGATACCGGAGTGATCAGGAACGGCGGGCGAAACGGCGCACGGCTCGCCCCACAATCTCTGCTTTCTTTTTTCCGGAAGCTCACTCTGGATAAGGCGGCAGCAGAATTTTCTTTCCGCGAAGTGGAAGTCGCTTCGGTCGATGAAGAAAGAGAAAATTTCGTAGAGGCCCAGAAAAAAGAGGCGCTCCGGATTGAAACTCTTATTTCCGGAAGCCCAAAAGCGCGCATCATTCATATCGGCGGAGGGCACGATCATGTCTATCCCCTCCTGAAAAGTTTCTCGCATAAAAAGCGTGTGATTGTACTGAATCTTGATGCCCATGCGGACACGAGAACCGATGACGAACCGAACTCAGGGACGCCTTTCCGACAGTTCGCCCGCGATTACAGTGGAGACTTCCACCTCTTCCAGCTGGGCCTCCATGTTTTCGCCAATTCGGTGTCGACCCTCACTGAACTTCCCCGGGGAAAAATGCATGTTCTGTGGAGAAAGGACATGATGGATCAGAATAAGTGGAATGAATTTTTCCGAACGATGACTTCGCTCATTGATGATCAGACGGTCATCATTTTTTCTTTTGATGCGGACGCCATTTCCGGAGAACTTGTTCCTGCCGTCAGTGCAGTGAATGGTCTCGGCATGAAAACCAATGAGCTTTTTCAGGCATGGCAGATGTATCGCGCACTTCCTCTTCCCCACGAGCCGATCATGGGAATCTATGAACTCAATCCCGTGTACGACACGCTCTCAGGAATGAGCATGCGCTACATTTCGAATTTTCTCTATGTGACTTTGAAAAGTTGAATCGAGGAAAATAAAAAAGCCCACCTTTCGGCGGGCTTTTTTTCGAGAGACTTGGAGAAGTTAAAAAATTCCTTTCTTTAACTCCAACACACACACACGATTACTTATAAGCAAATTCTGTGCCATTTTACTCAGTTCGACAAATTATTTTTTTGCGAAAAATATCAACAACAAGATGCATGGCGCATTTTTGTCGCATGTCATCTTTCCAACACGTCGGGGAAAATTGCGTCATGGCCCTGACACACTTGGTTTAAATCCCACTCGGCTTATCAGACAAATTTCTTCTAAAATCAGCAGAATATCAGCATAATAGCGAAGACTTATCTCACTCTAGATTTTACGTATTACTTCAAAGGAGTACTCATGTTCGCGCGCACTTTTTCTGCGTCTCTTCTCGCTCTCGTTCTCGTCGTAGGATGTTCTTCTAAACCAAAAAATAAACAGGACGACGCTGCTGCTGTCGGCTCTGAAGGAAATAATCAGGGCATGAATCTCGAGCTCAACGGCTCATCTGACGTTGGCAATGCTGGCGGTCTCAAGACTGTTTACTTCGGCTTCGATTCTTCAAACCTCGAAGGCGACACAAAAGAAACTATCAAATCAAATGCTGAATTCATGAAACAAATGGCGACAGTTGATGTTCAGGTTGAAGGTCACTGTGACGAGCGCGGTGGTCGTCAGTACAACCTCGCTCTCGGTGAGCGTCGTGCAAAAGCTGTTCGTGACTACCTCGTTGCTCTTGGTGTTCCAGCAAAAAGAATTTCAGTTATCTCTTACGGTTCTGAGCGTCCGTCTGCAGAAGGCTCTGATGAATCTGCCTGGTCAAAAAACCGCCGCGCTAACTTCGTCATCACTGCGAAGTAATCAGGATTCGTGAGACTTTTTCTTCTCTCAGTCATTCTTTTCGTTCTAGGGTCGTGTGGTTTAACTACCACACGGCCTAAAACGGAAATGGCCTTTGCCCAAACTGCATTTCTTGCAGCAAAGGAAGCCGGGGCCGATGTTCACGCTTCCAACCTCTTCCGTCAGGCAGAAGATTACTATCTCAAGGCCAAGTCCGCTTACCGGAGAAAGTACTTCAACAAGGCCAAGGAATACGCTCTTCTTTCCAAAAAGTTCTCCGAGCAGGCCGAATACGCCGCCGTCCGCAAAAAAGCTCTCGAAGGGAACGCAGAATAATAGTAAAATTGTCTCATCTACGAGGTGATTTGCTATGACCAGAATTCTTTCCGTCGTTCTTCTTCTTTCTTTTTCTACTGCTTGTATCAAGACTGCCGAACAGGTGAATCGTGAAAAGCGGTTCGAGGCGATGTCAGAGAACATGAAAGATTCGCAGGGTCTTCTCGCCGAAGCAGTGGCGCAAATGAAGGACATGCAAACTCAACTTGATAAGCTCAATGGCCGCGTGGAAGAACTTGAGCACAGACAAAAGCAAATTGATCCTGCCACGATTAATAAGATGAATGAGAACCTCACACTTCTGCAGACTCAGCAGCAAAACGATTCCCAGCAGCTGACTCAAATTCAGAATGAGTTGAAAGAGCAGCGCGGTTTCATAGAAAAAGTGACCGCCAGCCTTTCTTCAATGAATCATGAGAAGCCACGCGCTTCTTCGAAAAAAAAAAGCGCTAAGACGGAATTAATCAACGCGCTTGAACTCGTGAAAAGCGGAAAATACGCTGAAGCCAAACCTCAGCTTGAAGCACTAATTGATGCCGAGGGACTTAGTCCGGGTGACAACAATAAGATCATGCATGGTCTTGGTCGCATCGAGTACTACACAAAGAATTACGACAAGGCCCTCGTCTACTTCAGTAAGGTCTACACCAAGTTTCCGAAATCGAGTCTTGCCCCAAGCTCTCTTCTCTACATTGCCAAATCGCTTAAAAAGATGAAAAAGTCTGTGGAAGCGAAAGAGGCCTTTACCCGTGTTGCTGAAGATTATCCGGGATCAGTGGAAGCGGCCGAGGCGAAGAAGGAAATCTGATAAGAAGAATCATTCTCGGAATCGAGACCAGCTGTGACGACACTTCCCTTTGCCTCCTTGAGGTGAAGGATGGTGCCGCCCAGATTCTCTCACTCAACAGCTATTCGCAGGACTTTCTCCTCGAAAAATGGGGCGGAGTGGTTCCTGAGCTCGCTGCGCGCTCTCACGTGAAAGCAATTCCTCCGCTTCTTCAGGTTTGTTTCGAAGAAGCGAAGCTCTCTCCGGATGATGTGACTGAAGTCGCGGTGACAACTCATCCCGGCCTTGTGGGTTCCCTTCTTACCGGCATCAATCTCGCTAAAACTTTTGCGATGATTAAAGAACTGCCGATCATTCCGGTGAATCATCTTTTTGCTCATCTGGAAGCCATTCATCTCACCGAAAAAGTTCCTTATCCGTACCTCGGACTTCTTGTGAGTGGCGGCCATACTGCTTTCATGCTTGTGAAGTCTTCTTCTGAGATGGAAGTGCTCGGCTCAACTCTCGATGATGCCGCTGGTGAAGCGTTTGATAAGGGCGGAAAACTTCTTGGAGTTGGATATCCGGCGGGAAAAATCATTGATGATCTCGCGAAAACCGGTGACCGTAAAAAATATGATTTCCCCATCAGCTACATGCGCGATCGTCCAGGGAAGATGAGCTACTCTGGTTTAAAGACCGCTCTTCGCGTG
>JBJMLZ010000188.1:0-11000 GCA_045805035.1 Bacteriovoracaceae bacterium
CCATGAACTTCTCAGTGCCATGGAAGAGTTCAATCACTGGGAGATCCTCAGTAAGAAAAAAGAGTCGCATCTCTGGATCGAGTTAAAAGAAGCTTATATTCGCTCTCTCGGCCGGGTTTAACTGGCAGAAATCACGTCATTTCAAAATACAGACCTGACTATCTTTTATACATCACCGGTAATTCCCGGCGATTCACTTTCTCTCCTTCAGGCAAAAACGGATAATCCTCTCTAACTCAGAGGTTTTATGAAGAATGTTGTGTTTCTCTTACTCGCGCTTTCTTTTTCCGTGATGGCCCAGGACCAGATGGCCGTTCGTGTGAATGAGAAAGGAATTCTCAAGTCCATGCTCATGGCACTGAAGTACAACACCAATCAACAGAATGCGCGTTCATTTGCCATTCCAGCTAACCTCTACAAGTTCACTGTTCCTCGTTCAACAATGGCCTCAAATCCAGTTGTGCAGATCCTGAATGAAGTGAGCAACGTGAATCTCAATCGCGATCTGGATTTCTATCTTCACACTGCTGCGATCAACGTTACTGGTAACGTAAATCCGCAAAGTCTTCGTACCGAAATCACTAACTCCGGCACCAATGGGTTTGATTTTAAACTTTCCGTCAGCATTCCTTCCGTTGTAGCGACTGGTCCGAATATTTCTCTCTGTGAAGATCGCGTGAAGGGAGTGAAAAAATGCGGCAATGGCCTTAAAGCTACAGTTGCGAATCTTCGTATTAATACGACAGGCAGACCAGTAACACTTTCAGCAACCATGCGCCTTCGCACTGATAACGGCGTTGCCCGCGTGAAAGTCATTAAAGTGAGCTCGAATCTTGAAAGCAAAGCTGGCCCGGGTCTCAACGTCAATTTCGGTTCAGTGACCGTTCCTCCGATCAGCATCATCGTTGATGGAGTTGAGACTCGTCTTGATACTTCGAAAATCAGAAATGAGGTCGTGAAGCGCAAGAGTTTCCTTGCTCAGAAGCTCATGTCTTTTGCAGCAGATTTTATCGCCGATGACCTGGCGGAAATGCTCAACGTTTATCTCGTACACAGAAGTGTCGTCACTTCCTGGGAAGTTTTCCGCAAAGATTATCCAGTTACTTTTGATGAATATCTTTCTAATCACCATGTTCAGGGTCAGTACCAACGTCACCCACTACCTGCTCAGGTCAGAACAAGACCGGGCGGCGCCATCGAACAACAGATCGCTGACATCATCAAAAATGCCCAGGTGAGAGTGGCCCTTTCCCGCATCTCAACTCCGATGAATAAAGACATCGAGCTCTATGGCCAGCTCGGTCTCATGCTGAATAATCACGTCATGAATGTTCGCAACACTCTCGGAAATTCTAATCGCCAGCTTCCAGGTCTCAATCTCAATGGCCAGCGCACTTCCGACCTGAATTTCGCTTTCTCTGAACCACTTATCAACGGCGCTCTTGATCTTGTGAACTCTACCGGTCTTTACCAGGAAGTTTTCAATAAACTTTCTCCAACTCCGGGATTCACGATCAAGAATGTGAAGCTTCATTTTACTCCGAGAAATACTGGTGTCCTCATCGTGAATTCTCAGGTGGATCTCAATAAGCTCAAGTCGGCCGGTATCGCCGAGTGGCTGAAGAATCTCATCGCTGCCTGGCTTGAACGCAACAATAATAAGTCAGTGATCTATTTCCCGATCGAGATTGAGGTTACGCCATCTCTTGTTCGCGCTGCCAATGGGGGAGTGAACCTGAACATGCATCTCGGTTCTCCGTTCGAAAATAATGGTCTCTCGAATGACTTCCACTATCCATCAAACGTGGATCGCATGACGAATATTGTTCGTGACGGAGTGATGAAGAAACTGAAAGAGAGCCTTCTTCAGCACGTGAACAAGACTTACACTCTCGACGTTTCGCGCTTCATGAATCAGTCAGGAGTTGTCTTCCGTCCTAACTACGTTGGTGTTACTCAGTCTGCTTATCTCATGATGAATCTTGATATCGTCGACATTAAATTCAGCGGCATGAACCCGGGGATCAGATGAAAAAGTTCTTCCTATTATTCCTCGCACTCTTTAGCTTCGCGATTGCGGCGCAGACGTTCCAATCGCCCGATCTTGTGATCGTGACTAAACTCAACTCCGATTGGTCGACAGTACTTGTCGCAAAAATCCGCCGACTCCTTAAGAATTTCGATATCGTTGATCCTTTCAAGTATACCTTTGACGGTTCACTGGTTGTGACGGATACGACTGCCGGAACTTTTCTTCCTGCCTCTTCCCGCGCCATCGTCCGCGACTTCGGGAACGTCCTCGGACTTGATTTCTTTAACGCTAAAACTAAAATTTCCCTTCATGGATTTGAATACGAAGTCAAAGGCTTCAAGACTGACCTCAAGGCGATGGAAAGTAACGATGGGAATTTCCGCGCTAAGATCGCGCTTTCTGCCTCGGAGATTTACGTTGAAGCAGGAAAAATTTCCCTCGATGTCGTGATTCCTACTCAGGATGGCCGTAGCACTCCGGTCATCACCATTGATCTCATTAAGCCAGTCATT
This sequence comes from Bacteriovoracaceae bacterium, assembly GCA_045805035.1. Lineage (GTDB taxonomy): Bacteria > Bdellovibrionota > Bacteriovoracia > Bacteriovoracales > Bacteriovoracaceae > Peredibacter. The sequence goes on from JBJMLZ010000188.1 coordinate 2,545, forward strand.
CGCGCAAATAACGACAGTCTCGTGAAGCTTCTGACTTCGATCCAGATTCTTGAAGGAGAGAGGCTCGGTCTCAAAATCGACGACCTGAACCTCGATGAGATGGCCCGCAACCTTGTTTCATCAAACGTTGAGCTTGATTACGAAACCATACATATCCCGAAAATTTCTGTCCGCATCGGAACGAAGCTCATTAACTTTGACCCGGATAAAATCCGTGCTTACCTCAGAAAGAATCACGAAGGCATCAAGGGCTTCATCCTTGCGCAGACTGCGCGCGCGCTGAAGTCAGGAGTGTCTGGTGCGTATCTTGCGCTCGCAGAAAAGCTCCAGGTGTCACGCAAGTACTGGCTCCCGACTCCCTTTATCCGCAGTCAGCTCAATATCAGTGACGTGACTGGTTTCAAGACTTCAAATGATTTCGTGGTCGATCTCCTCGGAGACTTCTGTACAGTTGCGGCCTACGATTCGATGAAAGATGATTGCGTAAACCGCAAAGTCACTCAGACAGCTCCTTCACGTCTTACTCCGGAACTTCACGAGCAATCACTCCAGATCCTCCGTGACTTCATGGCCCGCGGAGAAGCGGACATGATGGCGAGTGCTTCGGAAGATTATCTCAATAAGCTTCTTGCTTCCACAATCGATGCGGGCCTCTGGAAGGATGGTCTTGATAAGGCCGGCATTAAGTTAGGTCCAAATAAAGTGATGCTTCGACTGAATAAAGAGGGCGATACCGGCATGCTCGTTCTCGATGGTATTTATAAGATGAAAAGACTTGAAGCGATTGCTACCGGCGTAAAAGAAATCCGCTTCCCGCTGGTCCTCAATGTGGGCATTCGTTTTGAAAAGCAGCAGAAGAACCAAAGAGAAGTTCCGACACTCATTATTCGTTCACATAGTGTGGACACATCCGATGATGTTCTCATCAAAGGGATTCCTGAGCTTGGTGTGGAATCATCGATCGGCAGAGTTTCGCGCTTCCGGGGAAAAGTGCTTAGCACAATCAGAAACGCTGTCGCCGGTTTCCAGGGAACAGATATTCTTCCGATTCCGATGCAGGAGCTCGCGGGCCTCTCTCTCGAAGACGCGAACTTCCATTCTGACGGGAAGGGCAGAATGTACGGAACTTTAAAACTCGAAGACGTTATCGACGAAAAATAAAATCTAACTTAATTCTGACGCGTCCGTCTCAGGACTTCTGCGTAGGCTCTCGACAGGAGTTAAAAACTCACCTATTTCTTTTGCAGCTTATTTCTGCAAGGAGGCCCGGTGAGAAAGCTAATTCTAATTCCTCTTTTCTTCTCTTTCATGGCAACTGCCTTCGCCCGTGAAGCTGCGATCTACACGATTGATCATTCTGACTATGACGTGAGTTATGTGACTGTTTCCGATGAAGCTCTCCCGTCGGATCACTATGCTCAGCTTGTGAACATGATTTCTTCTTTCCGCTTCACTCCCATCACTGATCAGCAAGCTACCCAGATTTTCGAAACTCTGAAAAAAGACAAACAGGCCCGCAATAAGTTTGCATTAGGTGCGTGCTCCACCCGCCGGCAATACATCCAGGATTATCTTCAGAAGATGAGTATCCAGAGTGGGAAGTTCTACATCAATTGTCCGAAGATTAACGGTCACATCGCAATGAAAGACCGCTCGAATAATCACATGTATCACTTTGCTAATTATCACGACACAAACGTCGTTGCAGTTGGCAATGTGTACAAGGTCATGGATGTTCAGTTTGAAGACGGTCCAAGAACGCTTCATGAATATCTGGCCGAGATCGAAGCTTCTCAGCACATTCGCCCTCTTAAAAGACAAGGCGACACATCCAATCTCTGCTACTGGACGATCACAGGTTCCAATGGCCAGGTATTTAAGAAGGCTTTCTAGAGCCGCTTGATGATGTGATGGCCGAACTGGGTTCTGACAACACCCGAAGTTTGACCCGGTTCGAGCTCAAGAAGTGCCTTCTCAAACGCAGGGATCATTCTTCCTTTTGGAAATTCACCGAGATTTCCTCCCTGGCGGGAAGAAGGGCAGATGGAAAAATCGGCGGCGAGCTTTTCAAAACTCTCGCCTTGAGAAAGTTTCCGGAGAATATCTTTCGCTTCATATTCATGGGCAGTCAGACTGTGTTGAGCTTTGAGCATCAGTAGTAGACTCGCGCAGACGCCTGCATGAACGAGTACATGAAAACGGCGTTCGGATCATTGGCGACGCGATCGAGCTCTTCTTTCGCTTTCTTCACCGTTTCTTCGTCGACGTATTTTTCCTGAACAAGTTTATCCGCGGCGGATAACAAGAGGTCGGTCCAGTAATGGATCGCCTGTTTTCTCTTATCCGGATTGCGGTTATCAAAATGCCAGGTCTTGATGTCCGTCTTGATCTGGTGAAAGCCAACTTGTGTGAGAAGATTTCCGAGCTTGGCACCAATGAACGGATCACCTGCGTGCTCGTATTGGAAATCGTTAAAGGCCATCCAGTACTTCCAGAGACTCGGTGAATAGGGATCAAGGAAGAAGGACGAATTCATCACCTCAGTGATCACAATCTCCGCTCCCGGACGGAGAACACGTCTTACTTCCGAGAGGACCTGCGCGGGATTCGGCACGTGCTCAAGGATCCAGCACAAGAAAGCGCCATCAAAAGTGTTGGCCTGAAACTTGATGTCGTCCGCACTCATTTTCTGGAAATCAAAGCGACCCTGCGCACTTGAAATCGAAGAGATGAATTTCTTCGCGGCTTCGAGCTGTTTGTCGTTGAGATCAATGCCCGTCACGTGAAGTTTTGGGAAACGGCGAAGAAGAATTTCTGTCTGGGCACCAACACCGGAGCCGACTTCGATAATCTTCTTGAGGCCCGCAAAGTTCACGTTCTGGTAGATGGAATATTCGCCAAACTCAGCTTGCGCGCGCAGACGCTGTTGTTCGGTCTCAGAAAAACCATGAAGATAAGGAAAATCCTTCTTACTCATCTTGTCTCCGGATAGTTGCCGGGATCCTTCGCAAAAACCTTGGCCGCAGAAATCATTTCGCGGAGGCTTATGCCGGCAACATAGTTGCCGAAAATGGCAAGATTTGGTTCCTTCCTCGCCATCTGGTGGAGCTTCTTCACTGCTAAAAATCTCTGAAGATCATAGAGTGGAAGTGCTTTTTCCCAGTAGTTGTTTTCAGTGTGATCGATGTCTTCTTTTCCGATTTCGGGGAAGAGCTGGCGAAGATCGGAAAGAATTTCATCTTCCGAAAGTTTCTTCCTGCTGATGAGGGTGTACGAGAGAAGATTCTCGTTGTTCGCCGGGAAGATCGCCTTGTTATTCAGAATCCCGAAAGCATTGAAGCCAGTTTCCTGGGGAATAAGAACGCCGAACGCTTTGTTCAGCGGACGAATCTCGCGCTTCAGGAATACCGTCACACTCGAGAGTTCTGTGTAACGAATGCGTTCAAGCTCGCGCGCGATTTCCGGACGCGCTTCTTTCAGAAGTTGAGCGGCGGTAGGAGCGTCGGTACAAATGATCGTATTATTTTTCAGGCGGAAATGTTCTTTGGTGTTCAGCTTGATGTCGTTCTTCAAGACATCCGCGAGGCGATTCACCAGCGTCTGCATCCCGCCTTCAAAACTCACAGAGCCCGAAACTTCAAGCTTCGGCTGTGCCTTCTGGTAACGAAGCATGTGCTTAAAGAAATCAAAGTACGATTCAAACTGCGCTTTGGTTCCGACCTGATCAAAGATCGAGCGGAAATGAAGTTGTTCAGAGGGAGCTGCGTAAATTCCCGAGAGCGCAGGGGAAATAAAACGATTCACTTTCTCTTCACCAAGAAGCGGCCGGAAAAATTCCGCCACGGTAAGGCCGTCAGTGATGAGAGGTGGTTTTTTATAAACATTGGCCCCGAGTTTCGTCAGAAGTCCCATCTGGAACGGACGCTTCGGTTTTCCGTTCACCATGAGGAGGCGCTTGATTTTTTTCTGCGCAGGAAGTGGCTCGAGTTTGAGCTCCTTCAGAAGTTCAAGTCCATCAGCATTGAGGTAAAGAGCATTGGGCCCTTTCTCAACGAATCCGCCTTCCACTTTCTTGGTCTGGATTTTTCCACCAACCTTGTTGGACTTCTCATAGATCGTGACTTTGTAGCCTTCGCTCTTGAGATAATATCCGAGGACGAGACCGGAGAAACCCGCGCCCCAGATGGACACGTGTTTGTCTGACGGATCGATCTTTCCGATGACTCTTTTCATTAGTTGTTCTTGAGATAGTCCTGGAGCTCTCCGGACTGGTACATTTCGGTCACGATGTCGTTACCGCCGAGGAGTTTACCGTTCACATAAAGCTGTGGGTAAGTCGGCCAGTTCGAGTATTCCTTAAGGCCCTGACGAACTTCCGGATCATTCAAGATGTTGAACGTCTTGAACGGGACGCCGACTTGTCTCAGGATCGCGACCGTGTTGGCAGAGAATCCGCACATCGGCTGATCGGCATTGCCTTTCATGAAGAGAACGACTTTGCCGCTCTTCAGGAGGTTTTCAATCTGCGCTTTGAGCTCGAGTGATTTGTTGGCTTCCGTAATTTCTTCAACAGAGTTGTTCAGAATATTGAATGACATAGATTATCCTTTTTTCAGTTGCTGATATTTTTCTTTGGTAAAAGTCTGGAGTTTCACTGCATGAATGCGCGACTTCAGTTCTTCTTTCAGAAGATCCATGAGCATCTGGTGTTGCTCGATGAGAAGTTTTCCCTTGAAAGCGTCACTCACAACCGTGATCGCGAGATGATCGCGCGTACCGGTCATGTCTTCCACCATAACCGTGGCATCAGGGATACCCTCTTTGATGATGTCTTCGACGAATTGAAACATAGTTATTCCTTAGGAGCGACGGCGAGAAAACTTGTGGCGAAGGTGAGAACACGCATGCAAAACGTCACGTATCCGAGTGTCCGATGCGTTTTTCTGATAGGTTCTCCGCGGAGAAGTTTTCTTCCGGTGTAGATCATGATGCCGTAGAGGATGACAGTTGTCACGGCGATGGAAACGTGGACGTTAAGTGCAAGCGGATTGTTGAGCGCTCTGGATGCTTTCAAGATGGCCGAGCGTGAAAGTTCAATCTGAAGAATGAGAATCACATCCCAGATCATCGCCACAGACATTGTTCGCACATGACGAACGCGATTTCTTCTCCAGTAAATCCCGAGGACCATAATCATCAGAATACAGAATGACTGAAACTGCATCAGTTGGGTTTCCAACGTATCCTCTTTGAAATAAAAAATTTAATGCAACTTAGCATAATTGACGGAAGTCTGCCTATTCAATTATGGTAGTTTCACAGCTTGCCACTTCGCATAAAAGGACATCATGACTCTCGGATCATGGGCGGTCATCGACATTGAAACAACCGGTGTTTCTCCGGCCAATGATGAGATCATCGACGTTGGATTTCTCCAGTTCGAGGGCACAAAATTAGTCCGCACTTATTCATCTCTCGTGCGCGCGCAAAATACAGTTTCAAGTTTTATCACCAAGCTTACGGGCATCACCAATGAACAGCTCAGGCATGCGCCAACCTGGGATCAGGTGGAAAACGAAGTGATGACTCTCGAAGGCCACGCGCTTCTTGCTCACAATGCAAGTTTTGAGAAAGGCTTTCTAGAGAGATACTTCGATCGTCTTCCGCAAAATGGTGTGCGCGAAACGTATCAGGACTCGCTCTTTTATCTCGCTCTTCTTTTTCCCGAAAGCTCGACACTCAATCTTGAGCACTTCATCAATCTTCTCGGCATCGCGGAGAAGGAAGAACACAGAGGTCTTTCAGATTCACGTGATCTTCTGAAAACGATTCTCCTTGCGACTTTCCTTACCCACAAGGATCGCGAGTTCAGGATGAAGCTCACTGAAGTCATGATGATCATGCCGGATGAGTTCTGGTACAAAAAATTCTTCCAGCTTTCCCAGGATGAGCTTTTAGAGATTGCGACTGCGATCGATTATCCGCTTGAGGATGCTTTTGATCGCTACATGGGTGTGGCGAAGAAAAAAATCCTCCAGGATCCTCCTGCCAACCTTGGTTTCGGTAAAGATTTCTCCGGCCAGAATATCCAGAACATTCTTCGCGACGAAAAAAAGATCCAGTCGCTCTTTCCGCATTATCGTCACCGTGCCGCTCAGGAAGCACTATCGCTTCGGGTTGGGCAGGCGTTCAAGAACAGAGTTCATGCACTCATTCAGGCGCCGACGGGTACGGGTAAGACGATGGGATATCTCTTGCCTGCGCTTCTCTATGCCACCAATGAGAAAGAAACGATTCTCATGGCGACGGGAACGAAAACACTTCAGGATCAGGCGCTTGCTAAAGACGTGCCTCAGGTTTTGAAACTTCTGAACCTAGAAAACAGTGCGAAGGTTGTGAAGCTTGTGGGCTCAAACAACCACCTTTGCGAGTTTCTTTTCCGTGAAAGCGATGAAGAGCCGGTCTTTCTTTCTCCGTTTGATGAGACATTTGCGAAGGCCTATTTTGAAATGCTCTTCTTCTATAACTCGCGTGTGCCGTACGAGAAAAAACTCACGCGTGAGCAGATCCCATTCATCCTGAAAAAACTTGCACCCGCCCTGGGAGAAAAAGAAGCTGACCTCGCGGTTGATTACCGCGCATGTGCCGGACAAAACTGTCCCCTGGTGAATGATTGTTCGTACATTCAGGGTCTCAAGGAAGCGCAGGACGCGCGACTCATTGTCGGAAACCATGCTTTGATGCTCAATTGGCCACAGCGGATTCCGCGTCCGCAGTTTGTCGTGGTCGACGAGGCCCATCGCCTTGAGCATGAAGCGACTTCTGCGTACACGATCGAAGTCACTCACAATAACATCGAATCATTCCTGAAGAATTTCCCGCAGGGAATGGGGGCGCTCATTTATCTTCTTGGTGCGATGGAAGATGAGTTCGCGGTGGAAGCCACAATTTCGAAAGTGCGCGAAGAGACTCAGTTCAATCTAAAAATGATGCGCGATCATTTTGATTCACTCCCGGATGTGATGGAGAACTTCTTCAAGAAGCTTCCCAATTATAGTCCTGCGTATTCGAACGAACTTCCGTTCCCGAAAAAAACGGAACTGAAAGATACGCTTGCGGCCTCGATTTTTAATTCCTGCGAAAGTCTTGCTTATATCTTCGCCAATCTCTACAAGCTCTACATGCCGTTTGTTTCCCGCTGGGAGAACAAGGATTTCCGGAATGAGCCACAGAAGCTCAAGGCCTGGTCGACCTTTGAGAAAAACTTCGGAAATTTAGAACGTCTGACCACAAGCTTTAAGCATTTTATCGATCAGCCTCAGGATTGGTGCACCATCATCGAGTACACGGAGGCCCACGGATATTCTCTTGCTTCAAGTCCGGTGGATGTGGGCAAGCGGATTCATGATGAGCTACTCATGATGACATCTTCAGTGATCTTCACTTCCGCGACACTCGGTAACGCTTCCGGTGATTCCGGAGTACAGGGTGTGGAGTGGATGACGGGCTATACCTATCTCTTTCCCGAGAAGAGATTCAAGAGCGGTCTCTATCTCGATGCTGTCTACGATTACAAAAACAACTCCAAAGTTTATCTCTGCCCGGATACGAAAAATATTTCCGATCCCATGTTTGTTCCGGAACTTCTGAAAGAAGTGAATCCGCTTATTAAATCTCTCGGGGGAAGAACATTACTTCTGTTCTCATCACGCCTGAGATTTGAAGCGGCAGTGGACATCATGCTGAAGGAATTTGAAGGAAAAATCCCGGTCTTCGTGCAAGGCCTCGGGAAAAACGTCGTGGAGGAATTCAAGCGCGAAGAAAGCGCAATCCTTATCGGCATGGAAAGCTTTGGCGAAGGGATTGATGTTCCCGGCGAAAAACTTCAGTTCATCGTCGTCGATAAAATTCCTGACGTTCGTCAGGACCTCGTGATCCAGAAGAGACGTGACTTCTTTGAGTTCAAGTTCGGCAACGAGTTCAACGATTACTTCCTCGCGCACCGAACGCGCTCACTTCATCAGAAATTCGGAAGACTCTTACGTTCCGAGAACGATCACGGGGCCATTCTTCTGGTCGATAATCGCGTAAAAAAATGGAAGGGCGGGACCTTAAGAACTTTCCAGAAACTGATGGAACCGTACCAGATCATCTCCGTGCCGCTCAAAGATGCAGTGGCCTCGATCAAAGACTACTTCAAGGTTTAAACGCTCTTTGTTTGTGGGCGTAACTTTTTGTTTGACATATAAAACTCCTTCGTGATTTACAGTAATCCTGTCATAAAGAGGAGTTTTCTCATGCTGAAGCTAGTATTTGCAGCTACTTTCCTGATTCTTCTGACAAGCTGTCAGAATCCCCCTGAAAATGAAGATTTTGTTCCGGTTGTTGGCCTCAATTCCCGCGGGAAATCGGCGGTTCATTACCTCCCGACAAAAACTTTCCAGAAAGCGATTTCC
>JBJMLZ010000189.1:0-10570 GCA_045805035.1 Bacteriovoracaceae bacterium
ATTTTGTTAAACCAAATGTTGGTGGAATTAAGCTTTCAGCGAGGGCTAAACCTGCTGCCGCTAACATCATCGCTGCTGCGGCTCCAGACCACTTCGCCCTGCCATCCGCGACTTTTTTCTTTTCTTTTTTATCCTTGAGCTGCGCCTCGAGAGTGGCGAGCTGTACTTCTCCACCTTCTTTCTTTTTCTCTGCAAGGTCTTTCACACTGGCATCTGAATCTTCAAGAGATTTTTTTTGCGCTTTACCACCCTGCATTTCTCCCATCAGATAAACCGCGGACCCTGCCATATACAAAAGCAAAGATGGAAATGTAATAGGACATTTCATTGCGATCCCAACACCCACCGCTGCAATCGCGATCCCCGTAATCTGCTCCATTCCAGGAACGATTCCTGCATGTGCCTTTTGCACGGGGAAGAACATGAGTTGAAGGCCTAAAATGATTGCGAATAATTTGCTCATACCAGTATTTTATCCCAGATAAAGAAAAACCCCGCTGAGGAACGTGAATTCCAGGAGCAGGGTTAATAAGTTACGAAATTAATTCAAATCCAACGTTAGCGGAGACCGCCAACAATTATTGCTTCTTCTTAGGCTTAGAGCCTTTCTTCTTACGGCCCTTCATAATAATGGCAATCACGGCACCTACGACCACCACCGCGATGACATAGATCATGTCATCGTCACCGCCCTCACCGTCACCACGCTTCTGAGTGCGATTGGCCTGGAGATCCTGAGCTGCACTTGGGATGAAATCATCAGATACAGTTGGCTCACCACTTTGATTATTTCTCATGTTCGCGAGTTCAGTTTTCTTCTGACGGAACACTCTCAATGTAGATACAAGTTTCTCAATGATCGGAAGATAAGACTGATAAAGATCTTTCGTAACCGAGAATGTCACTGCCACACCGAGATCTTCTTTCACGGTCGCGAGATAACGAGTGTAGAAACCAGGAACTTCCGAAGCTAAGTGAAGTGCGTCCACCCACTGTTGATCGCCGATCGGATGAAGAGTTACGTTCTTCGGTTCAGAGATCTGCTTCTTTCCGCCAGGTAGATTGTATTCCTTCTGCTTTTTAAGATAGGCCATGTACTCATCGATACTGTCCTGCTCACCACGGATCTTGGCGGCCAGAATGATAATGGCCTCTTTTTTTCTGTCGTTGTTTTCCGACTGACAAACGTATTCCGAACCTTCAAGCGCACATTCCCACTGAGGAGGAAGTTCGAACTCACAGTACTTACTGGCGAAGCGTTTCGCAAAGGCCTCGGTTGCGACGAGGAGTGAAAGCGTAACGAGGAGGATTCGAAGCTGCATGAGCTGTCCTTGAAAAAAATGTCTTTATCAAATTCTAACCGATGTTCAATCACTTACAACCGGACAAAATTATACCCTCGCCCGACAAAAACAATCGGCTTTGAATCCTATAGCTTAGAAATTATCGTGCGAGTTCTATTTGAGAGAGGCCCTGCCAACTAAACCCTCTTTGATTTCCTTAGCGAGGTTGTAACGATGAGTGAGTTTGACGATGGCCTTATCTGAAGACACTTTGATGACCACCCCGCGGGCGACAAGGGTGTTGCCCCCCACATAGTCAAACTCATAGAAGTCGAACTTCATTCCCTTCTCGATGTCATCAGCTGATCCCCTATCGACGACAACATAAGACTTCTTATCAGAGACCTTTGTGACGGTCGCTTCAAGGTCATAGGTCTTAAAATTTTTGTCCACCATATGCTCTTCCGAGCTGTCTACACGACGGACAAGTGCAACGCTGAAACCGGTTCCAAGGTCAGTAGATCTCCCCGAGACAACTTGCTGGCCTCGCAATTCAATTCTCCAGATCGGTGAGAATGCGAAGTTGAGGCCCACATAAGGAGCAATCCATTCGCGATTGATAGAATTATATAAACCAGTCGGACGCGTGTTCCAGGCAGGGCGATCCGAAGGTTTACTTTCATAGGTCGCATTCTTAAGTGACGTAACTCCGTCCGCACCCGCAATCGCAGCAACCCAACGCCACTGAAGTGCAATTTCCGGATTCCAATAGAATTCGCTGGAAAGATCACTGCCTGGTCTTCTCCATCCCCCACGAAGAGTGAAGTGGTTATTCGACAATGAGGAATAGGTAACTCCTAAACCTACCGAGTACTCATTTCCTTCATCACCGAGCGCCAGCTTTTTTAAATCATCAGTCGCAGTGACCTCATCATTGGTATAAGGGACGTAACGGAAGAGTCCTTCGAGTGTATATTGCAAACGATCAACCGGAGCAAAACCATAGAGGAAACGCGCGTTGATCGCCTGAACACCAGATGCGGATGCGTTGATATTCTGATTTCCGGATGGAAAAGTTGATTGCTGATAACGATACCGAAAACCTAGTCCAAGGTTGAAGTCATTCGTGAGACCAAAGAGTCCGTTGACTTCGCCCTGATAACGTTGAAAGCTTTCGCCATCATTGAGGCCTACCGTCTTGCCATGTTCATCAATGACTTTGGATGTGGTGAAGGAATCAGCAGAAGCGGAGATCTGAGTTCCCCTCTCTTTCAGGACTCTTGTCGGCGGAACGTAACTGACTTGCCCCCACACGGAAGCCGCGCCCATCAAGACAAAGAGAACGAGAAAATTCATTCTTCCATTATACGGAAACGGGACTTGTTTGCAAAAGAGTGTCGACCGGTTTTTCAAAGCTCAAGAGATCGGCCTCGCGGTACCAGATGCCGTTGTTCTTTGAGAAAAGGCAAATCGACTCAAAAGGAAGCGCGGTGAATTCCTGAAACTCCATGCGAGCAAGGTCGATAGAAGAATGGAGATCGAGATCTCCGACGTAACGACCAATTGTAAGGAAGGTTTTTTTGTCACGGATTTTTTTATCGTGCTCATGAATGTAGGACTGGCAGATCGAAAACAAAGATTCCTGGCAAAACAGAAGATCCTCATTCATCGATGGGTGAAGATAAAGAAGCTTGTTCTTCTTGTGTTCCTTCACGTCTATACCGGTAAATTTCAGGGAATGGTTCTGGGTGTTCTCAAAGTAGAACGACTCAAGCTCTTCAACGAGCTCCTGCTTAAGCTGCTTCATCTCCGTCACTTCAACTTCAAACGGAGGAACTATGGGAAGATGCAGATAGGGATTGCTCTGATACTTTGTATCAAATCGTGTTCTGAAGCTTTCAATGTTTTTTGCAAAGCTGTTTTCAGAGTAAAAAGTGAGGCCGAGGAAAAGCTTCGTCTTCATATGACCCCCTAAGATTATGGGTCCGAGCTTAGGTCTATTTTACGGTGGGAAGAGAGTGAAACAAAGAAAAAAACGCAGGGGATTTTATGCCCCTGCGATTGTTTTCATTACTTTACCGGTTCAAAGATCGCCTGAGGGCCTAATTCTTCTTCGATACGAAGAAGTTGATTATATTTCTCGATACGATCAGAGCGTGAAGCTGAACCAGTCTTGATGTGACCGGCACCACTTGCAACGGCGAGATCAGCGATGAAGGCGTCTGCAGTTTCGCCTGAGCGGTGTGAGATGATCGCTTTGAAGTTGTTATCGAAAGCCAGTTTCAATGTATCGAAAGTTTCTGAGAGTGATCCGATCTGGTTCACTTTCACCAGAATCGCATTTGCCTCTTTGTTATCAATCCCGCGCTTAAGGATCTTCGCGTTCGTAACAAAGAGATCGTCACCGACGTTGAGAATTTTATTTCCGATCTGTTTTTGAAACTTGATGAATCCATCACGATCACTTTCATCAAAGCCGTCTTCGATCGAATAGATCGGAGCGATTTTCATCATGTGTTCATAATACGGAATCATCTCATCAGATGTGTAAGTCTTCCCCTGCATCTCGTACTTGCCATCTTTGTAAAACTCAGAAGCCGCGCAATCGAGCGAGATGGAAATATCAACACCTGATTTGTATCCGGCTTTCTGAATCGCAGAAAGGATACATTCGATCGCCTCATCGTGACTCTTTAAGTCCGGAGCGAAGCCGCCTTCATCCCCTACGTTTGTCGAATAGCCTTTATCGTGAAGAACTTTTTTCAGGTTATGGAAAACCTCCACACCCGCGCGGAGGTTCTCGGAAAAACTTTTCTTCATATGAGGAACAATCATGAATTCCTGGATATCAAGGTTGTTCGAAGCGTGAGCACCACCGTTGATGATGTTCATGAGCGGAGTTGGAAGACGCATTTTTCCAACCGGGTTCGGACACTTCAGATCTTCGAACATGTATTTATAGAGAGGCTTATTCTTCGCGAGAGCACCGGCACGACAAACTGCCATGGAAACACCAAGAATGGCGTTCGCACCAAGCTTGTCTTTGTTTTCTGTGCCATCAAGTTCCAGCATCAGATGATCGATCGAGCGCTGATCGAAAACATTTTTTCCAACGAGCTTGGGAGCGATGATCTTGTTCACATTATCTACTGCTTTAAGAACGCCCTTACCCATGTATCTCGTCTTGTCGCCATCACGAAGCTCAAGCGCTTCACGACTTCCAGTGGATGCACCTGATGGAACAGAAGCACGGCCCATGAAACCATTATCAGTGATGACATCAACTTCAATTGTGGGATTACCACGCGAATCGAGAATCTGGCGCGCGTGAACTTTTTTGATCGTACTCATGAGGGCTCCTTTTTATACGCTAAAAAGGTAACAGGGCCCTCTCGCTTTTGGCAAAAGTTAACTAGGAACGACGAAGTGAATCAAAAGAAATTCAGGCAACCTTTTTAAAGTGAGGCGTTGCCCATTCCGGCGGCTTGAAGTTTGTCTTCGGGAAAGGAAGTTTGTTGGCGACAAACTCCTCGAAGAAACTTGGCACGTATCCGGTCGGAACCATCTCGCCGATGATTTTTCCATCGGCCTCTTTTCCGGTCTGAACCCAGCGGAAAATATCGCGGACGATGTAGCGGCCATTCACATCTACTCCAAGAACTTCGGAGATGTGAGAGGTTCTTCTTCCCCCGTCGTGATAGCGTGAACACTGAACGATAAGCTGAATCGTATCACCCACCATTTTCTTGATCGTGTCAGGTGGGATATTCGTCTCTCCCATAAGGCAGAGAGTTTCAACTCTTGTGCAAGCTCCGTCAGGGCTGTTGGCATGAACGGTCCCCATCGAGCCATCGTGACCAGTGCTCATGGCATTTAACAGATCAAGCGCTTCAGGTCCGCGCACCTCACCGACGATGATCCGGTCAGGGCGAAGACGGAGTGCCGATTCCATGAGATCACGAATCGTCACTTCTTTGATCCCGCGATCAGGATTTGGTTTACGAGTTTCAAAGCGCACAACGTGCTCTGCTTTGATCTGAAGTTCAGCGGCATCTTCAATAATAAGGAGTCGCTGAGTCTTCGGCATTCTTCCACCGAGAACGTTCAGCATCGTGGTCTTACCTGAACCGGTACCGCCGGAAACAAGCGTGTTCTTTCCGAGGTACATACAGCAATCAAGAAAGCGGGCGCCATCAGGGGAAAGTGATCCGTAGCCAATGAGGTCTTTCAACCCCAGTTTTTCTTCGGAGAATTTCCTGATGGCGACCGTAACCCCACATTTCGCCATTGGTGGAATCACCACGGCGATACGTGAGCCGTCCGGGAGACGAGCATCCAGGCGTGGATTGTCGGCGTCAATCACCCGACCCACTGATTGCGCTACGGCACGCATAGACGCCATCAGAGACTCATCATCCGCAAACTTATTCGGGACCCGGTAAACGAGTCCTTTCCGTTCAATAAAAATTTCGTAGGGACCATTGATCATCACTTCAGAGACGGTTGGGTCTTTGAGGAGCTCTCCAATCGGAGAGAGGAGGTTGGCAATGGCGTCTTGAAAAACGCTACTCATTCTCAGTATTCCTTCGGCGTCCAGACACCTTCATGAGATTTCTCGGAAGCAATCTCGCGCTTAGGCACAAATTTTTTCATCACAACAATTTTTCCGTCGTTCTTTGAACTCGGGCAGTAGAAAGCAAACTCACCTGGCTTATCAAACGTCGCTTCCGCTTCAGTGACCTTGCCTTTGTTAGCAGCAAGAAACACTTTGTGTCCTTCAACGATCATGCAATGGGGTTCATCGAGAGTTGAAGTGACGTAGAACTTCACCTTCTCACCTTCAAACACCGAAAGACTCTTCGGGTAGTAGCCTTCTTTGGTGACGATGATGGAAATTTCCCGCGTCGGTTGGTGCTTCACTTCTTCACGAGCGTTCACCAGAAACGGAATCAAAAGAAAAAATAGAATGAACTTCATGTGGCCCTCGTTGTTCTCTCAAGAGCTTATCGGTTCATTTGCCTTCGGATTTTAATAGGAGCGAGAGATTTCTCGTCTAGTAGTCGACCACTTTGATCACGTAATACGCAGGTGTTTCGTAAGGGTGGGATTTCTTTAACGCGGCCACCACTTCTTTTATATATTGATCGTCGCAAACCATATCTACTTTAAGTTCTTCCACCTGTTCCAGGACCCCTTGAGAACCAATCGTCGGGTCACTTCCGGTGAGTGGCCGGAACTGTCCCATGCCCTTTATTTCAAAGGAACAATTGTCATAGTTTCCGATCTTCCCTGCTCCCGCCTGAAACATGGCGTTTTTAACATTATCAGCGTCATTGACCGGAACATAAAAACTAATGTGGAACATGAACTCTCCTTAACTTTGCCCCAACAAAAACTTACACCTTTTTGATCGAAAGAAAACTTTGTAGACAGTGTCTCTCCAGAAAAGAAAGAATAATTTTCAGTTAACAATCCTAACACATGTAAGTGTTTTGATATCACGGAGGATAAAATGATGTCTTTCAAAGTAGCCGCTATTTCAGTAGCTCTTACTCTCGCCGGATCGGCCCTCGCTTGCTCACAAAATGGCAAAGACGGGATCTTACCGGAAAACAATTTCTACATCCCAGTAGGAAAATCTTTTGGCGGTCTCTCTCAGGCGCAGTTTAACTCTGCACTTGATCGTGTTGAGACAATCTATGCTCCAATCGTTGCAAGCATGGGTGGTAATCTCGTTGTTGAAAGGAAATGGGATGACGGCACTGTGAACGCTTATGCCACTCAGTCTGGCAAAACATGGAAAGTTTCTATGTTCGGCGGTCTCGCTCGTCACGAAACAATCACTGAAGACGGTATGTCTCTCGTTATCTGTCACGAAATCGGTCACCACATCGGTGGCGCTCCTAAAATCGGCGGTTCAAGAACTTCTGGTGGATGGTGGGGCGGCGGCGCAAGCGCATCTAACTGGGCTTCAAACGAAGGTCAGGCAGATTACTTCGCTACTCTCAAGTGTCTTCGTAGAACTTTCCTCAACGACGACAACGCAGCGGTTGTAAGAACTCTGAGCGCTCCTCAGTCTCTTATCGACGCTTGTAACAAGCAGAACAAGACCAATAAAGAAGACGCAGCAATGTGTATTCGTATCGGTATGGCAGGCAAGTCTGTTTCTAACCTCTTCTCTGTACTTTCTCACACTCCAGACACGAAGTTTGAAACTCCGGATACAAAAGTTGTTACTTCAACTTTCGACGAGCATCCACAAGCTCAGTGTCGCCTTGATACATACTTCAATGGCGGTCTCTGTGAAGTAAGTTTCAACGAAGACGTTTCTCAAACTGATGAAGTAAAAGGCACTTGCCATCCTTCACTCGGTCACAAAATTGGTACACGTCCACTCTGCTGGTTCAAGCCTAAGCAGTAATTGACTCTTCTCCCCAAGGGCAGCGCAAGCTGCCCTTTTTTTTGTCCGAAATTCAACGCCCGCTCGTCGTCTAGACTTCCCCAACCTCGTTACTCAAAATATCTCCGCAAGGAGAAACGCATGCTCAAATGGATATTGGGTTTCCTTCTCACTTCTTCGCAGGTCATGGCCTGCACCGACGGTACGGGATTCCTTCCCGACAATAATCTGAAAATACCCCCGCACATAAAAAGCGGACTCACGCGCGAACAGTATGACGAGGCGATCGACAAAGTTCTCAAAGTCTATTCTCCGATCGCAAGAATTTATGGGGGACGCCTCAATGTCATGAGGCTCTGGGACAGTGAGGTGGTGAATGCCGGCACGATCAGAGAAAATGGCGGGAAAACCTGGACGATAAATCTCTACGGCGGATTTGCCCGTCATCCCTACATTACCCAGGATGGTTTTATGCTGGTCGTGTGTCACGAAATCGGACATCACATTGGCGGCGCCCCAAAAAAGATTTATGGCTCCGGCGCCATCTGGTCATCAACGGAAGGACAGTCTGATTATTTTGCCACTCTCAAATGTTTAAGAAAGGTTTTCGCCATAGACGATAACATTGAAATTATCAAAGACGCGGATGTTCCCATGCTCGTTCGCACGGAATGCGAAACTTCTTTTAAGCGCGAATGGGAACAAGCGCTTTGCATTCGCACGAGCCTCGCAGGACTGTCCGTCGCTAAGGTGAATGCGGATGGAAGGCAACTCCCGTCACCGGAGTTTGAGGCCATCGATCCGACTGAGGTGGAAACGACTAACAATAATCATCCCGTGCCTCAGTGTCGCCTGAATACTTATTATGAAGGTTCCATTTGTCCGGTGCCTTCAACCCGAACGGTTTCTCAGATCTTCGATGCACCAGGAACCTGTCACCCGAAAACGAAATTTACGAGAGGACTCCGTCCCGCTTGTTGGTATCACGCCAAATAAAAAGGGCCGGTTGCCCGGCCCCTTTATTGAGATCTCTCGGAGAGAAATTATTTCTTTTTCTTCGGAGCTGCAGCAGGTGCTGCGGCCTTGTTAGCGTCAGCAGCTTTCGTTACTTTGAAGAGCTCAACTTCGAATACGAGAGTAGCGCCACCAGGAATTTTTGGAGGAGCGCCGGCATCGCCGTAAGCGAGATCAGCTGGGATAACGAACTTAGAAACGCCACCTTCTTTCATCGTCTGAAGGCCTTCAGTCCAGCCCTTGATCACGCGGTTAAGCGGGAAAGAAATTGTTTTGCCTCTTTCTTTTGAAGAGTCGAACACAGTGCCGTCAGTGAGTGTGCCGTGGTAGTGAACTTCAACAACGTCTTCTGCTGAAGGAGTTGCTCCTGTGCCTTCTTTGATAACTTTGTAAGCAAGACCAGAAGCAGTTTTTGTCGCGCCTTCTTTCTTTACGAAATCGTCGATGAACTTTGTGCCTTCTTCTTTTTCTTTAGCAGCAACTTTATCCATGCGTGATTTGAAAACTTCCTGAATGCGGTTCTGGTACTTGGCCATATCGACTTCAGACTTCTGATTCTTAGAGGCCATCGCGATCCCTTTGTAGAGAGCAGAAAGCTCTTTATCAGAAAGAGAAAGACGCTGGAGGTTTCCACCGAGCATGAAGCCCATAGCGTAGAAAGTTTTGTCGTCTTCTGATTCAAGCTTGATCGAAGAAGGATCGTTCTTGTTACAGGCAACGAATGAAAGGACGAATGCGAGACTGAGGAAAAGCGAGAGCTTTTTCATGCGAGAGTTTCCTTTGTTTATAATAAAACAGGTAAAGGATAGCTTTATTTTCTGGTGTTTGCCAAGAATTCGGGGCCTCTTGTTGAGCGCCAAATGAGGCCGATAAGACACACTGCACCCACGACCGAAGCGATGAGGCCGACCGGGATTTCTGCTCCCATCACGGGAAATTTGTAACAAAGAAAATCGATCACCATGAAAGCAAGGCCATTCACAACTGCCCCGATCGCCAGTTCCCCCTTGAGATCAAAACGATCAAACCATAATTTGCGCGCGACCAGGGGAAAGAGAAGACCGAGAAAAGAGAAGGCCCCAAACATGGCAAGGACCAGATAAGTTCCGCATACGGCAAAAATAAAAAGAAACTTATAGAGTTTTTGAAGGTCGGCGCCGAAGGCCCGGGAAAGCGTGCTTCCCAATGTATAAAGAGAAAGATTTCTCCAATGGCCTCTCAGAAAAATCAGAAGCACAACTTCGAACACAAAAAGAACAATGATGTAGCTCTCCTGCACATACCTGAAGTGACCGAACCAGATCTCCATAGGGAACGGAAGATTAAAAGCGAGAAAGAAAAACTGCCAGAGAGAAAAAATTGCACCAACCAGAAGATTGAAAGTGAGGCCGACAAATAAAACGCTCTCAAGCCGGATATCTTTTCCTGTGAGTCTCGCAAGAAGCAGTCCGACCACAACAA
Organism: Bacteriovoracaceae bacterium; assembly: GCA_045805035.1. Classification (GTDB taxonomy): domain Bacteria; phylum Bdellovibrionota; class Bacteriovoracia; order Bacteriovoracales; family Bacteriovoracaceae; genus Peredibacter. The sequence continues at coordinate 10,159 of JBJMLZ010000189.1, forward strand.
ACACCGGAAGGCCGGCGAGGAAAAGTAAACTCGTCTCAATGCCGCTGGTAAGAGCAAAAACGTGAAGGCAAAGAATCCAGAGAACGGATAGCCCCTCAATCCCCAAGGTAGAAGGACTGGATAAAATATTGCGCGTACCGATCTGGATGAGACTTCCCGCCTGGGAAAGAATAAGGCCTGAGAAAAAAGAGCACAAACGGCGGACGAGAACGTAATTCATACTTCCCTTCCCTTTAATGTGTCTTTTTCTACATACAGTTCAATTTTCTTATCAGTTTGCCCGAACCAATTTGCTCCATGTTCTACAATGAGAACGGTTTTATTTTTTTGTACGAGTTTTTGAATAAGCTCCCGCACCAAAATTCTTTTTTCCGGATCAAGATACTGGCCGGGCTCATCCAGAAGAAAAATC
>JBJMLZ010000190.1:0-4950 GCA_045805035.1 Bacteriovoracaceae bacterium
CGAATGTGAGAATCAAACCTGTCTCGGGAATTCTTGAACCGGAAAAAGGCACTCCGGAAGAAAACGCACAGAGAGAAATGCAGGAAGAAATCGGTTACAAAGCGCGCGAGATGAAAGAGATCCTCGTTTTGAAAGGCACCGGCACCGTTACTCATCTCCAATATTTCTTCGTCGCCCGCGGACTCACTCACTCGAAGCTCCCCAATCCCGATGGCGATATCATCGAAGCGATCATCGAATACACACCCGACGAACTCCGCCGTGCCCTCGAGAAAGAGGAAATAAAGTGGTCGATGTCGACTTTGGGACTCTTCCGACTGCTTGACTCATTGGGCTAAATCATTGATTTCATGTTCCCTACGCCAAACTTTACAGGCCAGGCTAAAACATTTGTTTGGGAAGCCGAACAGATGTATACTGAGTCCAAGAAAGGGTACGAGAACACTATGTACGTCTGCATCTGTAAAGGCATCACCGATAAGCAAATCAAGGAAGCAATCACTTCCCGCAATACGCATAATCCGAAAGAAATTCTGAAGGCCCTGGGCGTTGGCTCTGATTGTGGAACTTGTGTGGAAGACGCAGTCAAAACTCTCCTCGAACAAGCGGCACGTGGTCCCATTGAAATGAAAGACAGCTCAAACAAAACTTAGGTTGTTTGAACTTTCTGGATTAATTCTCCCCACCAAATTTAGAATGTCCTCAACACACTCACGCGAGGATATTTTCATGAAAGGTTCCAAGACAATTATCGAAGCACTGAACTCCGTTCTCACCAAAGAGCTCACTGCGATTAACCAGTACTTCCTTCACGCACGCATGCTTCAGAACTGGGGCCTCGAAAAAATCGGCAAGCTCGAATACGATGCTTCGATCGATGAAATGAAACACGCAGACATGGTGATCAAGCGTATTCTCTTTCTCGAAGGACTTCCGAATCTCCAGAAGCTTGATAAACTCAAAATCGGTCAGGACATCTCTGAGGTGATCCAGGCGGATCTCGAAGTAGAGTACGCAGCAGTTCCTCATCTCAAAAAATGCATTCAGCAAGCGGAGAAAGAATCAGACTACGCCACCCGCGATCTCTTTCTTCAGATTTTGAAATCAGAAGAGCATCACATCGACTGGCTGGAGACTCAGAGAGATCTCATTAAAAAAGTTGGTGTCCAGAATTACATGCAGTCGCAGATGGATCCGGAGAAAGGCGCAGAGTAATTTTAACAATCAGTACAAAATAAATGGGCCCGCATTCGCGGGCCCTTTTTTTTATTCGAATCTCAGCTTCATGCTTCGATCATTAAGCGTCATCACCAAGGTCGATAATTCTTTTGAGTTTGCAGTCTTTCAGACTCGCGCCTACTGCAGTGTAGACTCCATAATATCCGTTCGATTTTTCGTAGCCGTAATATTCAAGCGTTTCTTTCTGATCGTTCCATATCTCGCCCATTTTAATGAAACTTTCCTCGCCTGGTTTCAGGACAACAGCAGCGTCTTCGAGAAGAGTTGCGCTTTTAGGAATTTGCTTGGCAACAGCATCACGGCATTTCTCTGCAGCGAATGCTGATGTTGAAACAAAAAGGGTAATAAGAAGAATTGATTTCATTGTTCAACCTCACAGTGACAGTCCGATAAAATTCGGCATAACCTACCCCCGGTAAATGGGAATGAGGGGAATTTCTCTATGATCCAGCAAAAATTACTCACTCTACCGGCGTTTAAAAAAGGTTCACATCTCATCACCGATAACGTGTTGAAGGCATTAGGTGAGTTGCCGGTAAGTGGGCTTCTTCACGTCTTCATTCAACACACTTCCGCTGCCCTTGCCGTCAATGAAAACGCTGACCCAACTGTTCGTCACGATATGGACCGCGCGTTCGATCACCTCGTTCCGGAGAATCAGCCTTTTTACAAACACACAGTTGAAGGTCCCGACGATATGCCCGCCCATGTAAAATCGGTACTTGCCGGAAGTTCGATTTCTATTCCGGTGACCAATGGAAAACTCAACCTCGGTACCTGGCAGGGAATTTATCTCATGGAATTTCGTACAGAGGCGGGACCCCGGAAGCTTGTCCTCACTCTCATTTCCTGATACCTCTTCCTATCTATGAACAAGCGCCGTCTTCTCTACTCGGGACTACTCGTTCTGATTTCATTCTGGCTCGGTTGGACCGCGCTGGTGGATTTCATTGTCGTTCCCGGCGTGTTCGGTCACATCAATAATTTTTTTGAGGCCGGCGATCTCGGCATTCATCTCTTTACGAAGCTGAATAATCTCGAACTCATTCTTGCCTCTGCGATGATTATTATTTTGGTTTTGATGTCGCGAAAAAATAAGAAATCACTTCCTCTGCTTGTGGGAAGTGTGCTCGCCTTTGCTATCACTCTCACCTACTTCACATGGCTCATTCCGAAGATTTCGGATCTCACTGAGTTCTGGAAATTATCTGAGGCGGGAAAATCCATTCCGATTAATGATATTCAACAAGTTCATCAGCACTATCACCGCATGTACATTGTGCTTGATTCAGTGAAGATGCTGCTTCTGAGTCTCATGATGGGAGTGACGATCTTTAAAGAGGAGTGGACCGCATGAGTCTTGCTCCGGTTCCCTTCGGTTCTCTTTTCTTTGCGCCGATGGAAGGCATTACCGAAGAGTCGTTCCGGAAGATTATTCTGAAGCTCTATCCGGAGTGGGATTATCTTGCCACGGATTTTCTGCGCGTCCCTTCCGCCGGCAGATATCCGGTGAAGCACCTTCTCCAGCACATTGGCCTCTCTCACTATGAAGTTCCATGGGTGATGGAGAAAACGATGTATCAGATTCTCACTTCGCACACTGCCTTCACCACTCAGATGGTGAATGACCTTCAGGATCTTGGTATTCCCTGGATCGATATCAATCTGGGTTGTCCTTCCACTCAGGTTTGTAAGAACAAAGGTGGATCTTTTCTCCTTCAGGACATTCCTCGCCTGCAGGGCCTCATCCGTGACATCCGGAAAACATATCGCGGGAGATTCACCGCGAAGATGCGCATCGGTTACTCAGACACTTCTCCGCTTCTTGATGTTGTGAAAATGCTCAATGATGAAGGTGTGGAGATGATCACTGTTCACGGCCGCACTAAGGACATGATGTACAAGGAACCTGCCCGTTGGGAATTTATCGCTCAGGCGGTGAAAGTTTCGCAGGTACCGATCATTGGTAACGGAGATATCTGGGATACCAAAGACATTGATCGCATGCTGAAGGAAACCGGCTGCCACGGAGTGATGGTGGCGAGAGGGGCCTTGAAACTTCCGTGGATGGCGCAGGATTATCGCCGTGGTTTTTTTGAAAGCACGGATGAAAAACGAATCGCGAGAATGAAAGAATTTTTCCGTGAGTATCGTGAGGAGCTTGAGAAGAACGGCATCTCCGTGCGCGGTTTACTCAAGCAAAGTAAATCTGTTTCAAGAAATCTCCTCGACGGAATTCAGAATGGCGAAGTGATGAGAAGAAAACTCCTTCTTGCTCAGACTGTACCTGAGTTCTATGACCACCTGGAGTCTCTTTAATTTCTAGAAATTTTTTATGGAGAACTCGACTCGTTCTCTTGCCATGAGACCCGTGGGTGCTTCGTCTCTGATTTTTTCCAGACGAGGAACCAGGCCCGCGAGGTTGGCGATCTGGATCGCAAGACCCGGACGTGCGTTGAGCTCAAGAAGAATCGGGCCGTGATCGGGTGTGAGAACGATATCGGCGCCGAGATAACCCAGCCCCACCATATCGTGACAGCGGGCCGCGAGTTCGAGGACTTCTTTCCAGAACGGAAGCTTGAGTCCCATGAGATTGTGACCGGTATCCGGATGCGTGTCGACCACCTGGTTTCTAATCACAGCGTTCACTGCCCAGCCGTTTTTCATATCTAGGCCCGCACCGATTGCACCCTGGTGAAGATTCGCGCGACCATCAGATGCTTTGGTCGGAAGACGAACCATACTCATCACCGGAAATCCTTCAAAGACAATCACACGAATATCCGGAATGCCACCGAAAGAATATTGATCGAAGACCGGATGCTTATCGATCTTCGCCTGAATGATCGCCATATCACTGTGGCCGGAGAGAGAGTAAAGACCGGAGAGAATTCCGGAGATGTGATGCTTGATCTCTTCGATGTCCATGAGCTTGTCATTGGATCTGCGATAGAGAATCTGCTCTCCGTCGCGTACGAGCTCTTTAATAACGATGATGCCGTTCCCTTGTGAACCGTTGGCGGGTTTAATCACAAACGAATCGTAGTTCGGAAGTTTCACGTCGAGCTTTTTCAGAAACCCGTAGTTTTCAACCACGAGATAGTTTTCCGGCATCGCAATTCCCCAGGCCTCCGCGCGCTCGGCAGTGAGGACTTTGTTATCTACAAGTGGATAGTGCTTCCGCTGATTGTGACGAAGAATGTAGCGACCGACACGGTTGTTGATGCCAAGAATTCCCATCTCGTGGAGGTTCTTGAAGATCATACCGATGGTACCTCGGCCGATTTCTTCTTTCTCTTCTGGCGAACGAGGTCGCGGAAGCGCAGGAACTCGGAAACGCGATACCCTTTGTATTTCCCGATGAGAATGAGAAGAGCAACCACTGCGAGAAGACATTCAGGATTAGTAAACATGAAAATCTCAAGCGCAGGAATGAGATACAAAAGATAGCCAAGGATCGAGATCACGAGAGTGCCAATCAGGGTTTTCAGAGTATTCACCAGCCCCTCTTCCGCCAGCATGAGCGAGAGGCGCTCGATATTGTTCGTGACAATAACAATCGGGAAGAAAGAAAGGTGATTCGACGTCGCGGTGAGGTCGTTACTTAAGAACGAATAGCCCAGCATGAGCATGATCACAAACGTCAGCATGATCGAAAGACGCGGAACCGCGAGAAGATAAAATTTATCCAGAACGTAGCGCTGGCCGATC
>JBJMLZ010000191.1:0-16793 GCA_045805035.1 Bacteriovoracaceae bacterium
TGGATTTGGAATAGGTGAAGTAATTGTCGTGCATCCACTGGGCAAAAGAGGATGAGGAAAGGGCAAAGGCGAAGAGTAGAAATAATGCTTTCATACCCCGTAGGAATTCAAATTCGCTGCCAGTTTCGGATGGTGGAAGTGAAGGGATTCGCGCACAGAGACTGTCTAAGAAATAGACACCAGTGAAGATTGTTCAACGCTCTTACGAAGGTGTGAATGAACGACTTCAACGAATTCCTTGATCGTAAAAGGCTTCATGAGAAGACCCGCGACTCCTGGCGGATAAGGAAATGTGAGAGAAGATTTCGGAAGTCCGCTGGAGAATAAAAAGCGCGGAAGATTTTTGTGAGTAAGGGACATACGTTCATGAAACTCAGGGCCCGTCTCACCCGGCATGAGAACATCGCAAACGACGAGATCAAAATGCCGTTCGCGAAGAAGTGTCCTGGCCTCCGCAAATGATCCGGCAATGATCGTCTCGAGATCAGAATCCTCCAGTCCCATCTGCAGAACCTTCAGAACCTCAACATCATCATCAATGAGAAGAACCTTGAACTTTTTCATTAGCATATTCTTAACAAACCCCGCATTCCGAGTCCATAGAGCGACCAAAAATTACAATTTGAGCTTCCGACAAGGTTAGTCCGGTAAGGGGCAAATTTCTGCCTTCCTAAGCGGCATTTCTTCACGTCTGTTAAGCTATTTGTACTCTATGTTCATCCTCCTGATCATGCTCACACTCCTCTCACCCGTCTTCGCCATGAAGAACCCGGATGTGTGTGACATCATCGATCTTCCCAGTTGCTCAGGAGTCTCCAAGCAAAACCGGCGAACCAGTAACTACTCTCTTCCGAGTCCGGCCACTGCCGCGAACTTGAATCCAGCGAACGTCAGTGTCGATCGCGGGTTCGGAGGTGAAGTTCTTCTTCAGGCCAACAATCCGGTCGCGTTCAATCTCGTCGGCGGTAGCGGAAAGTTCGGTGGTGCTCTCATCAGTCCCACCCTCGAGAACAGTTTCTTTGGTGTGCGAGTGCCGGAGCTCAATGAGAATTTTCTGGAACGCAATCAGGATCAGAAAAGATTTGATACCAAGAAACTGAACTTCGCTCTCGCGGGCAGAATCATCCGCCAGAAAAATTACGGATTAGATTTTGGTCTTCTTTTCAAGCGTCACTCGGAAGTGAAGAAAATCAGAACCGGCTTCGGACTTTCCGGAAAATTGTGGTTCCTGACTTTCGGTGGTTCATACTACAAGGATGACTTCTGGCTTGATTTTAAACACACTAAAATGGGAACTACCGGCATCCCCTATAGTGTAGTGACAGGAACGAATAGCTACAGTGAAAGTTTTCAGGTGAAGACTGCCTCGGTAGGGATCAAGGTGAAGAACTTTTCCTTCGACTACGGAAAAATTATTACGGACAAGTACACCTATACCAAAGAGAAAGTGGACATCACTCTTCTCTCGGCCTCGATGGCGTGGGGAAATTTCCTGTTTAACTATGGCGCAAGAACCGAGAATTCTCCGGCGATTCCAAAGTTCAAGGATGATATGTTGGTGAGTTCGAAGACGAAGAAGGCTACGTATGCGGGGATTCAGTATTCATGGTGGCGTCCCCTCGTCGTCGGAGTCCATTACAATTATTTTCTCCTGAACGAAGTCTCCGCCACCATGACTTTCTTTATCCGCTAATCAGTGGATGAAATAGCCTTTGTCTGTCACGCGGAAGTGCTTGCCCGGAAGCTCACGGAACTCAAACTTCTCAGCGTCAGTGACTTTGTTCACGCTGTAACGTGAGTACGGCTCAATCGAATAGATAAAGCCCTGGTCATCCACCGAATAAAGTTTTTCTGCCTGCTTCTTCAGTGCAAACGAAATGATGTGAAGATTACCGTCTCCGTAGAGATGGACCTTCTTAACTTTGCCGTGCTCGATATAATCGTTCACGAGAAAGATCGGTGTCTGCTTGCCATCTTTTCTGAGAAAGACTTTGTCATCAACCATGACGATCTTAGCGAAAGCAGAGGACATGAGGATCATGAGGAGAGAGAAAGAGATCAATGCATTTTTCATGTGTTCTTCCCTGAGGTTAAGGTTAGACCAAATCAGAGCATCGTAATTGCCACAAAATACACGAACAGTTTTCAAAAATTTTTCTTAAGACCTCAGATCATTGATTGTCAGATGGGACACACTGCCGATAACGTAGTGGGAATGATTTTTATCAAGATGTTCGTAATATTTTGCTCGATCTTACTGTCGATTCTTTCTGTTGGTGCATCATCCGACTTTAAGCGGCATCCGGTTGTCTACGGCGTCTCTCCGCTCTTTCTGAGTTACGGAAGTAATGTAGCGGGCCTTAGGGCAGTGAGAGACCGACTTCCTGAAATCAAAGAGCTTGGTGCAAACATCGTCTGGCTCCAACCCATCACCACTCCCTTCGAACAAGACGGTCACGGTTACGATGTCGTGAACTATCGCGAAGTCTGGCCCGTGCTTGGTGGGGAGAAAGAATTGCGCGCGCTGGTGAAAGAAGCGCACAGGCTCAACCTTCGGATCATGCTTGATGTGGTCCTGAACCACAGCTCCTCCGAACATCCTTTCGTAAAGGACATCGTCGCGAAAGGGAAAGCTTCTCCCTACTGGGATTTCTACCAAAGAACTCCCCTGAGAGATGTACCTTACTCCCAGCACTTTCATGAAAGACGAATTGGGGGAGAGACCTTCATCCACTATTTCTGGGAACACCTCCTGAACTTCAATTACAACTCGGCGGCGCTCAGAGAATATCTCTTCGGCTCTCTTGAAATGTGGGTGAAAGAATTTGATGTCGATGGCTTCCGTTTCGACGCTTCCTGGGGGCCTTCGACAAGATGGCCTGCGTTTTATCGGACGGTAAACGATCGTCTCCGCAAAATGAAACCTGAGATCATTCTCATGGCGGAAGACATGACAGGTTATCCGAAGGCCTACGAAGGAACCGGTCATCCTCACTTGGGTGGATCAGGTTTCGATTGGGCCTACGACTGGAACAACGTTGACCCGAATTTCATTTCGAAGTGGGCCTTTCAGCTCGACGACGAACAGAAGCACGATGTCTTTAATTGCGCGGGCCCGGTTGAAGCGGCGGAGGAATTTTATGACCGCCTTCTCATGAGTAGCAGCCGTGATGTGCTTCCCGTCCGATATATCGAAAACAATGATACGCCTGGTTTCCTTCTTCACCACACGAAGGAAGAGACGAAATGGGCAGCGACTACAATGTTTCTTCTCCCGGGCGTTCCTCTCATTTTTTACGGACAGGAAACCGGGAACAAATATGAGCTGTACGAACTTCCGAGCTTCCCGCCCGGGAGAAAAATGTCATCCTATGATCCTAGCCTGTGGACTTTTTACCAGAAGCTCATCGCTTTAAGAAAAAGAACTCCGGTTCTTTCTGAAGGCCGCATGAGCAACCTTCGCCGCGAACAGGCAATCGTGACTTACGATCTCATTTTAAAGGGTGAAACTCTTCGGGTGGAACTCGATTTCAAGTCGAAATCAGCTAAGCTGGGAGAGACTCCCGTTCCTTAGGAACTTCTTTCGGTCCTTCCTCGCGCGCAGGAATTCTTGTCTTTGGCATCACGACTTCATTCGGTTTTACCATGGCACCTTTGCCGATGACGACATCGCCGAAGATAGTGGCCTTGAGTCCGATCGTGGCCTTGTCTTCAATTACGAGGCGGTCGATGATGAGGAAACCTTTCATACCATAGTGAGCGACAAGCGTGCAGGATCCGCCAATGGTGACGTAGTCGCCGATCTCGATGAGACAGGGATCGGAAATATTCGTGGTATTGATGATCGTGCCTTTGCCGATTTTCATTCCCATCATCTTGTAGAAAAGTCTGTTCAGTGGAGTCGGTGTGATGAATTCAAGGAACGTGTAGCGGGCGAGATAAGTGAGAGCATTGTGGTAGTACCATGGCACCACACTTAATGAATACCAGGTCGCGCGATGAGGTTTTACTTTCAGCGGAAGAAGCTTGTTCACAGTCGGCACGACAAAAATGAGAGTGAAACCATAAAGGAAAAAGCCGGCGCCGATGGAGAAGGCCATACCGACGTTTTGCCACATGTGCGAAGAGTTTGCAGTCCAGATTTCCATCTGACGATAAAGAGTCACACCCGGAATGAGTGAAACTCCGGTGCAGAAAACATATAAAACCGCGACTGGCGCCATCACAAGAATGAAGCTGAGTTCTTTGAATTTCCTCATCACGGATTCAAGGAAGCCGCTCCAGCCTGTGCGGTCTGAAGTGGTGGCGTTCACGTCGAGGATTTGCTTCTTGTCTTGCTCTTGCGTGTCCATATCGTTTCCTTAGGAAAAGCACCTGTCCTAAGAATATGCCGATTGAGAAAAAATCGCAAAACCGAGAGCGAAAGCCGTTTTTACCTGATGACGTTTCGACTCTTTAGACTGCTATGGCATTAATTGTTGTCAGAGAGCTTCACTCGGGATTTTTCCGGACCCGCATCCACAGGACAATTCCTCCTATGACAAAAGCAATTGAAAGGAGCTGACCCATGTTAAGCGATGGGGTGAGGCTGATCGTCGCCTGCTCATCTTTCACGAACTCAATGAAGAAACGGAAAGTGAAAGAGAGAATAATTGCAACGGCAAGAATGCTGCCCCTTTTCCACTCAGTGAATTTTTTCCTTTCGAGAAGACAAAGAATTCCCGCGATCGTGAAGTAACCGATCGCTTCGTAAACCTGCGCCGGGTGACGGGGAAAGGGATCCACGCGCTGGAAAATAACCGCCCAGGGAACGTCGGTGGTTTTTCCCACGATCTCTGAGTTAAAAAGATTTCCGATGCGGATGAGGCCTCCCACAAAAAGACACGGGCCCGCGATGAGATCCATGATCCAGAAAAATTTCAGATGCGGATGTTTTTTCATGAAGAGCCAGACTGCAATGATCACACCGAGGTAACCGCCGTGACTGGCAAGACCCCCTTTCCAGATCATCGGCACTTCATACAGATGCTCGAAGTAATACTGAGGCTCATAGAAAAAACAGTGAACAAGGCGCGAGCCCGTCAGCATGCCCACGATGATGTAGGTGGTGAGAGAGCCAACTAATTCAGGATCTTTTCCATATTTCTGGAAAAGTTTTTTTACGTACTCACCCATCAGAAGAAAACCAATGATGAACATCAGGCTGTAATAGCGAAGTGAAAAAGGACCAATGCTGACGATTTCAGGATCGACGTTCCAGACCATGCTTTCTCCAGTGAGTTATAAAGAAATTGTCCTATGGATGGCCTGATACATCAATCTGAAAAGGAGCGTTGAACTCACATAGGCGGGACAAAATTCCAGTGCATGAAAAATCTTTTCTCCCGAAATGGGACACAAACCCTGTCAGCTTTGGCATTTCTTGATGGCAAGAAAATCGCACATGCTCCCCTGCTCAAAATGCGTTAGCCACCGCAGGAGAACTATGAAAATTCGGAGCATCCGCACCTTTACAGGGCCAAATGTTTTTCATCATCGCCCCGTTCTACTTATGACTCTCGAGCTTCAGGAGCTCACTGAAAAAGCGAGCACTGATCTTCCCGGCTTTACCGAAAGATTGATGGAAGTGCTGCCGGGAGTGCGCCAACATCACTGTTCCCCAGGTCACGTCGGTGGTTTCATCGAAAGACTGCGGAGAGGAACATATTTTGCTCACATCACTGAGCATGTGGCGCTTGAACTGTCTGACCTCACCGGCGTCGGAGTCGGTTACGGAAAAACCGTCTATGGCGGCGAAGAAGGCGTTTATCTCGTTGCGGTTCGCTACAAGTGTGAAGCGACCATGAGATTCCTTCTGGAAACGGCAGTGGAACTCCTCAATGCGATCACCACTGGAAAAGAGTTTCCGCTCAAAGAAAAAATTGCGGAGGCAAAAAAAATTGTCCAGCGGAACGCGGTTGGTCCGAGCACCATGTCGCTCATCCGGGCGGCGCAGGCGCGAGGCATTCCGTGGACACGCCTGAATGGAGAGAGCCTCATCCAGCTGGGATATGGAAAACACCGCAAGCTCATTGAAGCAACAACGACGGGAGAGACTTCCGACATTTCCGTGAGAATCGCACAGGACAAAGACTTCGCAAAAAAACTTCTGGGAGAAGCTTCGCTTCCGGTGCCGAAAGGAATCATCGTGCGTTCAGAAGAAGAAGCATTGATGGCCTTTCATGATCTCGGAACAACGGTCGCGATGAAACCTCATGACGGACATCACGGAAATGGTGTGAGTCTCAATATTACTTCCCAAAAAGAAGTGCGCGAAGCCTTCCGGTTTGCGAGCAGTTATTCCAGAGATGTGATCGTCGAAGAATTCTTCAAGGGAAACGATTATCGCGTTCTCGTGGTAGGAGGAAAGATGATTGCGGCCTCTCACCGTGTGCCCGCACACGTGATCGGAAATGGCAAATCAACGGTGAAACAGCTGATTGAAGAAGAGAATAAAAATCCTTTCCGAGGTGAGGGCCATGAGAAGCCGATGACTTTCATCACGATCGATGAAACGACTGAGCAATTTCTAAGAAAAAATAATCTTTCGATGGCCTCAGTGCCGGCGCCGGGAACCGTCGTTTACCTGAAAGACACTGCTAATCTTTCGACCGGTGGCACCGCGGAAGACGTGACCGATCTCATTCACGAAGATAACCGTGAAATGTGCGAAAGGGCCGCGCGTATTATCGGACTTGATGTTTGCGGGATCGATCTGATCCTCGGAGATATTTCTCGACCGTGGTTTGATCAAACCGGTGGGATCATCGAAGTGAATGCCGGTCCGGGCATCCGCATGCATCTCTATCCATCGCGCGGAAGTTCGCGTGACGTTGGCAAAGCGATCATCGATCAGCTCTATCCAAAAAATCGTCCGTCCCGCATTCCGATTATTGCGATCACCGGGACAAATGGTAAAACCACAGTCTCTCGCCTCATTACCCATATTATCTCGGGCCTTGATCTTATTGTTGGCAACACAACGACAGACGGAATTTTTATTGGCGGAAAGCAGGTCGCCCGCGGCGACACTACCGGGCCCGCGTCGGCGAAAGTTGTCCTCAATGATCCGGGAGTCGATGTCGCCGTTCTTGAAACTGCCCGCGGCGGAATCATGAGGCGAGGTCTCGGTTATGACTGGAGTGATGTGGGCATCATCACAAACGTCCAGGCCGATCACATAGGACAGGATGGGATTGAAGACCTGGATGATATTCTGAGAGTGAAGTCTCTAATCGTCGAACGCGTTCGTGAAGGCGGATTCGTTGTTCTCAATGCTGACTCTCCTCCCCTTCAGAAACTAATGAAAGAAAAAAATCTCTCAAGTCACGGCCGCAAGCTCGTTCTCTTCTCGCGCCAACCGGATTCTGAAATCATTCGCGAGCACATCCAGAAGGGTCAGCGTGCATATGTGTGCCGCGATGGCGCGATCTATGAACTCTTTGGTGAAAGAGAAACATTTATCATTAACACGAAAGACATTCCACTCACGGTCGGGGGAACCGCAGGCTTTCAGATTGAAAACGTTCTCGCGGCGTTCGCGGCCTGTGACGTGATGGAAGTTCCGCTGCGTGAATGCCTGGATGGACTCCGCTCATTCTATCACATGGCCAACTCCGGAAGAACCAATCTTTATCAGGTGGGAAGAGGCCATGTGCTCGTGGATTACGGGCACAATCCGGAAGCGATACGCGCGGTGGGAGACATGGTTCATGCTTGGCATGTTCCGAAGAAAACTCTGGTTCTTGGAGTCCCGGGTGATCGCTCCGATGAAATGATCGGGCTATCCGGTATTGCTGCGGGGGAAATGTTTTCAAAAATTATTATCCGCGAAGATGAAGACCTTCGGAACCGAAGACCCGGCGAAGTTGCTGAGCTCCTCCTTGGCAGAATCAACAACACAAACCCGGGTCTGGACGTCAAAGTCGTACGCGATCCGAAAGCGTCCCTCCTTCGGGCAATTGATGAAATGGAAGAGAATGAAATCGTCGTTTATCTTTACGAAGATTTTGCAATGACGTCTTCGACCATCAAAGATCTCGGCGGAAAACTTGTTCACGATTACTCGCGCTTTATTCCGATGAAGCATGAAGATCACTACGGAGATCAGGCATGGCATTAGCCACGATCATCCGGGGTGGTGAGATCTTTGCTCCGAAGGCCCTTGGTGAGAGCGATATCCTCTGCATCGGTGAACGCATTGTAAAAATCGGCGACGTCGATGAGAAAAGTGTCCGCGACCTCGGTCTTGAAGTACAAATCCTCGATGCTTCAGATTGCTTTGCCTTTCCTGGCTTCATTGATCCACATGAACACATCATCGGCGGCTCTGGTGAACGAGGCTTTGCATCCCGTTCGCCTCAGATCACTCTTCCCGAAATCGTTCTCGGCGGGATCACGACGGTTGTCGGATGCATCGGCACCGATATTTACTCCAGAAACATGCAGGCATTACTTGCACAGGCGCGGGAGTTCAATGAAGAAGGGATTACTGCTTTCATTTATTCCGGTGGCTACTCGATTCCTCCGTCGACTCTCACCGGGAATGTCCGCAATGATATGGTTCTCATTCCCGAAGTGATCGGCGCGGGAGAAATGGCGATCAGTGACCTTCGTGGATCGCATCCGACGTCGTGGGAGATCGCTCGCGTTGTTGCTGATTGTTATGTCGGTGGCACTCTTACTGGAAAAGCGGGCATCACGCATTTCCACATTGGAGACGGGAAAGCGATGCTTGATCCCCTGATCGAAATTTTTGAAAAGCATTCCGTCGACAAGGCGAGTGTGTATCCTACTCATGTGAACCGCAATGATCCTCTCCTTAAGCAGGCGGCGACGCTTTCACAAAAAGGTCACGTGTGCGACATGGATACGACGGACGAGAAAATGACCGAAGAACTTCAGAAATTTGTCGACTGGGGAGGAGACCTCAACAACCTCACTCTTTCCACCGACGCCTCTCACACTTCTCCTCAGACTCTCTGGCAGGAAGTGGTCAAAGTTCATAATAGTCTTGGATGGGGTTGGGAAAAAATCCTTCCGCTCATCACAACCAATCCCGCGCGCATCCTGAAGTTCAGCAAGAAAGGAAGACTGGCAGTCGACGCTGATGCCGACATCACGATGATCGACAAGCGCACACTCTCGGTGAAGCACGTGCTCGCGCGGGGAAAAATTTTCGTGCGCGATTCCGAATTTATTCCCCGTCTCAAATGTATGATGGACTCCAACAGGAAGATAGAACTCCATGGCCAGAAAAAAGAAGGGTAAGCTCATTATTATCGGCGGCCGCGAGGATCGCGAGAAGGACAAAGAAATCCTTCGCATTGTTGCGGATCATGTCGGCGACGGAAAACTTTGTATCGTTTCAGTCGCGAGCACGGTCGGTGATGAACTCTGGGAAGAATATTCGCGCGCCTTCCGTGAGCTCGGAATAAAAAAACTCACTCACCTCGACGTCGTTCACCGGACGGAAGCCATCGACCAGAAGGCCTTCAAGGCAGTGAAAGACGCTGACGCCGTTTTCTTCACGGGCGGCGATCAACTCAAGATCACCTCCGAACTCGGGGGGACCGTCATCGCCGATCGAATTAACGAAATCTTTGAAAACGGCGGTGTCATCGCCGGCACTTCGGCAGGTGCATCGGTCATGGGAGAAATCATGATGGTCGCCGGCGAATCTGATAAAACGTTTCGCATCGGCGGAAATCTCAACATGGCCCCGGGGCTTGGCTTTGCTCCCAAACTTCTCATCGACCAGCACTTCGCCGAGCGCGGACGCATCGGACGCTTACTCGCAGCGGTCGCACACAATCCCCGTTATCTCGGGATCGGCATTGATGAAGACACTGCCATCGTGATGGAAGAATCAAAATGCTTCAGAGTCGTTGGTAACGGAGCCGTTTACGTCATCGATGCGCACGAATCCAATGGCCTCAATATTTCGGAAGCGCCGGAAGACACAACGTTGTCCATTCACAACGTGCGACTGCACTTACTTTCTCGTGATGATGTCTTTGATCTGGTGACGAAGGTGCCGGAAAAAAGCACCGGCGCGAAGGCCGGTGCTCTGAAAGTAGTGAGTTAGTTGCAGCTTGGAAGAGCTTTATTCTGCTGATCGATCACACCCTGAACAGTACACACGATCGTGCCTGCCTGCTTGAAGTGATCCTGAAGAAGATTCGAAGCGATCACTGACTGCGGGTGAATATCGTGGAAAAGAATCACGCCGCCTTTGTGGGCCGACATCTGCTTCAATGCACGCGCAAGAATGGATTGCGGGTTCTTATCCTGCCAATCGAGTGTATCGACGTTCCAGAAAACGTGAACCATATTGTGTTCCGCGATCATTTGGCGAACCGAAGTGATGCTCACACCTGCTCCGTACGGAAGTCTGAAGAGCTTGATCGGACGACCGAGCTTCGCTTCGATGGTCTTCGTTGCATCCACGATTTCATGTTGTCTTCCCTGTGGACCAAGCTTTGGAATCTGCGGGTGAGTCCATGAGTGACAACCAATGTCCATGCCCGCATCCCAAATCGACTTTGCGGTATTGGGAAGAGCAAGCACCTGTTGCGCGAGCTCGAAGAACGTTGCTTTATAACCATGATTCAGAAGATTCTGAAGTACAGTCGGAGAAGTTTTTCCGCCCGGGCCATCGTCATAAGTGATCGACCACGTGTTGGCCGGATAACCGTTACCAGTAACGTTGCCGGAAGGTCCGACTGCAGGGAAGATGATATCTCCGGAAGTGGAACGTCCACCCTTGAGATCCTTGATGAGTTTTTGAATGTCACCAGAAGCGGACTTCACTTGTTTCTGGAAGTCTTTAAAGTCTTTGTCCTTGGAAGCTTCAGACACTGCGGCCTTCAATGCGTCTTCATCAACTTCATAGTGTGAGAGATCTTTATTGTAAGCGCGACGAGTGGCGCGGAGGAGAACCATGTTGTCATAAATGATCTTCTTCGATTCATCCAAGCCCTTGTTCGATCCCATTTCATCGTGCATCGATTTCAGGAGATCATAAAGCTGAGTTTGTTTTTCAGTGAGGTTGGCGAGAACCATCGGCCGGAGATTTTCCGGAAGTTCTTTTCCATCAGTACGAATACCGTCGAGGAAACTTCCGATCTGTCCAAGAGCTTCGCGCGCCTGAGTCTTCTGTTCCTGTGAATACTCCGGCATTGCCGACATCATCACAAGTTTCACGTAGAGATCGTTGATCTCATTTTCAAAATCATCAACGAAACTTCTCACTGCGAGAAGTTCGCTGTAGGTTTTTCCTTCCTGTGCATGAAGGGCATTGCGATCAAGCTCTTCATCATACTTCTCAAGAAGAACCTGGCCGTAGAGATAAGAGTGATAAATATCTTTGGTGAGTTTCTGAACTCTCTTTCCAAAATCTTTTGTGTCCATGACATTGGCGATGGAGCGGTTCACCTGCTCACGCGCCACTTGCGGATCTTTGTACGCGACATTCTTATTCGTTGAACAGGCCATCAGCGCCACGAGTGCTGCCAACTGGCATTTACGGAATTTCATTCTCCCCTCCTGGGAAAGTTTAAGTCCCTACTATGGTAACTTGGGGTGCCACTTCACCCTAGGCTGCAATTCTTTCCAAGAAAGCATTCCCGAGCGATTAACTCTCCGGTATCATCTTCCTGAAATGCTTTCTCTTTCACTATTAGGGATTTCCATCGTCGCAGGTCTCCTTGGCTCCATTCTGGGCCTGGGAGGTGGAACAATTGTGGTCCCCTTTCTCACCCTCGTTCTCGGAATCGATATCCGCTTCGCGATCGCGGCGAGCCTGATTTCCATCGTCGCCACCTCTTCGGGAGCGGCCGCGAGTTTTCTTCGCGATCATCTGACCAATCTTCGCGTCGCGGTTTTTCTCGAGCTCGGCACAGTTCTTGGTGCGATGACTGGCTTTCTCATCACCTCACGTCTTGAAACGCGCTGGCTGTATTTTATTTTCGGCGCTTTTCTTTTCTATTCGGCGATCATGATGCTCAGGAAGAAAAAAGACAGCATCACTGACGTGGATCATCCGTGGTCACAGAAACTGAATCTCGCCGGAAGTTACAAGCGTGAAGACGGACAAATTATTCAGTACAAAGTTGATCACGTTCCCTTCGGTCTTATCGTGATGTATTTTGCCGGCATTATGTCCGCCCTCCTCGGGATTGGGTCCGGCATTTTCAAAGTGCTCGCGATGGACAACGCGATGAAGATGCCGCTCAAAGTTTCATCTGCGACTTCCAACTTCATGATCGGAGTGACTGCCGCCGGAAGCGCAGGAGCATTTCTTATCAAGGGCGACATTCGTCCGGAGATCGCCTGCCCGGTCGCACTCGGAATTATTCTTGGTGCATTTGCCGGAGGAAAACTCATGCCGAAGATGAGGGCCTCCACCATAAGAAAAATATTTGTCGTGGCAATGTCGATCGTCGCGTATGAAATGCTCAAGAAGGCATTCGCATGAAACCTGACAATCAAGAGTATGAACTCGAGCTTCTTATCGCGAAGTTTCTTCGCTGGGGAGTTGTTGCTTGTGGAGTGCTGATCTTTATCGGCTGGTCGATGAATCTCAACTGGAGCTCTAATCCATTCGTCGTTTACAAAGACTACGATCCGATTCCGTTCTGGGAACTCATTCTTCACTACGTTCGTCGTGGAAATTATGGCGGACTGATTGCTTACGCGGGACTCGCGGGACTGGTTTCACTTCCCGTGTGGCGGGTGTTTCTCACCGGCGTACTTTTCATGAAGCAAAAAGAGCGATCACTTGCCGTGATCGCGTTTATTGTCTTCACACTTCTAGTGATTTCATTCCTGCTCGGAATGACCACCGAATAATTTTTACCAGCTGAATTTGACGAGGGCCTGAAGAACTTTCTCGTCTTTATGGAGTGCCTGGAAGCGATTGAGGAAGTAACCGTACTCGGCACCCATCTCCAGGCGATTCGGCTTGCCCCACATCCCGTTACCAAAGTCCCAGAGAAACTGTGGCTGCGACGTTAAGAAGCGTCCGAATTTATCAACTGCCTTATTATCATGGTCACCGTCACCGTTCCACGGAGCAGCGGCAACGAAGCCGGTGAACTTGAAGCGTCTCCAGCGAGACCACTCATGAGACATCTGCCAGGCAGCACCCAACTGCACACCAACGCCCGGATCGAGAGGGTTATCACGAATGAGAGTGTTCACGGTGAAGAAGTCAAAACCGGGAACGGCGATGTCGGCCTGAAGACCTAAGAAATAATTGCGGAAGCCGAAGAGACCGTTACCAGATCCGTTTTCCATTTCCGTGTGAATGTAGAGATCTTTCACAAAACCATCGCCCATTTTCGTGCCGAAAATTTTATTGAACGACCAGTTCACGGTGAAGCCACCGAAGAACTGCTGGGCTCCCGGCTGGTGGCCATACCCTTTAACGAAATTATTCGGTGGTGCTTTGAAGGGATCAGTGATGTCGTAATAAAAGAAGATATTCCCGAGTTCCCAGAGCCCGAAGTGCTCAAGCGTCATGGTACTGCGTTCTTTCGAATAACCCTGGTCGTCACGAAATGTTTTCCCGTGGAGAAACGAGAGCGACGTCGCCATAGCGGAAGTCGCAAAAAGGAGCGCAAGTAAAGCCGCCAAGAACTTCGAAAACATGAACCTCTCCTAAAGAAATTTTAAGTTTCTTACCAATTTGATCCAATATTGAGGAGGGATTTTGTGGAAAAAGTGTCCGGGTCTACACCCCACTATGCCCATGGTAAAATTTTGGGGAGACGTCCAAGGAGGGAAGTCATGAAGTTACTAAGTATTATTTGTTTAATAGCCCTTGTGAGTTGCTCTCACGACAGGCATCCTGCCTCCGCTGCTGATGGTTCTCCAGTTGCTTACGATACCGTCGCTTTCGGCAACGTTCTGGCCTACGCCACTAAGAAAATGGACAAGCAAGACGTGTGCTTTGATATCAACCTCGAGATGAAGGGCGGCAATCAGCAAGAGATCATGCCCGCAAACTGGACGGTTGCTTGGGTCGATCAGCAGAATAATTATCACCTGATCAACATGAATCAGCGTCATCCTGCTTCGACACCAGAAGGCGGACAAGTCATCGCTCCTTACTGGGCCTACCAGGAATGGAAAAACCATTTCACTGCATGTGCTCCGAAAGCAAACATGAATGACGTGAAGTCACTGGTGCTCACACCAAAAGAACTTCCATGGAAAGGTCATCACGAAGTGACACTGAACTGGAATTAACCGAATCCATCGGGCCCCGAAAGGGGCCCTTTTTTTTTGTCATTATTTTCCAGATCGCGTACAAATAAAGGCTCTGTAGGAGACATTCAGATGATGAAGTATTTCAAAGGGTCCATTCTTCTTTCCATCATTGGTGCCATGTGCGCTTATGGTGTCGGCTTTTATTATACCGGCACCGTCGCCGGTGGTTTCAAGGCCCTCTTTCTCACTTTCGTTCTGAGTATCCTCGAAGTTTCACTTTCATTTGATAACGCCGTCGTGAACGCGATCGTTCTGAAAAAGATGACTCCGCTCTGGCAGCATCGCTTTCTGACCTGGGGTATTGCGATTGCGGTCTTCGGTATGCGTCTCGTGTTCCCGCTTCTTCTGGTGGGAGTCATGGCCCATATCAATCCTTTCGATGCGCTCGTGATGGCGGCGGCGAAACCGGATGAGTACGCGCAGATCATGCTTTCTGCTCACGTGAGTATCGCGGCTTATGGTGGCGCCTTCCTCATGATGGTGGCGCTGAAATATTTCTTCGATGAGGCAAAAGAAGTTCACTGGATCGGATGGTTTGAACGTCCGATTTCAAAACTTGGTCGGGTGGAAGCGGTTTCGATTGGTCTCACCATCGTCACACTTTATTTTTTCTCGCGCGTTCAGGCCGAACACGAGACCATGACTTTCCTCGTGAGTGGTCTTTGGGGTCTCATCACCTACATCATCGTTGACGGCATTGGAGCATTTCTCCAGGGGCCGGAAGAATCTTCGATGGATCTTCACAAAGCTTCGATGGGAATGTTCCTTTATCTGGAAGTCCTCGATGCTTCGTTCTCTTTTGACGGAGTCGTTGGTGCATTTGCGATCACCAATAATCTTTTCATCATCATGATTGGTCTTGGTGTCGGTGCGATGTTCGTGCGAAGCCTTACAATTCTCCTCGTGGATAAGGGAACTCTTGCTGAGTATCGCTTCCTCGAACATGGTGCTTTCTACGCGATTGGAATTCTCGCTGCGATCATGTTTGCCAACACCATTTATCACATTCCGGAAGTCATTACCGGCGTCATTGGTGCGGCCTTCATCGGTATCTCCTTGTGGTCATCGATCCGGTATAACAGAGCTCATGAGTGAACGGCTGATCCGGGCGATTGAAGACGTCCGGGATCTTCCCGAGTCCACACTCGGAAGCATCGTCGATAAGATCGGCGATGAATCTGTTCTCATCATTTGTCTCATTTCCATTCTTCCGTTCATGCAACCCATTCCGATTCCGGGAGTGTCGACACTTCTCGGTTTCGTGGCGTTTCTCCAGGGTCTTTCGCTGATCTTTCACGGCAGGCCTCTGATGACAAAAAGAATGCGCGAGATTCATCTGTCACGTGAGCGCCTCGAGATGATTCATAAGGCGGCAGTGAAGGTGAATAAGTTCACGTCAAAGCTTTCGCTTTTTAAAAGCGAGGCGATCACCCACCGGAGTGTGCGGATGATTTGCGGAGTAACGATCATGATGGCAGCGGCCTTTTTATCGCTGCCTCTTCCGATTCCGCTGTCGAACTTCATCCCCGCACTTTGCATTTTCTTTATCGTGACGGGACTGCTTGAGTGCGACCTGATGCTTGTGCTTTTCGGACATGGCATCGCCTTAGGCGTCGCATGGATGGCAATGGCGTCGTATCAGATTATCTACGACAGATTTTTTTAATTATTCAGGTAATGAACAACCAGTGTTGCCGGAAAGTGAGATCGTCTCTGGCTTGATCTCGATCGGCTTCTTGGCCTTGTCATCGCAGTCTTCAACTTTCTTCAGCGCCGGATGAAGGGGCTTCGTTTCTTTTTGAACGACCTGTTTTTTCGGGGCATCTTTTTTTGTCGGCGTGACGGCGTTACAGGAAAGAGAAATGAGGGAGAGAAGGATAAAGGCTTTCATCTATTTGTCCTTGCTGTAGTTAAGTGCTTTGAGACTGAAAACAAAACGATACCAGGTGCGCGGAAGAATTCCGAGTAAGCGCACCATTCCCGCAAAGAGGAATGGAAAGTGATAGGTCATTTTCTTTTTCTCGATCGCGCGGAAAATAAGTTTCGCGGCCTTCGGCGAATCCATCAAGAACGGCATCGGATGGTGATTGCTTTTTGTGAGTGGAGTATCGACGAATCCCGGGTTGATCGTCGTCACATTGATACCGAACTGGCGCATATCAAGGTGAAGTGACTCGCAATACTTCTGAACTGCCGCCTTGGTCGCGCTGTAGGCAGAAACGCCCGGCAGCCCATTGTAGCCTGCGATACTGGCGACGGCGACCAACTGCCCTTTTGAACGCGGAATCATCACATCGAGAGCGGCCTCGAAGGAATACATCACTCCGAGGAGGTTGATGTGTACCATTTTGTAGCTGAATTCAAAATCCGGAACCTTCGTTTTGAACTTGTAACCGATACCGGCGTTGGCGATGAGAAGATCGAGACCGATCGACGAAGAAAAATCCTTGATTGCTTTCTTCACTTCATCGCGATTGGAA
>JBJMLZ010000192.1:0-23780 GCA_045805035.1 Bacteriovoracaceae bacterium
ATAAACGAGGTCGAGGAATCTTATCACCTCGAGCTTGGGCCCCGTCACCCACAAAAAGGGAAGATAAAGAAAGTGCATCCCCACTGGCCGGTGAAAGAGCGTGATGGGTTCACGGAAGTAACCAAAAAAATCTGCGTAAAGGTGAAAGAGTGGCTTAAAGTAAACTTTGGTTTCGTCCCAGAATGAACTCATCCCCAGCCGAGGTAAACCAAGCAAGACGATGGACCCGATCACGAGCGTGAGAAAAATCGTGTCGGGAGACATTAATTTTTGAAGCCGGGCCTTAAGCATGAAAATAAAATATCACGAATCCGCAGCAAAGGTCTTCCGTATTCCCTCTTCCAGAGAAACACGTGGAGAAAATCCGGGCAATGTCCTGAAATCGGACCAGGGTTCCATGATCTCATTGGGACGATAAGGAAGTGCGCCCCAGCGGATGTCGGTTTTATTGCCGGTCGCGAGCTCATACTTTTCGACGAGGCCGTGTAAAGAAACCCGTTCTCCTGGCACACCGAAGATGCCTTTATTTATTTTTCCGCCGGAGAGAAGCTCCAGCGTCCTGACGTAGCTACTCACGACATCATCAATGTAAGTCATCTCCAGACGCTGTTTTCCCGGAGACATCTCCATCGGAAGTTTCTTCACTGCATTTTTGTGGATGATACTGAGAACTTTATCTCGTGTATCACCGGGTCCGTAAGTCTCAAAAAGCTTCAGCGTGACATGAGGAACTTTTGAAAGAGAGAGAATGTTCTGAAACTCGGTCTTGGTTTCAGCGTACAAATTCCAGGGTTGATCGTGGTGAGGCCCGGAGTTTTCATAAGCAGAACCGGTATTGATGAACCACGCCGATGGAACACCCTCCATCGCTTTGAGTATGCGGGACCCTAAAACCACATTCGACTCGCGCATAGGAGCAATGTCTTCGACGGTATGAAAGCGCACAAAGTAAGAGGCCAGATGAATGACCACTTCGATTTTCTTTTCGACGAGCGTTGCTTGCAATTGATGATCGGAAGCCGATGAGAAGAACTCACGATCGGGCGTGAAGAGCGAATGGCCTTTCGACAGACGTCGCACGAGATGGCGACCAATGAAGCCGCTGCTGCCGGTGATCATGATGTTCATATACCCAGTGTATTATCGCGGAGACAAAAAAAAAGGCCCCCTTGCGGAAGCCTTTTTGCTTTTCCAACACACAACCCTAGGAGACGATGTCCTGATAATCCATGTGCGAGACATGGAAATCAGACGTTGAAGTTTCATCACGATTAAAGCCCTTCTCAAGGTGCTCGATCGGAAGCACGCGGCCGCCGTTTTTGACCGAGGTGCGGTTTTTGTGCACCATCTGATTCTCTTCTTTTTCTTCTGCTTCTTTGCAGTGAATACAAAGGTCAGCGGTCGGACGGGCCATGAGACGGTTATAAGAAATTTCCATTCCACAATCTTCACATTCACCGAAAGTGCCATCTTCAATTTTCTGGAGGGATTTACGAACCTTCTTGAGGTAGACGGCGGTTCTCGCTTTCAGGCGAAAGTCCATCTGGTTCTCTTTCTCTACAGAGACGATGTCTACTTCGTCGCCTTCGAGAACGGCAGGTGCGAGCATTGCTCCTTCGTGAATCTCTTCCTCAGAGAGGATTTCCATAAAGAGGTTCTTGAAGTGTTCAATCATCGCTTTGTCCATAAAGCACTCCTTGATTAGTGTCGTCGTCCGTGATGTTAATCCAGCTTTAATCCTTCAAAACTGGTAGCCTTACTGGCATTTTGTGAGACGGGGGAGAAGTCCTTTTCTGAGGTTACTCATCCTTGAGTAGATCCTCCGTCTCGCCTCTCCCAATGAGCATGATTCGTGCCAACTTTAGAAATTCAAAATTTGAGGGGTTTAGAATTTGACCACATGTTGGAAACATGACGATACGGGGGCAAAAGTGTCTCGGGTAAGGCCACTTTAGCTCCGCGCATAGGGACTTTTTGGACCTTGAAAGAAATATATTGTAAGTGGACCACATGAAAATCGTGATCACGATTCTCCTCATAATGTTCTGTTCCTCTGCACGCGCTGACTTCATTCTTTCGAGTGGCGTGGGCTCCGGAACAAAAATTTCTTCGGACGAGAAGCTTCATGGTGAGCGCGTCCTGAACGCCAACTCCGGTGGTGGATTTATTCTCGGTGTGGATTATGTGGCCCTGCCAAGCGTGAGCTTCTCGATCACCGGTGGCTTCCAGCTTCGCAAAGGTCAGGTTCAATACCAGAACGATACCGTGAGAGTGGATAATCTCGAGACCGCAGTGTCGCAGTTTTACCTGGATGAGGGAGTTCGTTGGCGCTTCGTTAACCGCGAGCGCTTTCGGATGTTCGCAGGCAGTGGGGTTACGCTGGGCTACTTCAGTCTTGTCTTTGATAAAGATGATTTCAAGAAGCTTACCGGCGGATCCACCACGGGGTATCACGAGAGCGAGGGCTCAGGACAAGCTGGCCTCTATGGGGAAGTCGGGGCAGAATATTTCTTCAACAAGGTCAGCGGCGCGAGACTTCTGGCGAAGTATGAAAAAGTGCGCACGGGCGCGTTTGATAATCTTGCCGACAAGTCTCTCACCTTTGAGTACGCGACCTTTCATCTGCAATACATTCATTACGTGAATTTCTGATTACTGACGGTAAAGAATCGCGCGTCCGGAAAGAATATCGTTTTCGTAATATTCACCGGTGACATCATTGTCATTGAAGTCGCCCGCGCGGAAAACAAAAAACGAGGTTGGCGAAGCTTCGACGTAAACCATTTTGTCGGCGGGGCTGTAGCGGATGGTTTTATTGCCGCCCTTGCCGCGGTTACGTGAATACGGAATGCCGTTCTCATCGGTCAGGATCACCTGAATACTGCCATCGAGAGTCTGCTGTTTCTGGACCAGCTCAACGTCCATAAGCGCATTGTCGACTCTTCCCCTTCTCGGTCCGGCGAAGTTCGTGAGCTTTCCGCTAAAGACGCCGGACATTTTCTGAATGAGCGAGTCCATCTTAGAGACATAGGCCGAAGCCTTGAATTTGTCAGTCATCGAGAGTTTTTTCGCTACTTCTTTTTTGGCGGGCGCGCTTTCATTTTTTGCCTGAGCACAAGGAGCGCATTCTGTTTTCACGATTTCTTTCACTGAGTCCGTGACTGCGACTTTCTCTTCCGGCGGTTCGATTTCCGTTACCGGTTGACTCTTCTGAAGTTGAAGACCCAGGTCGGCGAGAAAAAGAATCATCATTTTCCCGTAAAGCTCTTCCGCGGCCTTGAGTTTTTCATCCGGGGTTTTCGCTTCGGCAAACTTTCTGGCCTCATTCACAGAGAAATGCTGGAATTCGGACTTCGTTTTTTCAGGAACACTTTTCGGGCGGGTGAGGAAAAAGGTTGAAGCAAGTGCGAGTCCGATGAAGATACCGGCGATAAGTTTCAAACGTATCTCTCCGACTTATCCTTGGAGAGAACAATCTCCCCCTTCTCACGCAGGCGATGAACCACATCCATGATTTTTTTCTGCGCTTCCATGACTTCGGAAAGAGGGCGTGGCTTACCTTTCAGGATATCTTCCACGTCACGCTTCATATTGGTCGAGAACATATTCAGGAGGTGATTCGAGACTTCCTTACTCGCGCCCCGGAGGGCCAGACCCAGATCATCGAGCTCGATGTCCTGAAGGAGCCTCTTCATCATCGCGACGGTCAGATATTGAAGATCATCAAAGGTCACGAGACTGGCCTTGAGCTTGATTGCCATCTCAGGATCTCTTCTGGCGATGTCGGCAAGGAGGGCCTGCTGCTCTTCCAGATTCAGTCCCTGGAGCATCTCAATCGCCTGCTTGAATCCGTCGACCTTGATCTTACTCATGCTTTTAAATATTGATCCTCAAGAGCGAGATGGTTTTTCACGTAATCAAAAACTGCGTCTTCCAGCTTCATGAACTTAAACTTCGGCAGAGCTTTCTTGAGCTTACTCATGTCTGCCTGAGTAAAGTATTGGTACTGGTTTCTGAGCTCACCCGGCATATCGATGAATTTAATCTGCGGCTCTTTCTCCATTCCCGCAAATGTCGCTTTCACGAGATCATGAAAGCTTCTCGCCTCACCGGTTCCGAGATTATAAATTCCGGAGAGCGATGGCTTTTTCTTTCCGGCAGCGACGAGTTCAATCATCGCACGCACAACATCCTTCACGTAAACAAAGTCACGAAGCTGCTCGCCGTCCTTGAAGTCCGGACGATGGGACTTGAAGAGCTTCACTTCACCAATGTCTTTGATCTGGTTGAAGGACTGATAAACGACTGAACTCATCTTGCCCTTGTGATATTCCTGCGGACCGAAGACGTTGAAGAACTTCACTCCAAACCACACTTTCGGTTTTTTCGTTTGCTTCAAGATCCATTCATCTGAAAGTTGCTTGGAGTATCCATACTTATTCAGCGGACGGAGTTTCGAAATGCCTTTGTGATCGTCTGAGTAACCTTGCTCACCGGCGCCATAGGTAGCGGCACTCGAAGCATAAACGATCGGAATATTTTTTGCTGCCGCTAAAGTCAAAAGGCGATTGGTGTATTCGGTATTATTTTTGTACAAAAAATCCATATCGAGCTCAGTCGTATCTGAGCAGGCACCCATGTGATAGATCGCCTTGAGACCACCCGCTTTCTTCCAGATCGGATGACTGAAGAGATCTTCTACCTGAACAAAAGAATCGTACTTGAGGCCACGGAGATTTTTCCACTTGTCGCCATTGGCGAAATGGTCGCAGAGAAGAAGGTCTTCCTCGCCCCGGAGATTCAATTCGTGAACAATAACTGAGCCAATGAACCCGGCAGCGCCGGTGATGAGAATCATAGAAATTCCTTCTAGGTTGAACCCCCTCATAATACGCCAAAAAATATTGGGTTAAAAGCATGTGCGAGTTGTCAAAATATCCCGGAAACGCTAAAAATCCTCTCACTTAAGGAGATTCCTATGATCAATGCCGGCGGATGGCTCACCGAAGAGTCTTTTCATCAGAAATATTCGATGGGTTTCAAGGTGAAGGCCCACCTTCACAGCGAGCAATCGAAGTACCAGAAGATCGACGTCTACGAGACGGAGTCCGTGGGCCGCATGCTTCTGCTCGATGGCAAGACTATGGTCTCCGATAAGGATGAGTTCGTTTATCACGAAGTGGTCTCACACATTCCGTACATGGTCTCTCGCTCATGCAAAAAAGTTCTGATCATCGGCGGCGGCGACGGTGGTGTGGTTCGCGAATTCGTAAAACATCCGGATATTGAGCGCGTGGATCTCGTGGAGATTGATGAGCGCGTGATTGAAGTGTCGAAAAAATATTTTCCTGATTGCACATCAGGACTAACGGATGCGCGCGTGCGCGTTCTTCCGGAAGATGGATTCGCGTTTATCAAGCGCGCGAAGAATGAGTATGACATCATCGTCGTGGACTCGACGGACCCGGTGGACTTTGCCTCGGGACTGTTCACCGACGAGTTCTACCAGGACGTTTACAACGCGCTCACTGAAGAAGGCATCATGATGAACCAGACTGAGAATCCTTTCCTTGATGAATGGGGAATCAAAAACATCTACAACAACATGAGAAAAGTATTCCCGCAGGTCTACTCTTTCAATGCTCCGATGCTGATCTATCCGGGGGTTTTCTGGACCTTCGGATTCTCGTCGAAAAAATATCGCCCGACGGATATCAACCCGGCTAAAATGCCTCACATGCATTCCCTCGAGAGAACTCTCAAGTGGTACAACATGGACTGGCATCGCGGAACATTCTCAATTTCAAACTTCCACAAGAAGATGATTGGACAGGTGTAATATGAAAGAACAAGTTTTACTGAAAGAAGTCGAAGGACTCGAACACGGCAAGGCCTTCATCGGCACCGAATACGCTGAGGCGATCTTCACCAATACCACTCACCTCATCGGTTTCTGCTTTGACGGCACGACCAGTTTCCGTCCGGGAGCGCGCTTTGCTCCTCAGGCGATCCGCGAAGCTTCCTATGGCCTTGAGGACTACTCACCGTACCTTGATAAGGACACGCAGGACTATCACATCGTCACCATGGGTGATCTTCCGGTGTATCCATCCAAGTGGCACATCACCAATGATTTCTTCCTGGATATGGTGAAGGATATTGATCTCAAAAAAGACAATGTTCGTTTCCTCACGATGGGTGGCGAGCATTCGATTTCTTACGGCCCGATCAAGAAATATCTCGAGAGCTATCCGGATCTCGTGATCCTTCACCTCGATGCGCACACTGATCTTCGTGACGGATATCTTGAAGAAAAATATTCGCACGCTTCGATTATCCGTCGCGTGCTCGATCACTTCACACCTAAGAATCGCCTTATCCAGTACGGCATCCGCTCGGGACCGAAGCAGGAATTCCAGTGGATGAAGGACAACAAGACTCTCGCCACTTCTCTTAAGGAGTGTTGCGAGTGGCTCGAGGCGATCGATGATAAGCGTCCGATCTATCTGACACTTGATTTTGATTTCTTCGATCCGGCGTACTTTCCTGGCACCGGAACTCCGGAAGCAGGTGGCGAAGATTTCCACGGCTTCATGAAAATTTTAAAGATCCTGAACAAAAAAAACTTCGTCGGTGCGGACGTGGTGGAGCTCGCGCCTATGCTTGATCCGACCAATAATTCGGCTTGTTTTGCTTCCAAGGTCACCCGTGAAGTGATCCTGGCGATGAACAACTAAATAACCCCGGGCCGTGCCCACAATCAGTGGTTACGGCCCGAATCTTTTCCTTCCTGCATAGACCTATTCACCTGATTCAAATAGCTTAACTTTTTCACTCAAGATTTCCCCTGACCCTACCGTAACATGTCTGAAGCAAAGGATTCGACATGAAGAAAATGACCCGCATGGAATCGAGTAAAGAGGTACGCCGAGTGCTTAACCGCAACGGCGTGGACCTCTCCTATTGCCAGTACAGTGTCGCGGGTTACGAGATTCGTCTCACCGGCTGGCTTTGTAAAACTGACGGGTCTGATTTCATTGCTCCTCAGATTGAATCCATGATCTATGACTTCAAAAAATCTCTTCAGGGTTTCATGATTTTCGGTGATACCGAAAACTGGAACTTCACGTCAGAATACATTTCGTTTGTCGGTGAAAAAGAACATCAGGGTGGCGGAGTTGCGGAAGAGCAAACCGTCTATGAAATTGATCTGGATGATTACGACTTCGAAGCAAGCTGAACGTTATCGTCCATGTGCTTTTTTCTGAGATACGGGTGGACGATCCAGGCCACACCGATAATTCCGATTTCATAAAGCACCATCATCGGAATCCACACACACATCATTGAGAAGGCATCCGGCGTCGGTGTAATCACGGCGGCGAGAACTGCAAATGCGACCGCGACGTAACGGCGGATTTCTCTCAGCGTGTATTTCGTCACCACTCCCATGAACCCTAGAATCATCACCACATTCGGTAACTGGAACATGAGTCCGAGAAAGACCAGACACTTCGCCGATAGCATCAGGTAGTCGTGAAGATTCAGCATCGCCTCGACGTCTTTCACACCCGCATTGATAAGCGTCTTGAAGGTGAACGGAAAGATCACGTAGTAACCGAAGCAAACTCCGGCGATGAACAGAACAAAACCGACAAAGATGAAAGGTGCTACCGCACGCGCTTCGTGATCATAGAGGCCCGGTCTCACGAAGAGCCAGATCTCCCGGAACCAGAAAGGACTCGCAAGAAGAATGCAGGACCAGAACGCCATGGTGAGCTCGGCGATCACTTTATCAAGAAGACCAGTGAAGACAATCCGTCCGTGACCACCCAGAGCAACCCGGAGAGGGGCAAGAAGGATTTCCTGAATGTCGGTGGAAAAGAAATAACAGACGCCGAAGGAGATCACGAGAATGATGAGAATCCGGATAATCCGGGTCCGCAGCTCCTCGAGGTGGTCCATGAAAGTCATTTCCTTCATACCTTGATATTAGTGTTTTTGAAGGTAGAATGAAAGCATGAAGCTTCTTCTGACGCTTGTTCTCTTTCTGGCCTGGGAGGCGCGTGCCGCCAATGCCCTTCTCATGTGTCTCGGGACCGAAGAAAAGCGCCTTCATCAGCAAAAAAATACCGGCCCTTTTTATGATCTGAATCAGCGTATGACTGCGGAGATGATCCAGATCCCCGATGTCACGATCACCAAAGATGAGTTCAAAACTGTCTGCCAGACCAGGCGATTTTCGGAGTCCTGGAAGCTCCTCGAATTTTCGCTTCGTAAAGGCAAGGCGATGTTTATTATTCCGGAATCCATCACGGGTCTTCAGCGCTCCATCACGGAAGGCATGATTGAAGACTACGTGGATGCGAGTAAGGAAATTCTTCTGGGCTTTCTTTCACAAATACAGATGCAGGCGCCGACGCCGGATTGTCTGATGAAAGAGGTGCCTGAACTTCACAAGTTCTACACGGAGATCAAGTATCTTCAGGAAGACGTCGACATGAAAAAGATCATGGCAGGCAAAGACGAAAAGATTTTTGAGAAATTAAAAGACTGGCCGAAAGCACTTCAGCGTTGTCGCGCGAATCTCAAGAAGAAAACCAAGTCTGCATCGACTGCGGAACCTAAAAATCCCTGAAGTTTTTTTCCGGTTTCCTCTTCCGCTCTTTGCGAGCACGAAAAATCATAAGTAATGAAGACGGTGTTCCCATTCATACTCCCGACATTCATGTTCCAGGATTTTGATTCCGGAAAATGCTGAAGTTCATGGTCGATCTGAAGGACCCAGTCCGCGATGGGACGGGACTTATAGACTCGCGACTTTTCATTCTCACCGGTGAACCAGCGACGCAGTTGCGGTACACACGATCGACACCCCATTCCCGCTTTCGTCGCTTTGAGAAGTTCATCGAGAGTCGGATCCTTCGCCGTCTGAAGAAACTCTACGACATCTTTTTCTCTTACGCCGAAGCAGCGGCAGATGAGTGGGCTTTCCTCTCGA
The DNA here is from genome assembly GCA_045805035.1 of Bacteriovoracaceae bacterium. Lineage (GTDB taxonomy): Bacteria > Bdellovibrionota > Bacteriovoracia > Bacteriovoracales > Bacteriovoracaceae > Peredibacter. Next base: position 9,002 of record JBJMLZ010000192.1, read on the forward strand.
TAAAGAAATTCTTTTCCCTGATAGACATCGAGAGCCGCGTGAAGGAGCTCAAGTGGTGCGAAGAAAACTTTATCAGAGACTTCAAGCTTCATGTCCCAGAAAAACTGATCGTCTTTCCACACGAGTTCCCAGTGGCGCATGTCCACAAAGCGCGCTTCCGAAAGATTCATGCCTTTCAGGAGTTCGCACAGCGACCCCATCCATACATCAGAAGCGCCTTCGTACGAGGCAGACATAATTTTATCGTGGGAATCAAGGCGCAGGTAAAGTGTGGTGCCGGAAAGTGTGACACGGACATTGTAGTCAGTGAGTGGTTTCTGATGAGAATGAAGGAAAGATTTAAATCCGGTCATCTTCGGGAGTCCATTCCTCAGGTGCAAATTTCGTGAGGATTTCATGTCCCGCTTCGGTGATGAGAATGGTGTGCTCAAACTGCGCGGACCAGGATTTGTCTTTGGTGACGACAGTCCATCCGTCGTTCAGAAGTTTGCAGTGGCGCTTGCCGAAGTTGATCATCGGTTCAACCGTGAAAGTCATGCCGGGTCTCATCTCCACACCTGTCCCCTTCTTTCCGAAGTGAGTGATCTGCGGGTCTTCGTGAAATTGTCTTCCGATGCCGTGACCACAATACTCGTGGACGACCGAGAAACCGTTGTCATGCGCGATCTCTTCGATCACTGCACCGATGTCACCGATGTGAGCGCCCGGGCGACAAACGGAAATGCCGGCCATCATGCAATCGTAAGTCACGTCGACGAGTTTTTTATATTCCGGTTTCACGTCGCCGACAAAAAATGTGGCATTCGTGTCGCCGTGAAATCCTTTCCAGATGGTCGTGCAATCAAGATTGATGATGTCACCGTCTTTCAAAAATTCTTCGGGTGAAGGAATGCCGTGACAGATAATTTCGTTGCGTGAAGTGCAGAGTGATTTCGGAAATCCATGGTAGCCCAAAGTCGCAGGTATCCCGCCACGATTAATCGTGTACTGGTGACACATGGTATTAATTTCTTCTGTGCTCATCCCGACGCGAAGATTCTTCCCGAGAAAATGGAGCGTCTTCGCTGCCATCTTGCAGGACTCTTTCATTACCTCGATTTCCCGGGCCGATTTGATCGTGATCATGGTGCCATCGTTATACACATTTGTCCGAAGATGCGCTAGTTTTGATAGGATGAATTCCATTGAAGTCCTGCGCACAAATATCTCTCCCTATCAGGCAAAAGACTTCGCCCATCAGGAAAAACGCGCCCTCGAAGCATTGCCCGGTGTGAAGTACCTGACTGCTAAAACGACTGCGAAACCAAATATTCTCCTCACAAATACTCAGACGGTTCTCTCGGAATTTTACAAAGAAGTTCTGGAAAGCGCCGAGCTTATCATTCATCCCAACTCCGGTTACGATCAGTTCGCGCAGGACATGCATCTGTGGAAAGACATTCCGGTCATCGTCGGAAACGAGATCCGCGCGCAGGGTGTGGCGGAGTATTGTCTGCGTTGTCTCTTTGAGGGTGCGGTGGATCTTCCCCAGCACGTCGAGTGGGACAAGGTCAGAAAGTGGGACCGCCCTCTCGTGAAAGAACTTCCGGTCTGGATTTTTGGTTACGGTCACGTGGGAAAAATTCTTGCTCGCACCCTCGCCGCTCTTGGCGCGAGAGTCACGATTGTTGATCCCTACATCAGCGAGTGTCCGTTCCCACATCTCAAATCATGGAAGGATGGAAAGCTTTCGGAAGCGCGCGTGATCATGCTCGCGATGAGTTTAAATAAAAGCAGTCGTCGTATGCTTGATTATCGTTTCTTTGAAAATGTTCATCCGGAACTTCTTCTGATCAATCCCGCGCGCGGGCCGCTGATTGAAGAAAATGCGCTGAAGGATTTTCTTCCCGGACACCCGAAAGCATTCGCCTTCCTCGATACCTTCGAGAAAGAACCTTTTGGTGCCGAGTGGCAGCTCATTCCCCAGGTCTGGAAAACAAGTCACATCGCGGGTGTCGATCGCGATCTCGACGACCGGATCATCAACTTTGAAGTGAAAATCATTTCGGATTGGGTGAATCTCGGGAAACGCGACTTCATCAAGAAACACATGAATTCTATTCTCCAGTATCGCGTGAAAAACGGAGAGCTCTTATGAATAAGCTGAAGCTTCTCCTCACTCTTCCCGGCGGTGGCGTCCACACGGTTCATACCGCGCGTGAAAGAAAAGAGCGGCTTCTCGAAGCGATCTATCAGACCAAAAGTATTGAGCGCGCAAAAAAGATCTGGGAAAAATTAATCGATATCCTTGAAGTCAGTAAACCTTTCGTCATCGGCATTCCGTCTGACAATGGCGGCGGAATCCAGCGGGGTGCGAACTGGGGACCACTCGCAGTTCGGGGTGAGCTTCTTCGCGACAATGATCTCTTCACCGACCTCGGTGATGTGCGCGTGATCCCGCATCTCCTTCACGACAAATATCTGAACGAAAAAACAATTAAAGAATGCCGGAAGGCGCTTTTCGGGAAATCCACGATCAAGCTTCCGGTGTCGCCTCTTTCCATCGCCGAAGATGCGGTGAAGGACATTTACAAGAAGCGTCCGCAAGCGAAGATCTTCGGCATCGGTGGTGATCACTCGACAAGTTACCCGCTGGTCAAAGAGTGGCTTCTCTCAAGAAAAGACAAAAAGAAAGCAGGTATTCTGCATTTTGATGCTCATACGGATCTTCTCGAAGAAAGACTCGGGATTGATATTTGTTTTGGCACCTGGACTTTTCAGATCCTCGAGTTTTTGAAATCGCGTGAGCACATCATCCAACTCGGCATTCGCTCTTCAGGAAAAACCAAAGCGCACTGGAAGAAGAATGTCGGCATCACGCAGATCTGGGCGGATGAAGCAAACAAGCTTGGAGCAGTGAAGACGATTGATAAAATCAAAAAGCATTTTAAAAAACTCGGTGTGGAAGAACTCTACGTGAGTTTTGACATCGACGCTCTCGATGAAAAATACGCCGCTGCGACGGGAACACCTGAATCAGACGGACTTCTTCCTTCCGACTGCGCCGCGATCCTGCGCGAACTCTCGGAGGATTTCCGCATTACCGGTGCGGACCTCATGGAAGTGGCCCCTTTTGTTCTCCCCGAAGGTGTCGAGGAACGCGATCAGAAAAGCTCCCTTACCGTCGCGGGTGACATCGCAAGACTTCTTCTGGAAATTCTCAATAAATGAAAAGACAGATCATCTTCCCGCCGGTCGAAGAGGCCACTGAAGACGGCCTCGTTGCCGTGGGAGGAGACCTTGAGACCGACACACTCGTCACTGCTTATCGTTCAGGAATTTTCCCCTGGCCCGTATCTGTCGAACTTCCACTGGCATGGTTCTCTCCCGATCCGCGCGGAATTCTTTTTCTGGATGAACTTCACGTTCCGCGCTCGTTTGAAAAGTTCCTGAAAAAATCTCCTTTCAAAGTCACGTTCAACCAGAAGATGAAAGAAGTGATCTTAGAATGCGCGCGCATTCCGAGAAAGAACCAGCCGGGCACCTGGATCACACCTGAGATCGTGAAGGGATACGAAAAACTTTTTAAAGAAGATCTCGCTTACTCCGTTGAGGTGTGGAACGAGGATGAACTTATTGGCGGTCTCTATGGCGTCGTGATGGGAGAATTTGTCTCTGGTGAGTCGATGTTCATGAAAGAAGATAATGCCAGCAAGGTCGCGCTTTTCACGCTTCTGGTGCATTTAAAAGCGCGTGGGATTCGATTTCTCGATACCCAGATGGTGACACCGGTGGTGGAAGCTTTCGGCGGCAAATACATTGAACGAGCTGAGTTCCTTGATCTCATCAAGGAACTCGACTGGGATAAACCTAAGAAAGAAATTTTCGGGTAATCTTAGACGTAAGAAAGATTCAGGCGCTGATTAGCTTCGTAAGTGCGCTTCACTTCTTCCATGAACTCACGAACCGCCTTGTCGAGTTTCACTTTCTCGCCACGACAGTAGGCCTCAATCTTGTCTTTCAATTCGTGATAGTTCGTATTCATTTCTGCCGCGAGTTCTTCACAACGCTTCTTGAAACGGTAGTCACGGTCAATGAGCTCAGACACTTTCTTGGAAAGCTCCTGCTTCAAGGTCTTTGGATTATAAACGGACTTAAGCTCAGCGAGTTTAAACCAGCTCATCATTTTGAGATAAGCATAACCGATATCAAACTCAAACCAGCGATGGCGGAATGAGCAGGACTTCATGTGCGCGTGGTGATTGTTGTGATCAAGCTCGCCACAAGTGAGGAAGTTCAGAGGGAAAAGGAAACCAATATTGCGGCTGTTGTCCGTGGTCACGTGATTTCTATATCCCCACCAGTGAGCGATGGCATTCACGCCTCCAACAGCAAAGATCGGAGATACGAGGAAATTAAGCACGGCAATAGCACCACCCCAGATCGGTCCGAAGAGGACGATCGAAAGTGCGGTCATGATGTACGGGCCGGTGAACGAATGATTATGAATGTAGGCCTCAAGGCGATTGGTCTTGATCGTCTTCTGGATCTTCTGCACTTCTGGAAGTGACTTCCCTTTTGTGTAATCAAACACGCCAAGGAAGAGCGCGTGAATAAGACCCTTGTGAAGCGGGCTGTGCGGATCTTTTTCCTGATCCGAGTGAGCGTGGTGATAAATGTGAACCGAAACCCAGTCAACTTTTGACATGGAAGTCACAAACCAAAGCCAGATTTGCATCGGCATATCGATCCACGGATTAATCACAACACCTTTGTGCGTGTGATGACGGTGAAACGACAAACTCATCGCGGTGATTGTGATGTGAGTGATCGTCGCAATGTAAATCGGAAGGATGATGAAAGGATGAGCGGCGATAAAGTCACCGAAGAATCCATTCAGACCGATAGTGTGAGAGAGTGCAACCCAAAGTGCGATGAAAGAAACTGCGAAAAAAGAAATCAGCTTAAACATGGATCCATCCTTAAAAGTCAGGACCTCTGTGGACGGCCATACTCGTGAGTGACTTCAAGAAGTCCCGGAGGAGCGAGCTCGATACAAAGGCCACATGTGATGCAGCCGCGATCGTCGATCAAAAAATCGTTTTCAGTGACCTGAATCGCGTGAGTCGGACACATCCTCTCACAAAGTTTTGCGTCTTGCCAGCTTTGTAAGAGGGCAACATTCCCCGTAAAACGTGGTTTTCTCTTAAGCCGAGGAGAATAAAAATACAATTTATCGGGGGCAGAACTCTTCAGGAGATCAAGAAATCTAAAAAGCTTTTCACCCCGGAGTTTTTTCATCTGATAGCGACCCCAGAGGCGCCGGAAGATGGGAAGGTCATTGTAAAATTTGCGATCAAGAATCATAGCTTTATCCTAACGATCTATTTCCGTGCGTCGAAGTCCGAAACTAGCGATGGTCGCACGAAGCTCATCTTCACGAAGTCCGAGTGTCAGTGCAGGTAATGCCTGGGCGAGAATAAGTCCGGGAGTTTTAATCCGGAGGCGTTCGATCTTCCAGCCCTCACCGGCAAGAAGAGAAAATCCCGCTTCTCCGTTGGGACTCTCAAGACTTGAAGAGTGCCAGTTTACCGGTGGAGTTTCCGCATTCATTTTTTTCAGCACATCCATCGCGGGCCCGTCAAACTGCTCAGAGATCACGGATCCCAGAGGAAGATTGTCGATCACTTGAGTGATAATACGGAGGCCCTGAAAAATTTCTTCCAGGCGAATGAGATAGCGGTCGTAAGCGCGGCCGTAAATCCCGACCGGGATATCAAAATCAATGTCCTGATAAAAATAAAACGGCTGGGATTTGCGCAGATCAAAGTTCACGCCCGCCGCGCGCATGGCAGGCCCGCCGACTCCCCACTGCAGGATCGTCTGCGCGGAAACACTGTCTCCGCCAAGTGAGTCGCGGAAATTTTTTTGCGAGAAAAGCTCGTTGTTCACGAGCGGAAGAGTTTTGAGAAGAATCGAAGCGACCGCCTGGTATTCAACGATCCATCCGTGTGGAAGATCTTCTTTTACTCCCCCGAGACGGGCGACACCAAAACCCTGGCGATGTCCGCAATATTTCTCAAAGAGCTCGTACACTTTCTCGCGGGCATCGAGGAACACACGGTGTTCATCTTTTTTCAAAGCGTAACAAATCTCATGAAGGACAGTTAAATGCTCAGCGATGCGCGAGAGCTCGAGCATGATGATACGAATCGCCTGCGCGCGCTCCGGAAGGCGTACCGACATCATTTCTTCGAGGGTCTTCACCCACGCAATGGTGTAGTGAGGTGAAGCGCCCTCATTGATCCGCTGAACGTAATGCTGGACCTGCATCCAGTTCATTGATTCGAGTTTTTTCTCAAGGCCTTGATGATGAAAACCAATCTCGACTTTGCTGTCGACCACTTTCACCGGATCAAAGCACACCATCCATTCAAAGTTCCCCATGGTCTCAGGAGAAAGAATGGAGAAACGTTTCCATTCATAGGACTCTTCCGGCCAGGGAGTTTCTGATTTGTTGGGATTGAATTGTCTTTTCGGAAGCTCACGGGAAACTCCAAGAGGCCACCCGCGAAGGACCGCATCTTTTTTCAGCGGGAAATTCGTCTGCCCTTCAGTGAGAACAAGCGGGGCCACTTCAAGATCAAAGCGGATGTTAAACATCTCCGCCTGTTCGCGCTCAAGCCATCCGGCGTGCGAATAAAACTTCCGCACACTCGGAACAATCTCGCCGGAGGAAAAATGCACGTGGAGATTCAGTCGCTGGTGCGAGCCCATATTGAGCAAATGATAAACGAGTTCGAAGCGATGAGGGTCTTTCAGGAGGTCATGATCCACACAGGTGAGATCAAGGAGAACCACGTAACCAAGATCGTCACTGGCGAGTTCCATCCAGCGGAGAAGATCTTTCGGACGAATCGAAACGTGATGCTGACCCAGGGCCTCGCTGTAAGAGACGCGTCCGGACTCTCCCAGAATATTTCTTGCACGTTCAAATTCTTTCCAGCTAAACATGGCCCGCCTTCTGACGACACTCTTCAAGGGCCTCTAAGATTTCCTCGGGAAGTACGCGCGAAGGGGGAAGATGAACGGAAGAAATTTCACGGCGATTCAGTCGAACAAACGGATGATCCTGAAAAAATGTCGGCGCTTCTCCGGTGAGACGGAAAATCACTTTATCGGAAACTGAATTCAGTAAGTCCTGAATGAGGCGCTGGGATTTCGGTGTGGTCACTCCGTCCCAGACGATGACCTGTGCCTCTTCGGGTGTTGCCACCAACACGGGAGTGAACGACATGTGCTCCCGGTACTTGTCACCCATAAGTCCCGCCCACTCTGTCGACAGAAGCGGTCCACCAAGGCAATAGACATTGAGTGAGGCTTTTTCCATCAGTATATGATCTTCATATCAGAGGCCACGTCAACAATGTTCCACCTCTTCCAGGAAGCTTCCTCAGGAAAAATGGTGAGCTTATCCAGAATGAGTTCGTTCGGATCCGGACGACAGTCAAATTTTCTGCGATTCATTTTCACCCAGGAATAGATCTTCCGGTGAGTGCCGAATTCATGAGTGTCATAGTCAATGAAGCGCCAGAAATATCCCATTCCGCTTTTCATCGCCTTGATGTGATTAGGCATGTATTCCATCGCGGAATCGATGTCTTTTTCTGAGCAGTCGTCGATTTCATTGGGCAGACTGTGTCCGGGTTCGCCATTCACATTGATCACATTTTCCGCCCAGATTTTCCGGCGGCAATCAAAGTAGTGACCTTCCTTGTGAAGACGAAGATACATTCCCATGTAGGAATGAAACCAGAAGCGTTCAGGATTCAGGTTGATGTTACCGTGATACACAAACTTTTCGCAGGTCGCGGATTCATTGAAATACTTCTTGATGAATTTCCGGAAGCGCTCGATTTTACCGACCGGCATTTTCTTTTCACGAAGTTCATCGCGGATTTTCAGTTTCTTGTTGAGCTCGTCTTCGGTTTTTGACGGAATATCTTCGGGGCGATCCGAACCGACATCCGCCCACATCTTGTCATAGAGCATGTGGCACGCGCTCTGGATTTTTTTAATTTCATCATCGCCCATGAAGGCGGTACGCTTTCTGAAAAGCTGGATCGCATCCGCGTAGCCGATGGGTTTTCTCACGCGCAGATAGGGGTAAGTCTTATCAACGGAAAAATTTCTTCCGTCCATGTTCTGAAGTGTCGGCTGAAGTCTTTCCCAGGATTCGCGACGAAGGAAGCCTTCCATGTCACTCACGTCACCATATTTTTTATCCTGAGGATCAATCGCGATGAACACAAGACGTGACTTCCAGGTGTCGCGGCCGAGGCAGTTGAGATCCGGGCAACTCTCTTCCATGTAGCCGCCAAGAATTTTTACTCTCACGAAGAACTGATCGATCGAATCAACGAGGCGCTTGCCTCCGCCGAAGATGAGGAGCTTCTGCGGCTCGCCCATCTGATCGAGGACCCGCGGCATGTATCCGATGGAAAAATACGGACGACCGAAAGTTCCGCTCTTCAGGTTCCACACATCACCCTGGTTGCAGTAGTGATGAGCGTAGTGGCGCTGGCCCGAGAGAAGATCAACCGCATAATTGAGATGAGAATTTTCCGGAGTGGTCACGATCGCATTCACGAGACCTTCTCTTTCAACGAGCTCAGGATGAACGTCAAAAAATAAATGCGCCTGCGGTTTTCCTAATTGATCTCTCAGCGAATGATTTTCGCTCGCAGAAAACCACTTCGGTTCATAGATCGAAAGAAGTTCTTCCGGTGCAAAATCTTTTTTCTTCGTCGTGCATGAAACGGCAAGAAGCGCGAGGAGAAGCGAAAGGCATTTCAAGTGACAGACCTTTGGTTACATAATAATATGAAGTTCATTTTCTCCTGCAGGCCTGGGTGGTGGAATGGTAGACACAAGGGATTTAAAATCCCTCGTTAGCAATAACGTACGAGTTCGAGTCTCGTCCCGGGCACCACACTTTTCCTTCTCAAAAATTTTACAATTTTTTCCCCTCTGATGAGGAGCACCATTCTACACTCTGTTAGGCCCTGTTTAACTCTTCCCACGATCGACCACTATCTAGGGCACTCTTTAAGGTTATTTGCCTCTAAGTCGTGTTTTTGCCCTCTCTAAGTCTGCGATTATCCAAGCAGATCGAGGAAGGCCCTAGAATTAAGGCATCCACAACCAAAGGTTTGTTATGGAACGTCAGCGGAATCAACTTTGGGCCATTGCTTTCACCGCACTTGTGCTCGCCCCATCTGCCTTCGCCGGAAACGGAAATAGCATCTGGGACGATCTCTTCAAGAAGCTCTCGAAGTCTAAGACTCTCGAGTTGAAAGCAGGTCTGGAACAACAACCTACTTATAAACTTTCTCCGAAGCTGGTCGGCTTCCGCGGAATCGTGGAAATCCCTTCGCAGATCCAGCTTGCGAGTGGCGCCGGTAAGATCAGTTCTTCTGCCGGGCAACTCGTGATCGATGGACAAGTCACCTGTAGCTACTCCCCCCGAGCTTCCGGCCGATTCGTCAGCAGCACTTACTACTTAGTAGGTTGCTCTGATGGATCACGGTCGGGTGACGATGTTCGTGTCGACAGTAAGATTGAATTGAAACTCACTCAAGCTGCTTCAGAGAAAGCGACACTGGTTGCGAAAATTAAAATCATTCAGAAAGACGAAGCTGATTACGGCCTCGTTCTTCCTTACCTCACTGCGGAAGAAGGACAAGTTCTCACATATAACGGTGAAGCTTGGGTCGCTGCTTTCCCTGATATCGCTGCCGGAACTCCCGGCCCGCAAGGTGCACAGGGGCCACAAGGTGAACAAGGTCCCATGGGCCCGCAAGGTCCACAAGGTCCTGCAGGTGCCGATGGTAAAGACGGAGCTCCAGGTTCAGCAGGTGCAACTGGCCCGATGGGTCCGATGGGCCCGCAAGGTCCACAAGGTCCTGCTGGTGCTAACGGAACAGCAGGTGCAGTTGGACCGCAAGGTCCCGCTGGTGCAGCAGGTGCTGCAGGTCCAATGGGCCCGCAAGGTCCACAAGGTCCTGCCGGTGCTGACGGTAAAGATGGTGCTCCCGGAGTTGCAGGTGCGATGGGGCCAATGGGTCCGCAAGGTCCACAGGGACCACAAGGTGCTCAAGGTCCGCAAGGTGCTCAAGGTCCGCAAGGCCCACAAGGTCCAGCGGGTGCAACTGGTTCACAAGGTCCGAAAGGTGATGCGGGTTCAGTTGGTGCCATGGGCCCGATGGGTCCAATGGGTCCTGCTGGTGCGGACGGAGCTCAAGGCCCGCAAGGTCTTCCTGGTAATGACGGTGCTCCCGGCATTCAAGGTCCGAAAGGTGACAAGGGTGACAAAGGTGATCGCGGACTTTCAGAGATCGCGTACCTTCGTGACGAAAGAGTTTCCGGTGTTCACGGTGGAGACTGTACTGTAGGAGTATGGACACCAAGACAGCTGAACGTTCTTGGTGGTAACACTTCGTTCATCACATTAAATTCAAATCGCTTTGTACTTCAACCTGGTACATATTTCATCGAAGCACAGGCACCGGCCTTCCTTGTGAATCAGCACCAGGCAAAGTTGAAAGTCATTGAAACAGGCGCAGATATTCTCGTCGGTTCAAGTAGTGTTTCGAATGCAACAAATGGATCAATCTCCTACTCGACCATTCAAGGCGAGCTGATCGTAAGCACAGCAAGCACTTTTGAAATCCAACATCGTTGCGCAAAAACCACGACTACGACAAATGGACTTGGCCAGGCGACAAGCTTCGGCACTCCGGAAATCTACACGCAAATCAAGATCATCAAGAAACAGTAATTCACTCGGGTATAAATTTTCACTAGGGTCCTCTGAAACAAGTAAAATCGTTTCATGAGGACCCTTCTCAATTCTGTCTTTCTTCTTTTTTCGTGGACAGCTTTCGCTCAGGTCGATCCCGGTACCGGTGTTGATGGCGCATGTACAGGCGCGACTATTACTGGCGGCGCTATTGAATACAATTGCACAACACTGACGATCACAGCTGGAACTTATACTTTCCCAAAAAATCCTGCGCCTGTAGTGCGCGTGAAGGTTCAGGGAAATGTCACGATCGCTTCTGGAGTAACCCTGAATCTCAAAGGTGATGATGGAGTGACAGACGCTGCAGGCGGCGCACCCGGAGGACTTGGTGGCGCAGGTGCAGACGATGGTGGAAACAATGATGCATTCGGTGGTGGACAAGACGGCTTAGGACCAACTCCAGGCCTCGCAGGAACTTCTGCAAATCCTTGCGGAGGTGGCGGAGGTGGAGGCGGATTTAAGACGACAGGTACCGCAGGAGGGAATTGTCCTCCTCAAAATGGTGGCGCTGGTGGCGGCATATATAATATCGCTGTTCTGTTTCGTGGAGGCTCGGGCGGTGGCGCCGGAGGTTTCGGTGATCCACCAGGTGCATTTGAATCAGGCACTGGAGGTGGTGGTGGTGGCGCAATCTGGATCAGTGCCGGTGGTGACATCACAATAAGTGGTGGAACGATTGATGTAAGAGGTGGGTCAGGTGGTGCAGGAACTGTAAACAGCGGTGGCGGTGGCGGAGGATCAGGAGGCGCGATCCGAATTGAGGCCATCGGTGATATCCTGAACAATGCCACTTTTCTTCTCTCGGGTGGACATGGCGGAAGCGGATCTGGCGCGGCAGGTTCCGGCGGGATTGGTGGTAATGGTCTTTATGAATTTGTCGATGTCGACAATATTATTGAAGGGACTGGTACTGGTGCGATAGGCATTCCCGGTGGATCAGGTGAGACATTCAAATCATCCATCACTTGTGGTGCCGTAAAAAATAAACAAGACCATCAGATGTATCAGGTCATTGTTGGTTTCATGCTGGTAGTTTTGATTTCTAGAATTCGCGGCCGATACCGGCGTTCAATTTAAGCGAAGTTTGTTCGCCGGCGTTTTTCGTATAACTTCTTCCCACAAATCCCGCACCGATCACGAGATAATAATCTTTCATTGAGCGAAGAAGATTTCCGGAAAGTTCCATCTCGGTAAAGGCGCCGAGAAGATAAGAAAGTTTTCCTTCCGCGGACCATACTTGCCCGAGATCATGATAGCTTCTCACCACTCCCCCGTAGAGCGCGCCGGAAACAGAACTTGCAGTCACCGTCGATCCCTCGATTCCGTAAGACTGGCCAAGCCCGAATCCTACTGATGGGCCGATGGTGAACATGTGCTTGCCGGATTTCCATTTGTGGCCGGCGTCCATCGTGAGTTTTGTGAGTGAGTATGGCTCTTTCTTAAAGACTTTTCCGGACTGGCGGAGGAATTCACCGGCGTAGATCCACTTCTCGCGGAAGATGGTGCCCCTGCCTTCGAGTCCCATCATCACCGTGCCGTCGATTTTTCCGGAATTATTTCCGTCGGAGAATTTGTAGGAATCGCTTGATGGTGCCCATGCGACATGCGCGCGACTCTTCCAGATTTTTTCTGCTGGATTTTCTGAAGGGGCGGCAATGATCACTTCTTCCTTCGGAGGGAGATAGAAAAAGCGGCCGACACTTGAAGGAGTTTTCTCACCTTTTTCACTTACGGAAGTCACTTTCCAGAAGTACGCCTTCTCCGGGAGTTTTTTCCCGAGTTCGAAGGAATTCGTCTTCACGTCTTCTTCGAAAAGTTTCGTGGAGAGGTTCTCATCATCGTAAAGTTCGAAGTGATAAACTTTGGAGCGATCGGATTCCTTCCACTTGAATTCAATTTTCTCCGACGTAATTTTCTCGAGTCGGATGGGCGAAATGAGAAGTGCCCGCGAGGGAGCAGTGTCTTCTTTCACGGTGAGAGAAGAGCGATCAGAGAACGGACTCTGGCGATCAAAGTAATCGACGATCGCGTACTGAAAATCATATTCGCCTGGCAGAGCATTCTTCCACGCAAAATCGGGGCCCGTCACTTTTTCCTCAAAGACCGGATTCTCTTCGCCCTTCCGGTAAATGCGGAGGACGTAGGCCTTGGCGTGTTCAAGTTTCGGGAGCTGGAATCTCGCCACTCCAAATACGTCATCGGCGAAGGCACTCGCAAAAATTCTGTCGATGAACGTCGTGGTGTTCTCCACTCGCTCCAACGGAACTTCCATTGGTGGAAGTGCCGCCGGTTTTCCGGGGGCGGCAACCGGTTCGATAATCACTTTTTTCGGCTCGCTCACGTGAAGAGTGCCGTCTTTTCTGAATTCGCGGCTGCGCCAGTAATACGTTCCTGTCTTTGGAACTGAGAGTTTGGTCTCGGAACCATTCACATCTTTTTTCACGATGACGTTCTGAAAATCCTTGTCGCTTGAGAGTTCGAAAACATTATTGCCTCTTCCATTCCAGCCGAAAGTGACTTCCTGGTCAGGGCGATTCAGCTTGATTCGCTGAACTCCCTCGCCGGTCTTCTCGCCGGACATATCGACGATCGTGAACTCTTTCCACTCTGACCACTCTGAGTAACGGGAGAACTGGTCATAAGCGCGCACGCGCCACTTGTGGATACCAACTTCGACGGGTTCAAAGGAAATGCTGTTGGTGTTCGTGAAAAGATCTACGGTTTTCGTCGGCGTCTTCACTTCAATGTCAGCATTGAAAGCGGATGACCACGAAAGTTCCACCGGCTCCGGAGTTTTAGAGAAGCTCTGGAACTCTACCGTCTCGGGATACATATTCACCGGCATCACCGGGAATGGATGGTGCTTCACGCGGATCTTCTGAGTCTCTGACCAGATCGCGAAAGGTCTTTTCGGATCACTCACTTTCACTTTCCAGGTGAGTTCATTCGCGGTCACGGTCGCCGGAAAAACTTCGTGAGCGACTTCGGAGATTTTTCCATCCACATCGACCGAGAAATTTTTGGCCTCTCCGCCGGTCCATTCAAGCCTCACTGTCTGAGTTCCCTTTTCATCCACGAGAACATCGACGGTCTCGCCGTTTTTCGGGCGAAGAATTTCGGGAGCTGTTTCTTCGATCAGGCGGAAATCGGAAACGAGCGAGCTTCCCTTTTCACTCTCCAGCTTCCAGTACCAGTGGCCGGGAGAAAGTTTGGTGCGGAAGGAGTTTCCATCGACGGGGTAAGTCTCCACGGAGTCACCCGAGAAATCAGAAGTGAGGGCCAGAGTGATGTTGCCGGAAGTTTCACCCGTCCAGGTGAAAACGATGTCAGAGGATTGTGGTCCGGTATACAACGCCGCAAGCTTCGCGGGTGAGAGGAGAACATAGGCGAGCGCCTTCGTGGAATATTTTTCCCCTTCGACGACGAGTGCAGTTTTTTCATCGAGCTCGGTGGTCTTACCATCTTTGGCGAGCTCCACTTTTCCGGAGACAACTCCGATCTCACCGACATTTCCGTGCAGGTTGATCTCGACGTTGGCATTTTCGCCTTTCAGTTCATAGTCCTCGCCATTCATCTTCACGATGATCGGCTCGTTTCCACTGAGAGTGGCGCGGATCGAACCCTTATTCACATCGAGTTCGTTTTCTTTTCCGCGTGAACGGATTTTCACGAGTGAGTTTTCACTGATCACGAGGCGATGGCCTTCGTTGAATTCGACTTCCGCCTGAGAAAGTTCGTCGGTGTAAATCATCTGGTTTTCAGTGACGAGATCAGAGGCGTTCGCATCTACCCAATCCAGAGCGCGGGCGCGCTTGATCTTCACGACTTTTTCGAGCGCAGAAACCCGGCCAAGGGTAATCCCCTCGAAATTCCCCGCGCGGGAGAAAAAGAGCCGGTAGCTGCTCAGGATAATCAGCAATGCCCCTACGAGGGACA